>JAIRQC010000133.1 GCA_031256675.1 Rikenellaceae bacterium
TTTGAAAAGAACAGTACAAAACGCCGTTGGCTTTCCAAAGAAGAACTTGAACGGCTAATGAAAACGGATTTTAAACGTGCATCGACAGGTTTCATTCGGGATATGTTCCTGTCCTCAACGTTCACAGGGTTTGCCTATTCCGATTTGAAAAACTTGCAACACAGCAACATCCAAGAACAAAAAGACGGCAGCCGCTGGATAGTCATAAACCGGCAAAAGACCGGAGCAGCATCTTATATTCCGTTATTGGAAATCCCGCTTGCTATTTTGGAAAAGTATCGTGATACAAAGTTTTCGGGCAGCGATGGAAAGATATTCAAAATGCGCACATCGGTAAATATGAGTATGAAATTGCAAAAACCGCAGGAATTGACAAACCTTTGAGTTTCCACCTTGCAAGACCGTAAATTGCACCTTTTTTGTACCTTATTGATATATGATTTACGGATACATTAGAGTAATTACAGACAGGCATATGGTTGAAAATCAACGTTTTGAAATCAATACGTTTTGCAAAAGAACAATCTTTCCGTTGAAAAATGGATAGAAGAAACCATTTCGGGAACGAAAGAGGTAGAAAAGCGCAAGTTGGGTGGACTGTTGGAATCGCTACGGAAAGGCGATATTCTGATATGTGCCGAGTTGCCGCGTTTAGGGCGTAATCTGCTGATGATTATGTCGATTCTGAACGTCTGCATGGAAAAAGAAGTGCAGGTTTGGACAATCAAAGACAATTATCGGCTTGGTAGCGATATTAGTTCAAAAGTGCTTGCCTTTGCGTTTGGCTTGTCGGCTGAAATAGAGCGCAATTTGATTTCGCAACGCACCAAAGAAGCATTGGCGCGAATGAAATCGGAAGGCATACACGTCGGGCGACCTGCGGGCGCAAAAAACATTGTCGTCAAACTGACCGGCAAAGAGGCAGAAATCACTCAACTGCTTTTACCGCAAGTTCCGAAAGTTGATATAGCCAAACAAATGGGGGTACATCGCTTGACATTGCGGCGGTTTTTGATGGAAGGAGTAAAATGCTGTATCTTTGCGGTCATATTGTCGATAGTATTATGACAGGTATAATTAGAAATACAATTAACATTTTTTCGTGCTGCTTCGTGTTTACGTCGAGATTGATAAACGGAAACAAGCCTCTGTTAATCGGATATTGAATAATATGGTTGCAGCCGGACAAATTAGGCGTTTGTCCAAAGGACGGTTTTACAAGCCTCAAATAACAGAATCCGGCGAATTGTTGCCTGATACGTTCCAAACTATTAAGAAATTGATAGAAAATATCGGATATATTGCAGGCTATACAGTTTTCAATGAATTAGTTTTCGGTGAATTGAAGTTATTGACACAATCTTGCAATGTGCTACAGATTGGTACGGCAAAAATAAAAAAGGCTATCATTCGCTGAAATCATCGGATTTGTTTTATCAAACAAAAAAATGAGATTACAAACGATAATGTTTCGTCGCTTCAACTGCTTGATTGCTCGCTGGTTTCTAAAAAATTCCCGCTACAAATCCCAATCAATTATGCGAGCAATTACTTCAATTATTTAGTAGCCTTGATAACAGTACAGTTTCCGAAATCAAATCATTAGCAATCAATTATACGCCTCAAACCATTGCATTATTGGGTGTTATACTTGAAACGCTCAATTTGCAGGCAGATACAACTATTCTATTCAATACACTCAACCCTCAAACATCATACAAATTAGATATATCAAATAAAGTACTGTTGAACCCCCCAAGTGGAATATATGTTGAATATCAGGGATTATTAATTCAAGAAAAGTGGCATATACGTTGAATATCAGGGATTATTTTTACTATTCAGGAAAATTCACTATCTTTGCATTGAGTTATTTGAAACAATGGAAAAACGAAGCAAAACAAAGAAAACCGCTCGTTTTCAAATCATTATCCATTGAGTATACTCTTTGGCGCAAGATATTGTTTTTCAGCGGATTTTTGAAAAACATTTTCTACATTTGCACAATGTTTCTCAAAAAACTCTCAATAATCTCGTTCAAGAACATCGAGCAGGCCGCGCTGGAGGTCGCTCCAGGGGTCAACTGCTTCGTGGGCGAGAACGGGGCAGGCAAGACCAACCTGCTCGACGCCATCCACTACCTGTCGATGTGCAAGAGCGCGCTCGGCATGACCGACAGCCAGTCGCTGCGCCACGGGGCCGAATTTTTTGTCGTCGAGGGCGATTACGGCTGCGAAGGGGGTGAGGGGCGCGCCGAGAAGATATTCTGCTCGTTCAAACCCTCGGCGGGCAAGAAGATCCGGCGCGGCGAGAAGGAATACGAACGGGCGGCGGAACATATCGGATTGATACCAATAGTTATAGTCACTCCGTCGGATTCGGCGCTGGTGAGCGATTCGGCCGAGGAGCGGCGGCGGTTCCTCAACAGCTTTCTCTCGCAGCTCGACAGCCTGTATCTCAATGCTTTGGTACGATATAACCGGCTGCTGGCCGAACGCAACAAGTTGCTCAAAACCTCGGCGTCGGGCGAGCTGATGGATGTGCTGGACATGCAGCTGGCGCGGTGCGGCGGGACAATACACGCACGGCGGGCCGAACTTGTGGAAAAGATGGCCCCGCTGGCCGAACGATACTACAAAACGCTTTCGGACGACGGCGAGCAGGTTGCGTTGAGCTATCGCAGCGAGCTCAACGAGCTGACAATGGAACAGTTGCTTGTGCAGAACCGCGAGCGCGACGCAATGAACGGCTTCACTACCGGGGGCGTTCACCGCGACGATCTGGCGATGAGTATCGGCGGTTACGCGCTGCGCAGGTACGGCTCGCAGGGGCAACAGAAGTCGCTGCTCGTGGCGTTGAAGCTGGCGCAGTACGACATTCTGGCCGAGCGGTGCGCCACGCGGCCAATACTGCTGCTCGATGACCTGTTCGACAAGCTCGACGTTTCGCGCGTAGAGAGGCTGTTAGGGATAATCTGCGCCACAGGGTTCGGGCAGGTGTTCATCTCGGACTGCAATAAGGTGCGTCTCGAAGAGTTGCTTGTCCGTCGCGGGGTGGAGCGTTCGCTGTTCAACGTCGAGGGGGGCGAAATTACCGCAATATGAACGACTTATGAGACGACAACGACCGATGCGCATAGGCGAGTTGTGGGGCGACTTTTTGCAGTCGGCCCCGACGGTGGCGCGCCGCATAGCCGAGGCAAAAGTTTCGGACTACTGGGCGCAGGCGGCGGGCAACCGTATAGCCATGTACACCACCGACATACGTGTCGTTCGCGGCACGCTTCACGTTATGATCTCCTCATCCTCGGCCCGCAGCGAACTCTTCGCTTGCCGCATCCAGGTGCGCGACGCCCTCAACCAGTTGCTCGGCCTTGACGCAGTCAAAACGATTATCGTAAAGTGAGGGGGCGGAGTGGTTTCGTGCACAAGAATTTGACCCTCTTGATATTTTTACTTTTGGAGTGAACGCATTGTATTTTTTTGTGCTTTTGGGGAGGTAAAATCCACCACTTAGTTTATTAAAATCATGGATAATAATAAATTAGCAGCCTTAGCGCTGTTTCGGGAATTGTATAATAATGGAAAGGACGCATACGCTGTGTTAGCGTCATTCATTCAATTCATATTGGATGATAAAAAGAAATGCGAGTTTACTGTTACCGAAATAAATAGTTTATTGCGACAGTATTTTGAATTTTCCCTCCCTGATGCAGTAATTACACATGTAGTACGCAAAAAACTAAATCTCAGACAGAATAATAATCATAAATACCACTATGAATTGACAGGTAGCTATTCCGCTTCTAATAAAATACGCGACCTTATTTTAGAAAAAGAGGCCGCAACAAATATCGTACTGAACAGGTTATTTGACTATTACGCAAATCTAACAAATAGCAAACCTAATGATAAAATACGAAATAAATTATCACGATCTCTTTATGATTTTCTCCTTGACAAAAAAGACGACTACTCATATGTTGTAAGCGGGCTGATTATTAAAGAACAAAATAATAAAGAATTCTCAGATTGCATAGAAGCCTTGCAAGAAGGGGTACTGCTATATTGTGGAATAAAATTTACATCCCCAGACAAGCCTATGGGCGAATGGAAATCACCAATGACCATATATTTAGATACGGAAATTTTGTTTTCTGCATATGGCTATAATACGGAACTGGATAAAGAGTTATTTAATGAGTTTTATAATTTAACACAGCAGGTCAATTGCGGAAAAGAAAAGCCGATTATAGTGCTAAAATATTTCGAAGATACAAAAATTGAGATTGATTCATATTTCAATACAGCCAAAGATATAATTATTAAACGTCAAAGTATTGATGTGGGCAAATCGGCGATGCCCAAAATAATTGAAGGGTGCGAAGTTCCAAGTGATGTGCAAGACAAGTTAAGTCTTTTCTATAAATATCTTGAAGACAAAGGTATCATAGAGGAAATAGGCATGGACTACTATGCTTCACGGTTCCACGGATATATTCTTGACGATGAAGCAACCATTGAATATTACGCAACCAAATACGAGAACGACAGAAACACCAGCATATCCTTAAATTATTGAACTACATTAATATTCGAAGGAAAGGAATAAATAATAAATTTTTCGATGACATTGGGTATGTTTTGCTTACAAACAAAAACATCACAATGAACATGGTTGTTGATGAAAAAATGAAAGAAATTGCTCCGACATTTTTGGCAACAAATATGTATTTTATAACCAATAGACTATGGTTCAGACTAAATAAAGGTTTCGGGAATGAACTTCCAAAGAGTTTCAGTGTCATCGCATCGGCACAAATAATACTGTCATCTCTTATAAATAACAATATCTCAAAATCTTATACCCGGCTGCAACAAGATGTTGCTGATGGCAAAATAAAAAATGAGGAAGACATTAGAACTCTCTATGCCGGATATAGAAAAGATGTTAAAAAGCCGGAAGATATCAATGAAAATGTAGTTGATGACGTTATCTCGACTATCCTTTCCGACGATAATGTGGAGAAACATCTTCGTGAGCAAGATTTATTAAAACAATGTCTATATGAAGCCGAATCGGAAAAAGAGATAATGAATCTCGAATTTAACAAAAATAAAGAAGAAATAGCATTACTGAAAAAACAAATTGCTGAAATACAAGAGTCCAAAAAAAGAAAGGAGGAACAAACTATCCGATCTAATAGACTGCAAAAATGTGATCGATTGAGAATAAAACGACACCGCAACCGAATCTTTCTGGTTCTGTCAATTATTATTTTGGCCTTTGGAATCAATGTTGTCGTCTATTGCAAATTCGGTTTATCTATTACATTAACTATTTTGAGTATCATTGCAAGTATTGTGTCTAGCATAGGTATTCCAGCTATCAAAAAATATTTAAGAAAGATAATTAAGCGCCTAACACATCTATTTTGATGTTCTTTTTACCAAAGGTAGTATATAAATATGTTGACTTGCAAGTATAAGATAAGGGTGCGTTACAAGGAGACCGATGCGATGGGGGTTGCGCACCACTCCAACTATGCGGTCTGGTACGAGGAGGCGCGCACGGAGCTGTTGCGCAGTCTCGGAGCGTCCTACCGGCAGCTGGAGGCCGAGGGGGTGATGCTGCCCGTGTCGGAGCTGACGATGAAGTATTTCCGTCCGGCCCGTTACGACGACCTTGTGACGGTGCGCATTACACTGTCCGAACCGCCGAACGTGAGGCTCGTTTTCGACCACGAACTTTACAACGAGCAGGGCGAGCTGCTCAACACGGGGCGCGTCGTGCTGGTCTATGTCGACGCCACTACCCGCCGTCCCCGCCGTGCCCCTGCCGACCACGTGGCGCTGTTTTCCGCGTATTTCAAGTAATGGTGTCAGGCGCCGTGTCAATTTGTCACATTAAATGATGTGGCACGCTTATTGTTTGCCGTAAGATAGGAGGATTCTTACCATGTAGCAGGACAGACCTGCTGCTTGGCCCGCCACCAGAAATTATAAAAAACAAACAATATGCAAACCGGAAAAATCGGCGTAACGACCGAAGACATCTTCCCCATTATCAAGAAGTTCCTCTATTCGGACCATGAAATTTTCCTGCGCGAGCTGGTATCGAACGCCGTGGACGCCACGCAGAAAATCAGGGCGTTGTCCTCGGCCGGCGAAGCGACCGAAGAGCTCGGCGACGTAAGCGTTCGCATCGCCCTCGACACGGAGAAAAAGACCCTTACCATCTCCGACCGCGGCCTCGGCATGAGTGACAAAGAGGTGGAAAGGTACATCAACCAGATCGCCTTCTCGTCTGCCGACGAATTCATGAAAAAGTATCACGATCAGGCGATTATCGGACACTTCGGCCTCGGGTTCTACTCGGCTTTCATGGTGGCGGACAAGGTTGAGATCCGCACCCGTTCCTATAAGGAGGGCGCCGAAACGTGGCTGTGGAGCTGCGACGGAACGCCCGAATACAGCCTCGAAAAACTCTCCGAGCAGCGCGGACGCGGCACCGACGTAATACTCTACCTGTCAGAGGAGAGCGCCGAATTTGCCGACGAGGGGCGCATCCTTGCGCTGCTCAAAAAATACTGCCGTTTTCTGCCAGTGCCCATCGCTTTCGGCAAGGAACAGGAGTGGCGGGATGGCAAAATGGCAGACACCGACAGGGATCGCATCATCAACGACGTCAGCCCGCTCTGGACGCGCAAACCCGCCGAGGTCAAGACGGAAAAGTACGACGATTTCTACAGCGAACTCTACCCCGGCAGCGAGCCGCCGCTGTTCAGCATCCACCTGAACATCGACTACCCGTTCAACCTGACCGGCATACTATACTTTCCCAAGGTGTCGAACACTATCGAGCTGCAACGCAACAAGATACAGCTGTACAGCAACCAGGTTTTCGTCACGGATTCGGTCGAAGGCATCGTGCCCGACTTTTTGATGCTGCTGCACGGGGTGATCGACTCGCCCGACATACCGCTCAACGTATCACGCAGTTACCTCCAAAGCGACTCCAACGTCAAGAAGATTTCGAGCTACATTACCCGCAAGGTGGCCGACAAGCTCGCCGAGCAGTTCGGAGCGAACCGCGAGGAGTTCGAGCGCAAGTGGGACGACCTGAAACTGTTCATCGAGTATGGCGTGGTGAGCGACGAGAAGTTCGCCGAGAAGGCCGCCGACTTCCTGCTGGTCAAGAACAGCGAGGGCAAGTACTTCACAATGAGCGAGTATCGCGAGCTTATCGCCGCCAACCAGACAGACCGTGAGAGGACGCTGATATATCTTTACACCGACGATCTCGTGTCGAAGCACAGTTTCATAGAGGCGGCGCGGGCTAGGGGCTACGACGTGCTGGTGATGGGCGGGCAGCTCGACAATCACTTCGCGGGCTGGTTCGAGCACAAGAATGAAAAAACGCGCTTCGTGCGGGTCGATTCGGACGTGGTCGACAATCTCGTGCGCCGAGAGAACGCCAACGGCATGTCGCTCACCTCGCAGCAGCAGGAGATCATGCGGCCGGTGTTCGAGGCGCAACTGCCAAAGGGTGAGAATGAAACGTTCAATGTGCAGTTCGAGGCGATGGCGCCCGAAGACATGCCGGTCGTGCTGACCCGCGGCGAATACATGCGCCGGATGAAGGAGATGGCGGCCATGGGCGGCGACGGCATGTCGCGGTTCTACGTCGGTATGCCCGACGATTACACGCTGACCGTCAATGTAAACCATCCGCTGGTGATCAACATTCTGGGCGGCGTAGAGCACAGTTACGGCGAGCGTCTGAACGTCGTGAGCGACAAGATCGAGAGTGCGGCGGCCGAGGAGCGCAACCTCGGCGAGCTGCTCGCGAAAAAGAAGCCCGAAGAGATCACCGACGACGAGAAAAAGGCGCGCGACGAGATCCATGCCCGTCTCGACAAGCTCCGCGGCGAGCGCAACAAAAAACTGGGCGAGATCGGAGCTTCGAGCGACGCCGTGCGCCAGTTGATCGACCTTGCGTTGCTGGCTGGCGGAATGCTCCGAGGCGAGAAGCTCACCGCTTTCGTAAAGCGGAGCGTCGAGATGATAAAATGATCACCGCAAATCGGGGTATCATGTGCTGAACGGAGTTGCCAGGTTCTTCGATATTGCTTTGCAAAGCCGATTTTTACGCGCAATCACCTTATCCCCTGACTGTTAAGAAATCGGTAATAGATGGCGCTGTTGCGGTTGTGCTCGGCGAGGGTGCGCGAGAAGTTGTGCTGGCCCGAAAAGTCGGGTCGGGCGCAGAAATATAAGTAGTTGTGCTCCTTGTAGTTGAGAACGGCGTCGATAGCCTGTACAGGGGCCATGCAGATCGGCCCGGGAGGCAGTCCGGCTACCTTGTAGGTGTTGTAGGGCGACTCGACGGCCAGGTGGCGGTTGAGGATGCGGCGCAGGGTGAAGTCGCCCACGGCGAACTTCACCGTCGGGTCGGCCTGCAACGGCATCCCGATGCGTAACCGGTTGATATACACGCCGGCAACTACCGACATCTCGGACTGTTTCTTGGTCTCTTCGTAAACGATCGAGGCGAGGGTAGAGGCTTGCACCTCGGTCAAACCAGTGCGTGTGAGCCGGTTGAGCCGCTCGTCGTTCCAGAATCGGCCATGTTCGCGATACATGCGGTCGAGCGTGCCGCGAACGCCGCTGTTCCAGTATAGTTGATAGGTGTCGGGGATGAACATCGCCATGAACGTGGCCGGCGTAAAACCGTAATGGGCTGGCATGGCGTCGCATCGCAGGGCGGCGATAAAGTCGGTCGAGTCGGGTTCGAGCTGCCGTCCGAGTGCGGCGGCAAGGGCTTCGAACGATCGGATATTATTAAAAGTAACGCGCACAGGGGTCTGCGCGCCGCGTTTGAACATGCGCACGACCCGTATGGCGCTCATGCCGCGGGTAAGCCGGTAGGCTCCCGGATGATAGATGTTGTCGAGCGAGAGCAGTGCGGCGGCGGTGCGGACGTCGGCCATGCGACGGACCGCGCCGCTCGAACGTAACGAATCGAATATCAGCTGTGTATCGCCGCCCGTGGGGAGGTATACGGTGCAATCGCAGTCGACCGCCCCACGCGCCAGCGCGAGGTACTGCCACGACGCCGTCGCGCTGCCGACCAGCGCGACGGCAACGATAATAATGATGTTCCTGCGCGAAAAGAGTTTCATTGCAAAAATTTTTGTCGCAAATATAGATAAAATCGGGCGCAATTCGAGCCTGCCCGATGCATACTGTATTCTATAAAGTTTTGGCTGTTCAAATGTTTTTCGTACATTTTGGTCGTGATTTTCTCAAATCCGACAAAAATATCTCCAAGTCGCAGATAAAGCGCCCCCATGCGACGGATTCTTGACGAGAAAACCTGACCGGTTGGCTCCTTCAAAAGCGGCTCGCCTCTTTTGTCATGTACAACATCATATTCTTTCGCAATGCCAACCGGTAAGAATTTGAAAGTTACGGCACAAGGCTCCGAACGTTCAACGTGCAGCCCCACGAAAGCGGGCGAATCCAATCCTCTTATCTGACCAGGCGCGAGTTGATCCGTCTGCTCGAAACCCGCGCGGTAATTGCTTTGGGACGGCACAATGCCTGTTCCCTCTCCCTGTCTGCAATCCTCGAATGGTTCAACGACGAACACGACAATCGCGAATCCGAAGAGATGCGCGACAATCGACTGCCCTGTTCCCGCTCCGACCGAGGCGCATGGCGGAGCACTGTGTAACGAAGCGGGGCGGGAAAAGCACAAAAAAAGGGCATAATGATTTTGATGAACAAATTCTAATCGGTTTCTTATGGTAATTCGCCAAAAAAATGTATTTTTGCCCCCAAATTTCAATAAGAATGGCAAAGAAAGCGACCAATGCCGCTCCGGCGCACGATGCGGGGGCGGCCATCGAGACGGCGATAAACAAAACCGAACTCTTTTTCGAGAAAAACAGTAAATCGCTCACATACGTGCTGTTGGCGATAATCGTGGCCATCGGGGGATATTTTGGCTACAAATATCTCTACAACGCCCCGCGGCAGGCCAGGGCCGAGAACATGATCTTCGTCGCCCAGCAGCAGTTCGCCGTCGACTCGTTTGCGCTGGCGCTGAACGGCGACGGCAACAATGCAGGCTTCCTCGACGTGGTTGCAAAATACGGTTCGACGACAAGCGGCAACATCGCAAAGCATTATGCCGGCCTGTGTTACCTGCGTTTGGGCGATCTGGACAATGCGCTGAAATACCTCAAACAGTATGCCGCCGTGCCGGGCGTCCCCTCGGCCATGATCAACGCCCAGAACATCGGTTTGCAAGGCGACGTCTACTCGCAGAAGGGCGACTACAAAAGCGCCGTAGCGCACTACGAGCGCGCCGCAACGGCTGCCGACAACTCATTCACAGCGCCTTACTACCTCAAAAAGGCAGGGCTGGCCTACGAAAAGCTGGGCGACGACGCCAAAGCCAAAGCGGCATTCGAACGCATACGCGACAGCTATCCGTCGAGCATGGAGGCGTACGAAATAGAGAAATATATTGGCGAGGCGTCGCAGATATAACAGACAGAGAGACAGCGGTTTCAAAAGTTTTGTTTAGTCGTTGCAGGCGGCTTTGTGCTTTCGTCATTGCGAGGGTCGAGATGCAATCGCCTGCTTTCTCGGGATCGTTTCGTTTTGCCTGCAATGACAAAGAGACGGAAAATCCGGTTTTTGAGGCAGTTTCTAATTTACATCTGAAAAATGGCTACGAAAAATCTGTCGGTAGTAGATGAGATATTGCCTTCGGCGCAGGAGATGCGTTTCGGCATCGCGGTTTCGGAGTGGAACGGCGAGGTGACCGGTGCGTTGCTCGAAGGTGCGGTGCGGGTATTGAAGCGGTGCGGGTGTCTGGATGCAGACATCATCGTCAAGCGCGTGCCTGGGGCTTTCGAGCTTCCGCTGGCGGCGCAGTTTTTTGCGGAATACACCGACGTAGACGCCGTGATAGCGCTCGGCTGCGTCATCCGCGGAGAGACGCCCCATTTCGACTACGTATGTCAGGGGGCCATGCAGGGCATTACGCAACTGATGATCAACTGGAACATGCCCGTCGCTTTCGGGCTGCTCACGACCGAGGATTTGCGGCAGGCGATGGATCGCGCAGGGGGTAAACTTGGCAACAAGGGCGAAGAGGCTGCTGCGACGGCCATCAAGATGGTGCGGTTGCAGATCGACATGGAGAGCAGCTCCGAAAAGCCTGTTACCTCCAAAAGGCCGTCGTAGTAAGGTTGGGGGCAACGCGGCATGGGCAGAAAGCGGGATAAAAAGATGGGCGGTCCGCTAATGGATGAGAGCAGGAGTGATTTGCAGATGTTGAGCCCGTTACAACGGCTCTCGTATGAGAGAGGTATAACGGATATGGAGAGGAACACAATTGTCTATGTGCTGATTATGCTTTCTCCTGTCGTACTGATGTTTATATTGTTTCTGATTTTTAAGTTAATTGAATTTTTCTTGTAGAGGTCGCCCGTCGGAGGCGGCCTTTTTAGATGCCATGCATAGGGTTTGCTTAAATTTCAGTCAGGTCTGCCTGGCAATTGATTATTTATTGCATCTTTATGACTGTCGTCCCTGTACAAGGAAACATGATTGAGGGTCAGGAGAGAATATTAACAATAATCGGCGAGAAACGCAAGCGCAGTTACGATACGAAATTGACGCCGTATTTTTACCTTTTATAGACTATACTATCATTCTATTTTCTAAGTCGGGAGCTGGGCTATTGTTTTAGCAATGGGTAAAACCCATGAGTGGCAGGAATAAATTTCTCCGACCCTTTTTGTTTTGTGCAGGTGCGCTGCTTTCTCATTTATTTTAAGATAAATATATTTATTCTTACCGTTTTATTTATGTGCCTTTAATCTTATTAAATAAGTACACAATAACTTAATATAGTTAAATGGAACTTTTCTGAGGTTTTTGTGCAAAGTTAAGTAAGTGTTTTTGTCATGGTAGTTGTGCTAAAACTCGCATTCTTTTATGTAGAGGCAGAACTTATGCTTATGTACACCACGGAACTTTTTGCACATTCCACGGAAGTTTTCTATGTCGGATGTGGTTGTTTGATTGACGCCATATTTTGCCCTCAAATGCCTTGTATAACCATAGTGTCGGTGTACACCAAGCATGAACTTTGATAATGGATGCAACTTGCTCGTCGAACAGTTTCTAACAATTTGCATATACACTTTGTCTCCGCATTTCAACCTCTCGAAAACAAGCATCTTGTCTCTGACTACGCGGCCACGGATCTCACGCACTTGATGAGTGCCGAAATAGCTCTCATCCAATTCAACCTCGCCATTCTATTTTCGAATGGGCTCTCGGCTTCGCAAATCTCGGCGATCCGTTGGCGAAGTTTAGTGTAAATGTTGTTTATTGTCACTCTATTCAGGCCTGTAAATTCAGCCGCTTTTCGGACTTTCACATTCAAACAAAACAGCCGCAAAACTGGCCTAAATTTCGACTCGGAAATTTTCGTACGAAAAAACACTTAACTATTCACTGTATAAAAACTAATCAAGCAATGATACACATTACTTAACTAATATTGAACCTGAAAATCATAGTTCCATTCTTATAAACAAATTTACGAGAGAATTCGCCATCTCGTTCTGTCTTGACAGCGGCGAGATCAACTGGGTTAAATTGATCAAATATAACTCATCCAAACAGCAATTTTTACAGAAGCGCCAATATCTCCTCTGTCCGGTCGACGATCGTTCCGGCGGCAGAGGCTTCCAATTCCTCGCGCGGACGGAAACCCCACGTTACCCCGACCGGATCGACCCCTGCAGCGGCTGCGGTGGCCATATCAACTCCCGAATCGCCGACATAAAGCGTCTGAGCAGGAGAAACGCCCGCCAAATCCATAATCTCCAGTACAACAGCCGGATCGGGCTTTGCCGGCACACCCTCGCGCTGCCCGAAAACCGCCACAAAATCCGTAGTCGGAAAAAAATGACCGATGATCTTCTCCGTCGCTGCGTGATACTTGTTGGAGGCCACCGCCATCATCACCCCGCGAGCCTGCAAGCCGCCAAGCAACTGTACGATACCCTCGTAAGGCCGGCTGCGGTCGGTGTTGTGCCGGTCGTAATGGGGCAGAAAGGCTGCCTTGACCAGCCGGACATTCTCCGCACACCGCTCCGAGGGAGGCATGGCGCGCTCTATCAGACGGTCTACGCCGCTGCCTACCAGATATTTATACTCCTCGACACTGTGACATGGATAGCCGCATTGCGCCAGAGCGTGGTTGACGCTCACGGCCAGATCGGCTATCGTGTCGACAAGCGTGCCGTCGAGGTCGAATATAACAAGTCGCTTCATAACAATACATAAAACCCACCGTCGGGCTCAACGGTGGGTTATCGTAAAACCGCAACGGTCAGGGATTGTCTACTTCGAGGCGGTTGCCGTTGGCGTAGATGAACAGCCCCTTGCCGGAGAACTGGTCGTTGCGGAAGCCTCCCTCGTACCTGTCGCCGTTGGCCCACGTGAAGACGCCCTGCCCCTCCTTGCGTCCGTCGACGAAATCGCCTTCGTAACGGTCGCCGGTTGCAAAGGTGAATATGCCCTTGCCGGTCGAACGGTCGTTGAGGAAGTCGCCCTCGTATTTGTCGCCCGTGGCGAGGGTCATGGCGCCCTTGCCGGTGCGCATATCGTTCACGAAATCACCCTCGTAACGGTTGC
Source organism: Rikenellaceae bacterium (assembly GCA_031256675.1). GTDB lineage: Bacteria > Bacteroidota > Bacteroidia > Bacteroidales > Rikenellaceae > JAIRQC01. Next base: position 13,731 of record JAIRQC010000133.1, read on the forward strand.
CGTTGGCGAAGGTAAAGACCCCTTTGCCGCTCTTGCGTCCAGCTGCGAAACTGCCGACATACTTGTCGCCGCCCGCCCACGTGTAGGTGCCGAGGCCGTCGAAGAGGTCATTCTTGTAGGGGCCCTCGTACTTGTCGCCGTTGCCCCATGTGTAAACTCCGTTGCCCTCTTTTTTGCCGTCGAGGAAGCCTCCGACATACTTGTCGCCGTTGGCCCAGGAGAAAGTAACGATGGCGATCTTCTTGACCGTATCGGCCGGAGTGGGGGCAGGGGTTGCCACAGGCATCGTCGGCGGGGCCGCCGTTACCGCCGGGGCAGGAGCAGGCGCCGGAGCAGTTTCCTGGTCTTGTGCTACGGCCGTCACCGTCATGGCGGCCATCGCAGCAAGGGTCATCAATCGTTTCATAATCTATCTGTTAGTTATATTCGTGCAGTTTTCGTTCATTATTGTTTCGAATGCGGCGAACTCGCTGGCCGAGGCGAACCGATCCTCGCGGAACGTATAACGGTCGTTGTTCACGGTGTAAATTATCAACTGCCGTCCATCGTCCTCGTCCTTCTTGTGCCGCAACTGCTTTACGTCGGCGAAAGCGACCCTGAGCTTGTCTGCGCCGCCTTGGGGGAAGGCGAGGCCTGTCTGGTCGACCTCGATCGGGTTGGGATTTTTGGCCGACACACGGGCGCGGCCCCACTTGTTTGCGGCATACGCAATGGAGACTAACGCACAGGCGCTGAACACATAAACGCTGTTTGGGTAGTCAAGGAACTGCAACGTCCGAAAGCCGACGCCATAATGAAAAATCTGAGACAAAACTGCCAAAATGGCAAACGAGATGGCGGGCCAGCAGCAGCCGAACGTGAATTTCTCCCGATAGACAAAGGTCTTCATTATTGTTGTTAAACTTTAATTTACAAATGTAAGCGATTTTCCCGACGCAAACAAAATAAAAATTAAAAATATGCACATTGCCCGCCCGATCGAACGATTTTCAACAACTTTTTGCCCCGGTCAGATTGCCCGCCCACACTTTTGTTCTCGGACGTTTTTCATGATATGATTTTTGCGAATATATTAAAGTTTATATACATTTGTAACCTGTGCAACCGCCCTCGCGCGCGATCAGCAGCGTCCGGACATCAATGCTAAAAACATATTTAATCATGAAAAAAGTTTCGGTATTTTTTGCAGTTTGCCTGCTGTTTGGCTGCGGGCGACAGGAGATCATTTCGACGCCGACGCCGGAGCGTGCGGCGGGGCAGGGCGACGTATTGCAGCTGGCGTGCGAGCCGATACCGGTCGTGCGGATCGGTTTCGTGGGGCTGGGCATGAGGGGCAAGTCTGCCGTGAGGCGCATGATGTCCATCGACAGCGTCGAGATAAAGGCTGTTTGCGACCTGGAGCAGCACAATCTCGACGAGGTGCAGGATATTCTTGTCGGGGGCAACCTGCCGAAAGCCGCCGAGTACACCGGCGAGAACGGGTGGCGGGAGTTGTGCGGCAGGGACGACCTCGACCTCGTATACGTCTGCACCGACTGGCTGTCGCACACGCCGATAGCCGTTTATGCAATGCAGCACGGCAAGCATGTGGCGACAGAGGTACCGGCGGCAACCACCGTCGACGAGTGCTGGCAGCTGGTAGAGGCTGCCGAAAAAAACCGCCGCCACTGCATGATGCTCGAAAACTGCTGTTACGACCGCTTCGAGCTGGCCACGCTCAACATGGCCCAGCAGGGGCTCTTCGGCGAGATAGTTCATGTCGAGGGGGCCTACATTCACGATCTGCGCTCGCTCAGCGCCAACGACCGCCTGTCGGAGGGCAGCGCGGTCGGCGACAAACCCCGCATCACCGGCTACTGGAACAACTGGCGGCTGAAATACAATGCCGCCCACACCGGCAATCCCTACCCCACGCACGGCCTGGGCCCTGTCTGCCAGATACTTGATATTCACCGTGGCGACCGGATGGATTACCTCGTTTCCGTGTCGTCGGGCCAGTTCGGCATAACCGAATATATGCGGGAGCGGTTCGGCGAGGGTTCGCCGCAGGCAGGGCAGGATTACGCGCTGGGGGACATGAACGTGACGATGATCCGGACGCATCGGGGCAAAACCATCATGGTACAGCACAACGTCACCTCTCCCCGTCCTTACAGCCGCATCCATATGGTGAGCGGTACGAAGGGTTTCGCGCAGAAGTGGCCCGTCAGACAGATGGCCTTCGAGCCGAACGGGCACGAAACGCTGTCGCAGCCCGCGATGGACTCGCTGCTGGCGGCATACGACCACCGTTTCTATAAAATTGCGGGCGAGCAGGCCGGCAGGTTGGGCGCGATAGCCCACGGCGGTATGGATTACATTATGGATTACAGGCTGATATACTGTCTGCGGCGCGGGCTGCCCCTCGACGAGGATGTATACGACGCGGCCGAGTGGTCTTCGCTGGTGGAGTTGACGGAAATATCGGCAGTGAACCACGGCGCGCCGGTCGAAATACCCGATTTCACCCGCGGGGCGTGGAACAAACTCAAAGGATTCAAATTCGCAGAGTAAGAATGTCGTTGCAGGCCCTTTTCCGCCATTGCGAGGCGTAGCAATATGAAACGCCGTATCTTTGTGTGTCGGTCGCACGGAATAATAAATTAATGGATTGAACAGTATACGGCAGAATTTCTGGCAGAAGGGACCAAATGCAAGTGCCGGTTCGGTACGAAAGACGGGATGCTGGAGGTTCCCGACGGTGCATATTTTAAGATGAACGGCAATAAGAAAGCTGCGAGGTCAAAACGCTGCCGCATGTTCCCATTGCCGACTTTTCGATCTTGGTATCTTGTCGATTTGGCCTTGAACAATCCGATATTGTCGCCGAACTCGGTGGCAGATTAATGCCGAATGCACGTAATTTCAATAAACGGCATAAATCATCTTTAATCCATGCAGATGCAAAAGGAATGATGAATGAAAAGATTGACGGGAAATCAGCTAAAGAGTACATGTTCGAATCGTTATCCGTGTTTTATAACAAAAATTAGAAGATGAGAAAGAAGGCTATTTATAGTAGTCGCCCTGTCTTTGTTTGCCGGCTGCACATGTAAGGAGAGATGGAGGTCGAATTATCATATGACGGTTTTTACTGTTATTATGACATATACAGCCCGCGAGATACGCTATTTGCGTATTACATGTGCATTACGTCGGAGCCGAGTTTGGTCGAGCTGACATCATCAATAGACAGAATGTTATCTTTTAGGGGGTTCATTGCCGAAAACATCGCAAAAGACGCCATATATTCTGTAATTAGGATTTATACATGAGCTGGATAGCGCATCAAAAAAATTGGCAATACATATGTCGTTTGAGAAGAATAACAACTACGAGTTATCCATAGGTGAACTATTCGAACTCATAAAAGACAAGGAATATCTTGAGCTATGGCTGTACGGAACGAACTACCCTCCGGCCAGACCATACACCTCTGCGCATACCTGTACGTGACATAATAGAGGCATGCAGGGCAGGAATCCCGCCTCCGTCAGAGTACAAAACCGACTATTCGCCCTGGACTTGGAACAGACAGAAAAAATTATGAAAGCAAAATATCGGAAGCCACTATCAGGGGGCACATGGCAATAGAATTGCGTCCGGAAATTATAGATTGTCCGACAGGAATATTAACTTAACTATTTGACTATAAAAAATTTGTTGATTGCATTTGCAATGTTTTTTGCAGGATGCACGCCATTATGCGACAAGGAAACGTCGAGGTCAGAGGTTCCCTATTGTGCCGAACACGTGGGTTCTATTTTTGATTTTGTTGGCTATAATAATGATGAGGTATATGATATTTCAGGTCAATGGGTGAGAGACGGAGTGGTTCTCGGGGAATGTGACTTTACTATTTATGAGCGTTGTGAAAATAGTTCTTTTTGTACGATGAAGGTCGTACCTATATCTGTTGCAACAGAAGATAGTGATTCGACATCAATAATACTGAAAACCGATACCATATTTATCATATCTCCCGACAACATAGTGCATAAGATATACAATGTCAGGATAGAGCCTCATCCCAGAGGATTGTTTTCCAGCGCAAAGCCTTTTGCCGAAATATATGAAATGGACGGTCAGACATTTTATGACAATGACTTTGCGGTCATGGAGAAAGGGAAACGCTTCGTTTCTTAAAGGCCATGAATGTAACAGGAGGGGGGATTTTGCCGGAAAATGGTCGATGCCAACATCCTCATGAAAAACAGGATGAGATGGATGATCTGTACAACTTCCTGGCACTGGATAGTTCTGAAAAAAGTTATCAGTATAGACGAGAAAAACGAAACTGCCGAATTTGAGTATTGGCGCTGGGGATATGAATTCTGCCTGACGGAAATATTCCCGTTCAATGTGTTCAACTCCAATTATTATGGCTACATTGCAATAAAAATGTAGATAAACTTCTCGGTTCGTCTGCTCCGAAAACCACGGTAACGACACCACGCTAAGTTAATAATAACAATATAAAATAGTGAAAATGAAAGGAGTATCAGCATTTTATCTGCGTTCGCCGTTTTTGGGGTCTCGTGTAAAGAATACGTGAGCAGGGAGTTGGAATATCCAATCACTGAGTTGTGGGTAAATATAATAGCTCGAAACTATACGATATTGGAAATGGGCAGATTTCAAGGCTATTGGCAAAGAGATAGCGAACTACTGGACTCATGCTGCATTACTTTCAATGCTGATACTATATACGAATATAGTCACGGAAAGATAAAATTATATTCGGCAATGTCACTTGAAACGACAGACGCATCTACTCCGTTGATTTACAAGACGGATACTATTTACGCAGTTACGCCAGACAGCATCACACATAAAATATGTAATATCCGTAAAATGTCGATACCTAATCGCGGATTTATTTTTGCAACCCGCCCATTCTATATATTTGTTCGATATGGACGGACAAACTTTCGGAAAGTATGAATACATTGCAATAGAAAAAGAAAAAGCGTACAGGCACCTGTGAAGACAGGATGAGAATTAAGTGTAATTTCGAACATAATTTCATGGATCCAAATTCGAGTTATATATTCGCCCGATATTTCCACGTTGCCGACTAAGAACAAAACCGACTACTCACCCTGAAACAGATAGAAAAACCGATGAAAAAGATCCTTTTATTTTGCGGCATGCTTGCCTCTGCGGCCGGTTTCGGACAGTTGCCTTATTGGCAGGATTTGAATGTGGTCGGCGTGGGCAAGGAGCCGCCGCGCACCGCTTTCATGAGCTATGAGAGCGAGGCGGCGGCCCTCGCTGCGTTGCGCTCGCCCTGCACGGATTACGCCGCGAGCAGATACTACCGCCTGCTCAACGGCACGTGGAAACTCTATTACGTCGACAGCTGGCGAAAGCTGCCCGCTAACATAACCGACCCCGCCGTCGCGACGGACGACTGGCGCAACGTAGAGGTTCCCGGCAACTGGGAGCTGCAAGGCTTCGGCGAGGCCGTTTATGTCAATCAGCCTTACGAGTTTGCAACCCACGACCCCGTGCCGCCGCTCCTGCCGGAGGCTAACCCGGTCGGGGTCTGCCGCCGCGATGTGGAGATCCCTTCCGACTGGCTGGAACGCGATGTGTACCTGCATATTGCAGGGGCCAAGTCGGGCGTTTACGTCTATGTCAACGGCAGCGAGGTCGGTTACGGCGAAGACTCGAAAAACCCTGCCGAATTTCTTCTCAACCCCTACATAAAAGAGGGGCGCAACACGCTGGCTCTTAAAATATTCCGCTGGAGTACCGGCTTGTGGCTCGAATGTCAGGACTTTCTACGTGTGAGCGGCGTCGAGCGCGACGTGTTCCTCTGGTCGCAGCCTCGCATGGCCATAAGGGATTTCAGCGTCGTGTCCACCCTCGACGAGGGATGTCGCGACGGGATTTTCAGGCTGAATATCGACCTGAAAAACAGCGAACGACAGCAGGCGACGGTGCGTTATACGCTTTACGGCCCGGCGGGCTCCGTCGTGGCTTCCGGCGTGCAGCAGACCAGCGGGACGGACGTCGGCTTCGAACGGAAGATAACGGGCGTCGCCGCATGGTCGTCGGAGCATCCGAACCTCTACAAGCTGATAATGACCGTCGAACAGGGGGGCAAAACGATCGAGGCGGTGCCGTTCAACGTTGGTTTCCGCAGGATCGAGATCAGGGAGAGCCCGATCACAGTCAACAATAAACCGCTCAGGCTGTTATATGTCAACGGCCAGCCCGTCAAGTTTAAGGGCGCCAACATTCACGAGACCTCCGAGCGGGGCCACTGCGTGAGCGAGGAGCAGATGCGCCGCAACTTCGAGCTGATGAAGCTACATAATATCAACGCGGTACGGTTGAGCCACTATCCCCAGGACCGCAAGTTCTACCAGATGTGCGACGTTTACGGGCTGTACGTTTACGACGAGGCGAACATTGAGTCGCACGGCATGTACTACACTATTTATCAGGACGACATGCGCAAGGGTGCGGACGGTCACGTCGACGGCGCGAAAAAGGGCACGCTCGGGCACAACCCCGATTTTCTCGAAAGCCACCTCTCGCGCATAAGGAACATGTTTTTCCGCAATCGCAACCACCCGTGCGTAACCATCTGGTCGTTAGGCAACGAGGCGGGCAACGGGTACAACTTCTACAACGCCTACGCGCTGTTGAAAGACCTGGACGCCGGGCAGATGGCGCGCCCCGTGTGCTACGAGCGGGCGCTGGAGGAGTGGAACACCGACATGATCGTGCCCCAATACCCCTCGGCCGGCGCCTTCGAATATTACGGTCGCCACGGTCGCCGGATCGAAAGCGCGGACAACCGTCCATACATCCCCTCCGAATACTCCCACGCCATGGGCAACTCCAACGGCAGCCTCTATAACCAGTGGAGGCAGGTATACAAATATCCCAACCTGCAAGGGGGATTTATCTGGGAGTGGATCGACCATGCCGTGAAGATACGCGGCAGCGACGGGCGCGAGTTTTGGGCCTATGGCGGCGACTTCGGAAAGGAGCAGCCCTCGGACGGCAACTTCATGGCCGACGGCCTGCTCAACCCCGACCAGCGTCCCCATCCGGCGATGGCGGAGGTGAAACATGTCTACCAGAACGTCGGCTTCGAGGCCGTCGACCTCGCCCGGGGACAGATAAAAATCAAGAACCGCTTCTACTTTACCTCGCTTGCGGAGTTCGACATAAGCTACACCGTCACGGAGAACGGCAAGCCCGTCAAAAAGACAGCATTGCCTCTCGGCCTGGCCCCGCAGGATTCGACCACGGTGACCATTCCCATGCCTGCAACGAAGCCCGGCGCGGAGTATTTCGTTAACTTCGAGGTTCGGAGCAGGGCAGGCGGTGGGCTCGTACCTGCCGGGCACATAGTCGCTTACGACCAGTTCGAGCTGCCGATAAAGGGCGAAAGGCCGCTTTACCGGCAGCCAGGCGGGCAGCTCACTGCATCGGAAACGGACGGGGAGATCATCGTCAGCTCGTCACACATGCGCCTTGTATTCAACAAGGAACAGGGAGTTGTAGCCTCTTACCGGGTAGACGGGCAGGAGTATTTTCACGACGGATTCGGCCTCCGTCCCAACTTCTGGCGCGCCCCGACCGACAACGACTACGGCAACGGCGCCCCCGCCCGTCAGCAGATATGGAAGCGCTCCGGCCGCGAGCTCCGCGTGGCGGCGGCCAGGATCGCCGAAGATGGCAACAGTGTTGTACTGTCGGTCGATTACGCCCTTGCCGCGGGTAACGGTTATACCATAAAGTACAGGATATATCCGTCGGGGGTGGTCGCCGTCTCGACGGCCTTCACCCCCGCCACCGCCGACGCGCCGGAGCTTCCGCGCATCGGCGTCCGTTTCAGGTTGCCCGCGAACATGGACAGGGTGCAGTATTTCGGACGCGGCCCCGAAGAGAACTACTCCGACCGCCGTATGGGTACGCCGGCAGGGCTCTACAATGCTACCGCAGCGGGGATGTACTACCCTTATGTCCGTCCGCAGGAGAACGGCCACCATACCGATACGCGCTGGGTTGCGCTCGCTCCGGCAAAGGGGCGCGGGATGTTGATCGTGGCAGACAAGCTGTTGGAATTCAACGTGCTGCGCAACTCGATAGAGGATTTCGACTGCGAGGAGTCCACAGCGGACTATCAGTGGCGCAATGTGTCGCCCGACGAGCCCAGGGACGTCGAGGCCGCACGGAATGTCCTGCGCAGGCAGACCCACGAGAAGGACATAGTCCCGCGCGATTTCGTAGAGGTTTGTCTGGACATGAGGCAGTCTGGCGTGGGAGGTTACGACAGCTGGGGGGCCCGTCCGGAACCGGAGTACACGATCCCTGCTGACCGGCGATACGAATGGGGTTTCACCATCGTGCCGATCGCCAACGCGAACGAAGCGGCCAGAAAGGCGGAGTACAGATATTAGGATTTTGCATCATCGAGCCTCGTTTCAGGCTGTTCTGTCATATCTGTCTGTTGTTTTGGCTGCGAGCTTGCGAAGAGGGAGGCAATCATTGCGAATGGAGCGAAGCAATCCGGTCTGTTGGCCCCACCGGATTGTTTCGTGCCTCCTGCCTCGTGTTTCATGTTTTGTGTTTCGCGCCTCGTGTCTTGTATTTCGGCAATCCTTTTCCGTCATTTAGACCGCGAGTTTGCAAAGAAGTAAGGGAGGCGATCATTGCGAACGTAGCGAAGCAATCCGGTCTGTTGGCCCCACCGGATTGTTTCGTGCCTCCTGCCTCATGTTTCGCGTTTCGTGCCTCCTGCCCTTGCAATGACATTTTGCCTCCAGCGCCGCATCCACAGCCTGTCAAGTCGATACGTCGATTTGTGTTAAGCAGGTTTCCCTTGTCGTCTTCGTATATGCCTTTATGATGATGGTCACCCGATTCACTTGTCTGTTAGTTCAGGAACGACTTTGCCGTACTGTCGCGCCGAGTAGACAATGATCGGAAACGAATCGGCCAACATAATATTATTGTGCTCATTAGCAGTGTGTCAAGGCTCATATGCTTGTCTGTTTAAAAATTAGCTGCATTCAGGGTGACATAATTATTCACTTCGCTCAACAATAATTATTCGTTGAACTCATGGTGACATTTTAGAAAAAATAATGTGTACCTTTGCGCCGTAAAGCTCGCAAGAACTGCAAAGAACTGCAAAGAACTGCAAAGGATTTGCGAAGACCGGCGAAACGGAACACACGGAAATGGTTTCTCTCTCGAAATCGGTGAACGGCAACGGCGCGGGCGGCACGGCGAACGGCAATACCATCAACCGCCTGACCCTGATGGGACTTATCGTGACGCTCGGCATCGTCTATGGCGACCTAGGCACCTCGCCGCTGTACGTCATGCACGCCATCGTGAGCCTCGGCAGCAAAAGCAATGCGATAAATTTCGATTTTATCGCAGGGGCGCTCTCCTGCATCTTCTGGACAATGACGATGCAGACCACGATCAAGTACGTAATAATCACACTCAGGGCCGATAACAAAGGCGAAGGAGGTATCCTCGCATTGTACGCCCTGCTGAAAAAGAAGAAAAAGAAATCGCTGGTCTATATCGTGGCCATCGTCGGGGCGAGCGCACTGGTCGCCGACGGCATCATCACCCCGTCGATCACCGTGGTATCGGCCGTGGAGGGCGTCAACACCTTCACCAGCGGCCTGCCCGTCAGAGGGATAGCCATCGCTATCCTTGCCGCGATCTTCTTCATGCAGCAGTTCGGCACGCAGGTCATCGGGCGAATGTACGGCCCGCTGATGTTCGTCTGGTTCGTGATGCTGGGCACGCTGGGTATCGTTCAGGTTGTGCAGTACCCGCACATAATCACCGCATTAAACCCTGCCTATGCCATCAGGTTCATCACCACGTCGCATTACGGGCTGCTGCTCATGGGGGCGGTGTTCCTCTGCACTACCGGCGCCGAGGCGTTGTACTCCGACCTGGGCCACTGCGGCCTGCGCAACATCCGCATCAGCTGGATCTTCGTCAAGACCATGCTCCTGCTCAACTACATGGGACAGGGAGCGTGGATATTGAGCACCAACAACATAACCGACAGTTCGTTCTTCGGACTGATGCCCCACTGGATGATCGTGCCGGGGGTGGTGATCTCGGCGCTGGCCGCGTCCGTGGCGAGCCAGGCGCTGATCAGCGGCTCGTTCACGATCTTCAACGAGGCCATGTCGCTCAACTTCTGGCCGCGCCAGCGCATCCGCCACACCTCCAACATCCGTGGGCACATATATGTACCGTTCATCAACTGGTTCCTCTTCGCGGCCTGTATCTTCGTGATATTCATCTTCCGCGACTCGGACCACATGACCCCGGCATACGGTCTGGCGATCTCCATCACGATGCTCATGACCTCGGTGCTGCTGCTCTACTACATGCGCAGCATCAAAACGCCGACCATCGTGCAGGTGGTCTTTGCCACGGTGTTTTTCTCCATCGAGGGGATGTTCTTCGTGGCCAACGTGTCGAAATTCATGGACGGCGCGGCTTTCACGCTGTTCTTTGCCGTCGTCTTTTCGATAATAATGTACGTGTGGTATAACGGACGCAAGATCAAGAACAAATACATCCGTTTCTACAAGCTGCGCGACTTTCACAAACTGATCGTCGACATCAAGAACGACGCCTCGATCCCCAAATATGCCACCAATCTGGTCTACCTGAGCAAGGCCGACCTGGTGACCGACGTCGAGAGCAAGATCATCTTCTCGATCATAAACAAGGATCCCAAGCGGGCCGACCATTACTGGCTGATACACACCCATTATGTCGACGAGCCCAACACCCATCAGTATTCGTTCGAGGAGATCATCCCCGGCACGCTCTACCGCGTGGAGTTCCTGATCGGATTCCGTGTCGGGGCGCAGTTGTACCTCGACTTCAAGAAGGTGGTGCAGGAGCTGATCGACAGCGGCGAGATCGACGGTCGCAGCGGTTACGCCTCGTTGCAGAAGCACAAGGTGCGCGGTGATTTCCGCTATATCGTCATCCACCGTGTGCAAAACTACGAGCAGGGCTTCTCGTTCCACGACAAGGTGATCATGGGCATTTACAACCTCGTTGCGCGCATCGGCGTATCGGACATCCGGGCCTTCGGGCTCGACACGAGCAACGTAACCACCGAACTCGTGCCGTTGATCGTCGACCAGAAACACAAAACCCGTCTGAAACGTGTGGCCCCTGCGGGGGTCGGGCGCGGCATAGGCTCTTCTTCGTCTGGTTCGGCGGCCTCCGGTTCCGGCGTGGCTTCCGGTTCCGGTTCGTCGGGTTCCAGCGGGGTGGATTCTCCGGTGAGGAGGAGGAAAAAGTAGAGTTTTTTGTCATTGTATTTTCTTTGTTTGGAAAGAATAGTTATCTTTGCGCAGATTTTTAGAAAAAATTGTTGTCGGCGGGGTGTAGCGCAGTCCGGTTAGCGCGCCAGCTTCGGGAGTTGGAGGCCGAAGGTTCGAATCCTTTCACCCCGACAGGATATGTAAAGCGTTGATAATCGCATTAAATAGTGTTGATTATTGACGCTTTTTCTTTGTGTGTAACCTTATCATTTTTACAAAAAAAGTCCTCAAACTTTGGGTAAAGTTGGAGCATTTTGGTTACTTTTGAGTAAAATCCATGCAATTTTTTCAGATTATGGACTCGAAAAAACTCTACCTCGACAGTTGAAAGCCCCGCAAGACCGAAAGACAAGGCTCAATAATTTTTTATTATTTTTGCATCGTGATCGACAACCTGACCATAGACAAAATATTTTCGGCGGCCAACATAGTGGAGGTTGTCGGGGACTTCGTTACGTTGAAACGCAAGGGGGCCAACTACCAGGCCTGCTGCCCGTTCCATAATGAGAAAACCCCGTCGTTCGTCGTTTCGCCGAGCAAGGGGCTCTTCAAGTGCTTCGGTTGCGGCAAGGGCGGGAACGCGGTGACGTTCGTCATGGCACACGAAAATATCAGCTATGTCGATGCGCTGAAATATGTAGCCCGTAAATATAATATCGAGGTCGAGGAGCACGAACTGACCGAGGAGGAGGTTCGGCGCAACGACAACCGCGAGAGCATGATGGTCGCCAGCAGCTGGGCGGCCGACTACTTCAAGGAGCAGCTTCTGAACGGCGAGGAGGGCCGGACGGTCGGCATGAGCTACTTCCGCCACAGGGGCGTCTCCGACGTGTCGATAGAGAAGTTCCAGCTGGGCTACTGCCCCGGCGGCGGCGACACGATGACGCAGGCGGCGTTGAAAGCAGGCTACAAGGAGGAGTTCCTCAGCTCGACCGGCCTTACGATAGTTCGGGAACAGGGTGGCTATTACGACCGCTTTTCGGGCCGCGTGATGTTCCCTGTGCACTCGGTGAGCGGGCGCGTAGTGGCCTTCGGCGGACGCACGCTGCGCACGGACAAGAATGTAGCCAAGTATCTCAACTCGCCCGAAAGCGAGATATATCACAAGAGCAGCCAGCTCTACGGCCTGTTCCAGGCCAAGCGCGCCATAACTCACGACGACTGCGCGATACTTGTCGAGGGCTACACCGACGTCATCTCGATGTTCCAGTCGGGGGTGGAGAATGTTGTCGCCTCGTCCGGGACGTCGCTCACCGAGGGGCAGATAGCCCTTATCGCCCGCTTTACAAAGAACGTCACGGTGATCTACGACGGCGACGCGGCGGGCGTCAAGGCTTCGCTGCGCGGTATCGACATGATCCTCGCCGCGGGGCTGAACGTCCGTGTGGTGCCGCTGCCCGAGGGAGAGGACCCCGACTCGTTCGCCCGCGCCCGCAACTCGACGGAGCTCAAAGAGTATATCCGCTCCAACGAGGAGGATTTCATCTCGTTCAAAACCCGCATCCTGCTGGCCGACAGCGGCGGCGACCCGATAAGAAAAGCGGCGCTGATCACCGATATAGTAGGAACTATCTCGGTGATCCCCGACCCGATAACGCGCTCGGTATTTGTCAAGACCTGTTCGAAGCTGCTTGACGTCGACGAGCAGCTTCTCGTGAACGAGGTGGCCCACAAACGCATCTCGCACTCCGGCGACAGGGAGGCGGTGGAGTTCGTTCGCCGTCAGCAGCAACAGGCGCGGACAGAGGCGCAGGCAGGGCCTCAGGCCGCCATTAAACCGGTCAAGGGCGGCAGCAGCATGGAGGAGCTCGAAAAAGAGATCATCCGCTACCTGCTCAAATATGGCGAGAGCAGCTTCGAATACAAAGAGGGCAAGACCATCGTCGAGTTCAACGTGGCCGACGCCATCACGGGCGACCTCGAAAACAACGGCATAACCCTGTCGAACAGGGCTTACGACACTATCTACCGCCTCTACCTCACGCTGCGCGGGGAGGGGACGATGGACATGCGCCGTTTTGTCGACCATCCCGACCCCGAGGTGAGCAACGCCGCGGTGGACATACTCACCTCGGGCGACAACTACCCCATAAGCAAGCTCTGGAAGCGTCACGACATCGTGGTCGAACAGGAGGCAGACCGTCTGTCGACCGACATTCCGCGGCTGGTGCTGCTCTACAAGTCGAAGGCCATCGAGAAAATCTCACGTCAGCTCGAAAGCGAGCTCGCCGCCGCCGCGGATGACGGCGAGGGTGGGAACGACGAGGCCGAGGTAGAGATCATGCGCCGCATAGCCCTGCTCAACCGCGAGAAGGCCGCGCTGGCAAAGAAACTGTCACGGATAATATTATGACAAAGGTTGACATTCCACATTGTTGCGAGTGCAGGCCGTGGCGGGAGAGTTCCCTGCCCGCAGACGGCGGTGGCGGCCCGAGGTCGAAGACGAGGTGCAGCCCTCCGCGCGGCGCGGCTGCGGGCTGCCGACACTGCTTCGCAAGGCCGATAATGTTGCACATGGCAAAACGTAAACCTGCAATGACGGAAAATCCGACTTTCGGGACAGTATTATAAAAAATTACACATGGGCCACGACTATAAGAACATATCCATCCGCAACCGTCGTGCCACGTTCGACTACGAGATACTCGAAACGTGGGTGGCGGGGATCGTGCTTGTCGGCACCGAGATCAAGGCGTTGCGCATGGGCAAGGCTTCGATCGTCGACTGTTACTGCTTCTTTATCGGCGACGAGTTGTGGGTTCGCGGGGTCAACATCTCCGAGTATGCCTGGGGCACATGCAACAACCATCAGCCCAAGCGCGACCGCAAGCTGCTCATGAATGGCAAGGAACTCCGCGCGCTGAAACGCTCGTTGCAGGACAAGGGGCTGACCGTCGTCGGGTTGAAACTGTTCATCAACGACAGGGGGCTGGCCAAGATGTCCATCGGTCTGGCCCGCGGCCGCAAAAGCTACGACAAGCGCGACTACATCAGGGAGAAGGACGCCCGCCGCGAAATGGACAGGGCAAGGAAGAGGTAATGGCGGAGTTTAACATGTCGCGCAGGGCGTGGTTCCCCCGCCCGCAGATGGCGGAGGATGTATGTGGTTCGCTTGTGGTTCGCTGCCCGTAAACAGTGATTCCCGACTTGCATACAACGGATGATATATGTGATTCTCATTCCGTTCCGCAGACGGTGATTCACGACTTTCAGGCGGCGGAAAATGTATGCGGTTCGTTGCCCGCAGATGGCGGAGAATGTATGTGGTTTCCGGCTTGCAGATGGCGCAAATGTACGTGGGCAGTAAGCTGAACGGCAACCCGCCGCGTGGCGTGTCAGTCGGTCACCCCTGTTGCCTCTTGTCTGTCTGTCAGTTGCTGGCTGCCTCCGCGTGGCGCAACTGCCTGCTGTCTGCTATGGACTACCGTCTGGCGGTTGTCTCCTTTCGTTTGCAGGTTGTCGGGCACCTCAGCAGTAAGTCGAACGGCAACCCGCCGCGTGGCGTGTCAGTCGGTCACCCCTGTTGCCTCTTGTCTGTCTGTCAGTTGCTGGCTACCTCCGCGTGGCGCAACTGCCGGTTGTCGGAGCAGGCTACCATCTGCGGACTGTCGGCTACCGGTTGCTTGTTGTCTTCTACGGGTTGCGGGCGCTTCTCCGAGGCCGCTTTCGTCATCGCGCCCCTTTTTTGTCATTGCGAACGGAGCAAAGCAATTCGGAAATATCCGCCTCACCGGATTGTTTCGCTCGTATCACTCGCTCGCAATGACGGGAGAGATTATTCTGCGTCTCCGACTCTCTGACGGGGGAGTGTTTCATACCTCCGACCCTCTGACGGAAAGGATTGTTTTGCGCCCCTCAAAAAAACAGGAAAGGATTGCTTCGCGCCCCCTGACCCTCACGTTTCCGGCCCCTGGAATGACGGCGTTCTTAATTATGAGTGATCCCCATTCGTTCGAGCATCGGTTTGACGTCGGGTTTGTGGCCGCGGAATCGGACGTACAGTGTCATGGGGTCTTCGGAGGCCCCGGGGACGAGGATATTGCGGCGGAACGATTCGGCGGTCTTGCGGTCGAGAACGCCGTTCTTTTTGAACAGCGTGAAAGCGTCGGCGTCGAGCAACTCGCACCATTTGTAGCTGTAATATCCGGCGGCGTAACCTCCCGAAAATATATGGGTGAACGAGGGCGACACGCAGGCTACAAGGCTGTCGGCGAAGAACCGCATCTCGGGTGGCGTGGCGTTACGCTCGAACTCGGCTATCGACGTTTTCACCGGCTCGGTTATCGAATGCCACGCCATGTCGATCATGCCGTAATATATCTGGCGCATGTTGATGTACGCAGCCTGATAGTTGCGGGCGGCGACGATCCGGTCTATCAATTCGCGCGGTATCTTTTTGCCGGTCTGGTAGTGTACGGCCCACAGATTGAGAAAGGCCCTCTCGACGGCGAAGTTCTCCATGAGTTGCGACGGCAGCTCGACGAAATCGCGATAGACGTCGAGGCCGGTAATGGTCGGGTAGCGTCCCTCGCACAGCAGGGCGTGCAGGGCGTGGCCAAATTCGTGCAACATGGTTGTGTACTCGTTGAACGAGAGCAGCGCAGGGCCGTTGCGGGTCGGTTTGGTGAAGTTGCTGCATATGAGCACATGCGGGCGCACCTCGTTGCCGCGCTGGTCGGTGTACATGTCGCGCAGCACGGCCGTCCACGCGCCGGCGCGTTTTCCTGTGCGGGAATGCAGGTCGAGGTAGAGTATTCCCATGAAACGCCCCTTGTCCTCGTGCACCTCGTAACATTTCACGTCGGGATGATAGCGCGGTATGGCGAGGTTCTCCGTGAATTTCAGCCCGTAGAGCTTTTCGGCCAACAGGAATACGCCGTAGCGGACGCTTTCGAGGCGGAGATAGGGTTTTATCTGCTTGTCGTCGAGTTTGTAGAGTTCGTGACGATAGCGCTCGTCGTAATAGCTCAGGTCCCAGGGCGAAAAGTCGAAATTACCGCCGTTCTGCTTTGCGGCGTATGATTTCACGTCGTCGAACGTCTTGTGGGCCTGCTTCGACGTGGCCTGTGCGAGCTGCAAGAGCAGTTCATTGACCGCCGCGGGCGTTCCGGCCATGCGACGTTCGAGTGTATAGTCGGCGTATGTCTTGAACCCCAGCAGATTGGCTATCCTCATCCGCAATTCGGCTATGCGCTTTATTGTCTCCGAGTTGTCCCACTGGCCTTCGAGGTTCTTTTCGTTCATCCTGTACCAGAGCTCGCGCTTGGCGTCGCGGTCGGAGCAATATTTCATGAAAGAGCTGTAAACAGGGGCCTGCAACGTCACTTTCCAGCCCGCCCGTCCGTCGTCGCGGGCCGCCTGCGCCATGCTTTCGAGGGTGTAGTCGGGAATACCCCTCACGCGCCACGCCTCGTTCTGCGATATGTCCATCGAATAGGAGCCCGAGCTCTGCAATACGTTCTGCCCGAAGCGGAGCGTCAGCGAGGCCAGCTCGCTCGACAGGGTGCGGAACCGCTCCTTGTCTGCTGCGTCGAGGTTGGCCCCGTTGTAGGTGAAGAACTGCCAGGTCTTTTCGAGCAGCGCCCTCTGTTCGTTGTCGAGGGTGAGGGACGCCCGTTTGTCATAGACCGCCTTCACCCGGGCGAATAGCCCTTCGTTTAGCGGAATGCTGTTGGCGCGCGCGATGAGTTTCGGCTGCAGTTTGCGGGCGAGCATCCGCATCGAGTCGCTGCTCATGCAGCGGTCGTAGGTGTTGAATATCCGCTCGACCTGCGAGAACTTCTCTCCGGCATACTCAATCGCCTCGATGGTGTTTTCGAATGTCGGCTCGTCGGGGTTGGCGACTATCGCCTCTATATCGCGCCTCTCCATGCGGATGGCCACCTCGAAGGCCGGTTCGTAGTGTTCGAGCCTGATGCGGTCGAATGGCGGGGTATTGAACGGTGCGTCGAAATCGGCAAGCAGGGGGTTGCCCGATGCTTCTGCCATAACGTTGGTGGCCATCGTCAGCAGAAACGTTTTCAGGTTAACGGTCAAGGTTATCATACGGACTGCTTTTTTGGTCGTATTTGAGGTCTTTCAACAGTGACGACTTGACGGCGATGTTGAAACTCCAGCTCTTCATGAAGCCGAACGGCACTATTTGGAATGTCATCTGCCAGCAGTGCAGGTCGCGGGCGAGGGAGAACTGGCCGGGGGTCAGGCGGCGGCTGACAAAATCGTAGCCGCTGCTGAACGTTATGCCCCACTTCGGGGTGAGGTTGATGCTGCCGTTGAAACCCAGCGACTGCGTCACGGTGGCCTTGCCGCTGGGATTGCTGTAACTGAGCGAGTAGTTGAAGCCCAGGTTCCACGGGATGCTGAAATCGTAATACTGCGCCGTCATCAGCCGCCGTCGCGTTTCGGGGTCAATGCGGTTGTCGCCGCGGGCGAAAAAGTCGGCGTCTTCGGGCCGTATGGCCCCCGTGCTGCTGATGTCGTTGACGGCCGGCTGGGAACTCTTTTTGGAGTTGAACGTATAGGAGAACGACCATCCGGTGCTGGTGATGCGCCCCGGCGAGCCCTTGCTGAACATGAACCTGTTGATGCGCCGCCCCTTGTCGTCGAGCTGGTAGGGGTCGAGCGTGGCCGAGAGGTTGATTGCGAAGTTACCTATCAGGTTGCCCGTGCGCAGGCTGAGCGAGAAGGGGGACAGGTTGAGCGAGTCGGCTAGGAAGTTCCACGAACTGCTCGCGCTGAGGGCTTCCAGCAGCTTTATTTTTTTCACACCGCTGGTGTCGCTCTTGCTGAGCACCTTCATCTCCAGTGTGTTGCCCAGCGAGAAGTTGAGGCTGGCCGCGGCGGTGCTCCCGCCCACCGTGCTGCCGGTCAGGGGTGAGTAGTAGCCTACTTTGCCGTTGGAGTCGGTCTGGACGGGTTTGTAGAGGCCGAAGAATGGGGTGTTGAAGTTCGGCGTGAAGCTCATGCCCGCCGAGGGGGTCAGCACGTGGCGGATGGCCTGTATCTTCGACTTGGGGCCGAACTGGAACAGCCCGTAGACTTTGGTCGAGCCGGAGAACGAGGCGCTGTACTTGTAGTCGCGGTAGAAGCCGTAGGTGGTGTCGCCGCGCACGACCTGCTGTTTCGCGGGATCCCAGTGCTGCTCGACGCTGCTGAAATACCAGTTCTCGCTGTAGTTGCCTCCGAGCGAGAGCTGTATATATTTCAGGACGGTCGTCGAGGTGCTGATGGGCACGCTGTGCGTCACGCCGTTGCGCATGTCCTTGAACATCTTCTCCTTGAACATGTCGCGCTCCTTGACCGTGACGTTGTTGGTCAGGTTGCCGGTGTAGCTCATCGAGACCTTCTCCCACCACCGCTGTTTGCCCACCTGCTCCTTGCGCGCGAAGGGGAAGAACTTCGAGACGTTGAACACCACGTTGGGCAGGCTGAAAGTCATGGTGGTGTCGCGCGAGTTCTGCGACAGTTGCAGGTTGGTCGAGAAGGAGAACGGCGTACCGGCCCAAGTCTTGGAGTAGGCTATCGAGGAGTTGGTCTGGTTGGTGAGGTACTGGTTGAGGTTCTGCGAGGCGTATTTCGAGTAGCCGCTGGTGCGGTAGTCGACGCTGGCCGAGAAGGTGGAGTTGGGGCGGAAGCGCGGATCCTGCGTATGGCGCCAGTTGATGCTCAGGTTGTTCTGGTTGATGTAGTTCGGGCCGTCCTCGGGGATGCCGATGATGTCTTTGGAGTAGTTGAGGCCGAAGCTGCCGTTGAAACTGTAACGCTTGACGTAGTTCGTGGCCATGCTGGCGTTCCACGAGCCGAAGGTGAAGACGCCACCGGTGACTTTCAGGTCGAAGTAGTCGCTGATGGCCCAGTAGTAGCCCCCGTCGCGGATAAAGAAGCCCTTGTTGCGCTCCTCGCCGTAGGTGGGCATGATGAATCCCGAGCGCGCCGTAGGGTTCACCGGGAAGAATCCGAACGGAACGCCCAGAAAGTACACCGGCACCCCCTCGAACACAAGGTACGACGGGCCGACGATCACCTTCTTGCCCGGGATCATCTTTGCTTTGGGCATGGCGATGTAGAAGTGCGGGTCGTCGAGGTGGTCGCAGGTGGTGTACTTGCCCCCCGCTATGTTCATCGAATTGTCCGGCATCTTTTTTATGGTGTTGCCTATCAGGTAACCCTCGCCCTCCTGCGTGGCTACGTTGTTGATCTTGGCCTTTTTGCTGTCAAGATTGTAGTGAATGGTGTCCATCGTGTAGCTCGACGCGGCGTCGGAGAACTCCGGGCGCGACTTCACGCCGAGGGTGTCGGTCACGCCGTGGGCAAAGATCTCCTTGCTCTTCATGTCTATGCGCATGAAGTCCGCTTTGAGCTCCATCGACTGATACTGCACATCCCCCTCCTTGTATATGTACACCTGTCGGGTTTTGAGGTCGTAGATCAGCGAGTCCTTATTTTTACCGGTTATCACGTCGTCGAGAAAATTTTTCTGCGCCCCTTTTGCCGGTTTTTTCTCACGGACGACCATCGTAGTCCCGTCGTCGTAGACCACGGAGCTGTCTGGTTGCCTTCCCGTTGTGTCGCGTCGCAGCGCGTCGAACGCCCGTTGCACGGCGTCGTCTCCACGCTGCGCCGTGTCGGCGCGGGCGGGCGCCGGCTGCGAACCTGCGGGGTTATGCCACAGGAGCAAACCCCCGAAGAGCGCGGCAACCAGCGCGGCAGCCATGTATTTTCGAACAAGTTTGACCAAAGTTCCCAAATATTTTCGTACCTTTGCCGACATGTCGGCAAAACCCCTGAATTTAACCCGTAAACAGGTCGTATACAACCTTTTCGCATACAAAAGTAGATAAAAAAACTCACAATATGAAAGCCCAGCAAAAAACAGGCTTTATTATTTTACTTGCAACCGCGCTACTTTTTGCCGCCCCAGCCACTTCCGTCGTCGCCGCCGACCTCCGCCAGAGCGTCTCGCGCGTAGCCATCGACCCCGGGCACGGAGGCAAAGACCCGGGGGCCGCCGCCGGCAATCTGGTCGAGAAGGAGATCAACCTCAGCGTAGCCCTCCGTCTGGGCGCCCTCATCAACCGCTACTATCCCGACGTCGAGGTGTTCTACACCCGCAAGACCGACATCTTCGTCCCGCTCGACGAGCGCGGCAAGATAGCCAACCGCGCCGGCGCCGACCTGTTCATCTCCATCCACACCAACTCGCTGGCCGGCAAGAACCCCTCCGGCGTCGAAACATACGTCATGGGCGTCGACAAGAGCGAGAGCAGCCTCAAAGTCGCCATGCGCGAGAACGACGTCATCGCCTTCGAGAACGACTACACCACAAAATATCAGGGCTATCAGGTAGGCTCTGCCGAGAGTTTCATCATATTCTCGCTGATGCAGTACTCCTACCTCAACCAGAGCCTCGCGCTGGCCGGCATGTTACAAACGGCATACAGCAAAAACCTCTCCATTCCCAACCGCGGGGTCAAACAGGCCGGATTTCTCGTGCTGTGGTCGGCTGCCATGCCGAGCATACTCACCGAACTCGGGTTCATCGGCAACCCCGACGACCAGAAACTCCTGGGCTCCGAGCAGGGGCACAACAAGTATGCCCAGGCCCTGTTCAACGCTTTCAGCGCCTACAAGGCGAGGGTTGAGGCACAGGGACGACTCATAGTCATCAACAGCCGCGGCGAGGCGGAGAACATCGCCGTCGACCAGCCGCAGTCGCAACAGCCGTCGTCGCAGCAGACCGTCGACCTCACCCCCTCCGCGCCATACGTGGCTCCGTCCGCCCAGCCGGTCGCGACAGCCCCGTCGGGAAGCGCACAGCATACGGCCGCTCCGGTCGCCGCCCCCGGCCCGGGACAGGTGTTGCAGGTCAGGGAGCCTGCTCCCGCCACTGCAAGGCAGCCCGAGACCGCCCCTGCGCGCCAGCCGGTCGTCACGACGACCGCTCCGGCGCGCCCCGCCGTCACGCGCGACTATGTCTTCTCCGTCCAGATAAGCGCGTCGCACAGCCGCCTCCCCGCAACAGACCATCTCATAAAGCCATACGCCAGCCGTCTTTTGATATACAAGCAGGACGAATACTACCGCTACTACGTCGGACAGTTCGGCACCTACGCCGAGGCGCTCAGGCTGCAATTCGATATAAGGCGGCGGATAAAGGATGCATTCGTGGTCGCGCTGAGGGACGGAACAAGGATCCCGATCACGGAGCAGATGAAACAACAATAATAATACAATTACGATGAAGATCAGAAAAGATGTAAAGATCGGCATATTTGCGCTGGTGGTCGCGCTGCTGTTGTACTGGGGGGTGAACTTTTTGAAGGGAAAGGATTTCTTCACCAGCAACGTAACGTATTACACTACGAGCGCGGAGATCGGCGACCTGTCGGATGCGGCCTCGGTGTTCATTAAGGGCGTGAGGGTCGGCACGGTTACCCGAATCGCCTACAATCCGGAGGTCAGCAGCGACGTGGTCGTGAAGATGCAGGTCGACCCGCGCTACCGGATACCGAAAGATACGCGGGCAGTGCTCTTTACCAACGGGTTGATGGGCGGCAGGGCCATAAGGCTCGACCTAGGCGTTTCGCAGGAGTATTGCATGGCCGGCGACACGCTCGCCTCGGCGGTGGACAAGGGGCTGCTGGACATGTCGGGCGAGGAGATCGAACATATCAAGGGCAATGTGCTGGGACTGATAGACAATATGAATACGACGCTGCTCTCGCTCAACGGCCTGCTGACCGAGAACAGCGACAATATCCATTCGACCATCGCGCACCTCAACACCCTCTCGCGCAATCTGGACAACATCGTGGCAGGACAGAAGGGTCGCATTGACGGCACGATGGCCAATATCCATGCGCTGAGCGGCAGTCTGCGCGACGATGCGGTCAGGTTCGACCGTATAGTCGCCAATGTCGACAGCCTCGCCTGCTCACTGAACCGTGCGGGGCTGCCTCAACTGGCCGGCAAGCTGGACGACGCGGCGACAAAGGTGGGCAGCCTGCTGGGCAAGATCGACCGCGGCGAGGGGACGCTGGGCAAGGCGGTGAACGACAAGGCGCTGTACGATTCGCTCACCCGCGCGACGTCCGACCTGTCGGCGCTGTTGCAGGATATAAAGGAACATCCCAAGAGGTACGTTCACGTGTCGGTGTTCTAAATGGTTTATCCGGCCAACTTCGAGGGCAAGATCGGTTTCGACCGCATCCGCGAGCAGGTTTCGGCGCTGTGTACGACCGCTGCGGCCCGCAGGAAGCTCTCCGGAGAGGGTTTTTCGGACGATCGGGACGCGGTGGCGCGGCGCATCGCCCTGTGCGACGAACTGCGGCAGGCGACGATGATGGAGGGCGATGCGCCGCGCGTGGAGTATGTCGACACGGAGGCGCTGCTGGACAAGGCGGCGGTGGTCGGCAGTTGGCTGACGCTCGAGGAGGTGGCGACGCTGCGCCGTGCGTTGACGGCCGTGCATGAACTCTCGCGCTTCTTTGCCTCGCGCAAACAATACCCGACGCTGTACTCCCTGTCGCAGGACGTGGCTTCGTTCCCCCAGATCGCGGGCCATGTCGACACGCTGCTTGATCGCCACGACAACCTGAAAGACAACGCCTCGCCCGAGCTGTACGACATTCGCCGTGCGATACGCGAGAGCGAGGGGCGGGTGGCAAAGAGGTTGCAGCAGATACTGGCGGCGGCGCAGGCGGCGGGGCTGGTCGAGGGCGACGCGGCCATCTCAATGCGCGACGGCCGCGCCACGATACCGGTGCCGGCGGCCAACAAACGCAAGGTGCGCGGCTTCGTGCTCGACGAGTCGGCCACAGGCAAAACCTGCTTTATCGAGCCGGTGGAGGTGGTCGAGATCAACAACGAACTGCGCGAGCTGGAACACCGGCAGAAACGCGAGGTCGTGCGGATACTGACGCGCTTCACCGACGCCATACGTCCCGACGTTGATGGGTTGCGGGCTTCGGGCGACTACCTGACCACCCTCGACATGCTCGCCGCCAAGGCGCGCTGGGCCTCCGACAACGGCTGCGTGAGGCCGATAGTCTCCGACGACTTCACCCTGTGCCTGCGTTCGGCCCGCCACCCGCTTCTGGCGCAAACGCTCGCGCGCGAGGGGCGGCAGATCGTACCGCTCGACGTCAGGCTCGACCGCAGCAAACGCATACTGGTCATTTCGGGCCCCAACGCAGGCGGCAAGTCGGTCTGCCTGAAAACCATCGGTCTGCTGCAATACATGTTCCAGTGCGGTTTTCCGCTGCCTGCGCTCGAGAACAGCGAAATGCCGCTCTTCGACAGCCTGCTCATCGACATCGGCGACGAACAGTCCATCGACAATGACCTGAGCACATACAGTTCGCACCTGCTCAACATGAAGAACATGCTCGCCGGGGCCACCGACCGCTCCCTGCTGCTCATTGACGAGTTCGGGGCGGGGACGGAGCCGACCATCGGCGGGGCTATTGCCGAGGCGATCCTCGAACGGTTCGCCGCGCGCGGGGCGTTCGGGGTGATAACGACGCACTACTCCAACATCAAATACTTTGCATCGTCAGCCGAGGGGGTCGAAAACGGGGCCATGACCTTCGATACGACGGCCATACGCCCGCTGTTCCGCCTCGAAATGGGAACGCCGGGCAGCTCGTTCGCCATCGAGATCGCCCGCAAGAGCGGCCTCGGCGAGGATATTATACGGCTGGCCTCCGAAAAGGCGGGCGACGACAGGGTGAACCTCGAACGGCAGCTGCGCGAGATAGCCCGCGACCGCCGCTACTGGGAGCAGAAGCGCGACCGCATCCGCATCGCCGACCGCAACATCGAGCAGATCGAGAACAAATACGAGCAGCAGCTCACGGCTATCCGCTCCGAGCGCAACGCCATAATCCGCGCCGCACGCGAGGAGGCCTCGCGGCTTCTCTCCGAGGCCAACAAGCAGATAGAGAACACTATACGCACTATTCGCGAGGCGCAGGCCGACAGGGAGTTGACCCGTCTGGCGCGTCGCGAACTGGAGGAGTTCCGCGAAAAGGCCGCCGAGGCCAACGAGCGGCAGGGCGACATGGTGCGCGAGCAGATGGAGCGCATCGAGGCGAGGCGCAGGCGCCGGGCCGAACGTCAGGGCTTGCCGGCTGCCGAGGCCGCCGAACCGGAAGCGGTAAAGCGCGAGCCTGAGGTGGGCGGCAAGGTGCGTATCGTGGGGCAGGAGGGCTACGGCGAGGTTGTGTCGATCAAGGGCAAGCGGGCGACGGTGGCTTTCGGCCATATCCTGACCACGGTCGATCGCCAGCGGCTGGAGGCGGTCTCCAATGCCGAGTACAAGCGTTTCAGCCGCGCCTCCCGTCCGGCGGCCGTGGTGAGCGTCGACATCTCGCAGCGCAAGCTCAATTTCAAGCATAACATCGACCTGCGGGGCATGCGGGCGGCCGAGGCGCTGGAATGGGTAGAGGATTTTATCGACGACGCCATCATGACGGGCGCCTCCGAGGTGCGGATCCTGCACGGCAAGGGCACAGGTGCGCTCAAAGAGGAGGTACGGCGCTACCTCTCCACGGTGCGCGAGGTGGCCTCGGCCACGGACGAACATGTCGACATGGGCGGGGCGGGGATAACGGTGGTAAAGTTGAGGTGATGAGATACGATCTGAACAGGATAGCGGAGGTTTGCGGCGGGGAGCTTGCAGGCGAAAACAGCGTCGTGGAGGGCGTATGCACGGACAGCCGCTCGTCATGCCGCGGAGGGACGCTCTTCGTGGCCATCCGCGGCGGCAACCACGACGGCCACGACTACATCGGCGAGCTCTACCGGCGCGGCGTGCGGGCCTTTATGGTCGAAACCCTGCCCGCGGAGCAGCTCCCGCAGGCCGGTTTTGTCGTCGTGCGCCGGAGCGTCGAGGCGTTGCAGGCCCTGGCGGCCGATTATCGCGCCGGTTACGGGGGGACTGTCGTGGCGATCGCCGGCAGCAACGGCAAGACCATCGTCAAGGAGTGGATCGCGCAGCTGGCCCCGCCCGGGGTGAAACTTTTCCGCAGTCCGAAGAGCTACAATTCGCAGACGGGGGTGGCCCTGTCGGTGTTGATGATGGATGGCGACGAGCAGGCGGCAATCTTCGAGGCCGGCGTCTCGCTGCCGGACGAGATGGGGTGGCTCGAACGGATATTGAGGCCCGACGTGGGAGTGTTCACCAATATCGGCGACGCACATCAGGAGAACTTTGCCTCCGTAGAGGAGAAACTCGCCGAGAAACTGAACCTTTTCGTCGGCGCGAAACAGATAATATACTCCGATCCCCGCGTCGGCGACGAGCTTCGGCGACGCTTCCCACGGGCGCAGGCGACAGAGGCGCGGCAATACGAAAAACTGTTCCCCGAAGGCGACCCTACATGGCGACAGAACGGCTCGCTGGCTGTCGCAGTCTGCGCAGCGCTGGGCCTGGAGGGGGCCGGGCGGCGTGTCGGCGAGTTGCAGCCGGTGGCCATGCGGCTCGAGGTGCGCGAGGGGATCAACGGCTCGATCATCGTGAACGACTTCTACAATTCCGACATAAATTCGCTCTCCATCGCGCTCGACTACCTTCGCAATGTCGCCGCCGACCGACCCCGCACGCTGATCCTGTCGGACATCCTGCAAAGCGGCATGGACGACGAACAGCTTTACGCCCGTGTGGCGCGTATGGTCGCCGCATCGGGCGTAGAGCGCGTGACGGCTATCGGCAGCCGTATCGCCGGACGCGATCTGGGTGCGCCGACCGACCACTATCCCACAACGGAGAGCTATCTGGCCGCGGTTCGTCGCAGCGACGTCGCCCGGCGCGCCATACTCGTCAAGGGCAATCGCGCGGCGCAGTTCGAGACGCTCAGCCACGCCCTGCAACTCAAAAGCCACACCACGGCGCTCGAAGTCGACCTCGACGCCATGATACACAACCTCAACGTGTTTCGTGCGCTTGTCGGCAAGCGCACGCGCCTCATGGCAATGGTCAAGGCCTCGGGTTACGGCCACGGCGACCACGAGGTGGCGGCCATGCTTCAAAACCAGGGGGTCGACTACCTTGCCGTCGCCTTTGCCGACGAGGGGGTTGCGCTGCGCGAGAGGGGCATTTCAACGCCGATAGTGACGCTCAACGCGGACGAGGACAGCTTCGACCTGATGATAGGCCACCGCCTCGAGCCGGAGATATACAGTTTTCACTCGCTCGGCCTGTTCGTCGCCACGGCCGCGCGTCACGGCGAGCGCAGCTATCCCGTTCACATCAAGCTGGATGTGGGGATGCACCGCCTCGGCTTCGTCGCAAGCGAAATTGCCGCGCTCGGCGAGGCCGTCGCTTCGGCGGGCCGTCTGATAAGGGTGGAGACGGTGTTCGCCCATCTGCCCGCAGCCGACGACCCTGCGAAAGACGACCTCACGCGAAGCCAGATAGCCCTTTTTAACAAACTCTGCGCAGAGCTCGGCGATCGTTTGGGCTACGCTCCGCTGCGCCATATCGCCAACAGCGCCGCCATCGAACGTTTTCCCGAAGCGCGGATGGACTTATGCCGTCTTGGGATCGGCCTCTACGGTATTTCGGGCCAGTTGCCACTGCGCCACGTGGCCACGCTGCGCAGTCGCATAGTGCAGATCAAGGATATTCCGGCGGGCGAAGGCATAGGTTACGGCTGCGAGGGGCGGGGTCCGGCGAGGATAGCCACCGTGCCAGCAGGCTATGCCGACGGCCTCGACCGTCATCTCGGCCTCGGCCGGTGGGCCATGTCGGCGAACGGCCACAGGGTTCCGACCATCGGGCGTATATGTATGGATACCTGCATGATAGACATAACCGGCGTCGACGCGGAAGAGGGAGACGACGTAACGATATTCGGCGACGAAGACGGATTGAGGGTCGCCGACATGGCCCGCGTTCTCGACACGATCCCCTACGAGGTCATGACATCTGTCTCCGCCCGCATAAAACGCATATTTATCAAGGAATAATGGCCACAGGAACGCTATATCTGATCCCGACGCCCATCTCGGAGGATCATGCCGCTTTGCCGCAGATGAATGCGGAGATCGTGGCGCGGCTCGACTGTTTTATAGTGGAAAACCTGCGTTCGGCGCGGCGGTTTCTGGCTAAGGCGGCGCCCGGCAAGCCGATCGACGGGTTGGAGCTGGCCGAACTCAACGAGCACACCCGGCCGGAAGAGTTGGGCGGGTTGATAAAACCGCTGCTGGAGGGGCGCGACGCGGGGCTGCTGTCGGAGGCAGGAATGCCGGCCGTGGCGGATCCCGGCGCAGAGGTTGTGGCGTTGTGCCATGCGCGCGGGATAAGGGTCTCGCCACTTGTCGGCCCGTCGTCGATAGCGCTGGCCCTGTGCGCGTCGGGGCTTAACGGGCAGTCGTTCGCCTTCAATGGCTATCTGCCGGTGAAGCCGCCTGAGCGGGCGCAGGCCATACGTCGCTACGAGCGCAGGGCGCAGGCAGAGGGGCAGTCGCAGATATTCATCGAGGCCCCATATCGCAATGCAAGGCTTTTCGACGACCTGCTGGCCACGTGCAGCCCCGCGACGCGGCTCTGTGTGGCGGTCGACCTGCTCGCCCCAACGCAGTACATACTGACGCGCCATGTCTCCGAATGGCGTAAAGCAGCAAAACCGGAAATCAACAAGCGTCCGGCGATATTCATCATAGCGACATGACAGGGCCGGCATGTCGACCCGCCCGAGGCCGCACTGCTTTGAGTCGATGCTTCGAGGTTGCATTGTTTTGGGGTTGCACTGCTTTGAGTGCTGCTTCGATGCCTCGCAACAACCGCCGAGGCGTTCTCTCTCAGCAGGCGCCGAACGACGGGATGTTTTCACCCCACGAGAGGGCATACGAACCAAAGACTGTTGAACGATGTTTGTGGCCACCACGGACGAGTGGTTGCGGATATTACCCTCAATGTCGAGCGTCACGGGGCGGCGCAGAGGGTCGTCTATCGGTTGAACGAACGCCAAATGTATGGGGATAGTCGACAGGGGCGTTGTCTGATCGGTCCGGCGTGCAGACGGTTCTACGACAGGCAGGGGCCTCCGCCGCCCACAGATCTGCCACAGTGAAAACCTTGCGGAGTTCGTCGTGTATGGTATTAGGTACTATGAGGTGCGACAACACGCCCCACAATATAGTTGAGCATAACTCGCCTCAAGCCTTTATATCAATTCGGGGAATGTTGCGTTGTGCCGTCTGGCCCGTGAACCCAACGCAAATAAAATTCTATGCCGGTATGAGGCGCGGCAGGGACGATCCCTCCGAGGCTCGGATAATAGCCGGATATGCAAATCGTCATTCGGATAATGTCAAGCTCCATAACCGCCCCTCGGGGCAGCTGGAGCAGTTGAAACAGCTGTCGAGGGAACATGCTATGTACGTTACCGAGGTGGCCAAGTTCAAAGGCCAAGTCACCGATCAGGACGACTACATGCCACCGGAGATTTTCGCGGAAAAGGCCGCCCTGATTGCCGGCGTCATCGCCACCCTCGGCGCGGAGACAGCGGCGATCGATGCAAGGATGTCGGAGATTTGCAGCAGCTCCGACCAACTCGCCCTGCAAATGAAACTTCCTGCCCCCATCCCCTGAGCAGGTAAAGTGGTCGCACTAGCGATGATTATCGAGACAGGGGCGTTCACCAAGTAACAATCCCCGAAGTTTCAACTACCACGCTGGTATTGCCTCGTTCCGCTATACCTCCTGAGACAGCATCCGGAGCAAGAATAAGGTATCCCTCCGTCGAACAAGGATATAAGACGGATGCTGTGCAGGACGGCGTTCTATATATACAACAGTCAGATACTTGGGCCGATCGGTCGGGACGAACTGGGCAGTTTGCTTCGCGGCGCGCTGACCTTCGACACGGTGAGCGTGATGT
>JAIRQC010000001.1 GCA_031256675.1 Rikenellaceae bacterium
ACATCACGCTCACCGTGTCGAAGGTCAGCGCGCCGCGAAGCAAACTGCCCAGTTCGTCCCGACCGATCGGCCCAAGTATCTGACTGTTGTATATATAGAACGCCGTCCTGCACAGCATCAGCAGCAGGTAGACCACAAACAGCCGACGCAGCAACAGCACGAGATTACTCCGTCGGAAGTTCCATTTGTTCAGTTTCAACATTATATGCTAATTAAAAATATTGCTATTGTTATGCCAAGTGAAGCGAAGCGAAACACAGTCGAGCCGATGCAGAAGCCAAGTAAAGCAAAACAAAGTGTAGCACAGCCGAATGCCAAGTCAAGTGAAGCGAAACGTGGTGCAATCGAGCCAACGCAGAGAAGCGAAGCAAAAAATCCAAACGCAGTCCGAGCCAACGCAGAAGCTAGACGGGTCGCAGTCGAACGTCAAGCGGAGCGCAAGTATGCCGCAGTCCAAGCCGACGCAGAAGCGAAAGCAGCTCGAACGCAGTTTGAAACTCAGCCGAGCGAGCGACAGGGAGGGACGAAATCCAACTTTGTATCTGTCATTTTTTGATCAGCAAAATATTTTAGCAAGCAACAAAATATATCACATTCGCCCTACCCTCGCGCATCCCTGCATAACATGCGAGCAGTCTCTGCGGGCAGGGCGGTTTCTGCTGGTGGGCGGACAGCAGGGCTGTAGGCGGTGCGGCAGCAAGGCGGTCTTTGCGGGCAAGGGCGGCGATGCTGTCGGCAGTGCGGGTGGCCCTGACAAGAAAGTCGTCTCGCAAAAACTCTCGCTTGGCACACTGCGCGAGCAGAACATCGCCCGCTCTACCGCCATGTTCCTCATACCGGCGAACAAAGCATGAGCGGAGAAGCCATACACGGAAGCCAATAACATTGCCGCTTTCTTCCTCGCGCATCCCGACATAACCAGCGAGCAGCCTCTACCCTTGCCCCATACTACCTCGCTCCCCCAACCCTGCCAGTCCGACCGCGTTTGCACTTTGCGCCCGCCGCCCAAACCCAAACCCAAGCCCAAGAGCCCAAACCCGAGCCCGCGCGACCCAAGCCCGTAAGCCTAAACCCGTGACCTCTCGATTTCACTTCCCCTGCATGACTGGCGACGCAACTTAAGCTTTCGTGCAGTTTTCCGCCTGCGGCTTTGAGAATGGTCTGCATGACGAGGCGGCAGTCGAGCCAGAATGACTGCATGTTGATGTACTCGACGTCAGCCTGTACTCGCCGCTCCATATCTTTTATTTCGGGGGTCGGTCCGGTGAAGCCGCGCATCTGGGCATAGCCTGTGACGCCGGGACGGACTTTGTGCCGCTCGTTGTAATATGGAATGGCTGCCGAGTATTTCGCCGTGTGGCGCAACATGTGTGGGCGCGGCCCGACAACCGACATGTCGCCCCGCAACACGTTGATGAACTGAGGGAACTCGTCGATCGACGTTGCACGCAGGAAACGTCCGATGCGTGTCACACGTTCGTCGCCCCGCACCGCCTGCGTCAGATGGGCGTTTTGCGACAGGCGCATGGTGCGGAACTTTATACAGATGAACGTCCGCCCGCGATAGCCGGTGCGCGGCTGGGTAAAGAACAGCGATCCTTTCCGTCGCCGGTCGCCGATGGCGAGCGCCGGAAAAAGGATAATGAACACAACGGGGAAAACCGTAAGCAAAAACAGCAGCGAGAATAAAACGTCGAAACTTCTCTTGGTAACCCTCGCGCCCCGTGTCAACTCTCTTGCCTCGTATTCCATCACTCGATGTTTTTATACCATCCGTACAACATGCCTATCCCCTGTTCGAGTTCGACGCTGTGCCGCCAGCCCAGCGAGTGGAGGCGGCTCGGGTCGGTGAGTTTGCGCATCGTGCCGTCGGGCTTCGATGCGTCGAAACGGATCTCGCCGCGGAAGCCCACCGTGCGGCGAATCATGGCAGCCAGGTCGGCGATCGACGCCTCGCGCCCCGTACCTATATTCAGGTGACAGTTGCGCAACTCGTTCCCGCCTGCGCCGACCTCTGCGCAGAGGTCGCTCCAGTCGACATTTTCCATTACGAAGACGCACGCATCGGCCATGTCCTCGCTCCACAGGAACTCGCGCATCGGCGCGCCTGTACCCCACACCTCCACAGACACAACTCCGTTTGCGTGTCGCACAACGCCGTATTTCGCCAGCTTTTCTATCACCCGCGCAGTGTCGCTGCCGTCAACCCCCTCCACCGGCATCCGGTCGAAGTCGGCTTTCAACGCCTCCATATCGTTCTCTTCCAACGCTTTGCCCAGATGTATCTTGCGGATAAGGGCGGGCATGACGTGGCTCTTTTCGAGGTTGAAGTTGTCGTTGGGGCCGTAGAGGTTGGTGGGCATGACGGCGATGAAATTTGTGCCGTACTGGATGTTATAGCTTTCGCAGAGCTTGATGCCCGCAATCTTGGCTATGGCATATGGCTCGTTGGTGTATTCGAGCGGCGAGGTGAGCAGACAATCCTCGCGCATCGGCTGCGGGGCCTCGCGCGGATAGATGCAGGTCGAGCCTAGGAACAGCAGCTTACTCACGCCGAAACGATAAGCGGCGTCGATGACATTGTTCTGGATCATCAGGTTGTCGTATATGAACTCGCTGCGATAGGTGTTGTTGGCCACGATGCCCCCCACTTTTGCCGCCGCCAGAAAGACGCAGTCGGGCCGTTCGGCGTCGAAGAACGCCCGCACCGCTGCCGGATCGCGCAGGTCGAGCTCGTCGACCGAACGTCCGACGATGTTGTCATAACCTTTGGCCCTCAGCGTCTTGGTGAGCGCCGAACCCACGAGGCCCAGATGACCTGCCACGTATATTTTATCTGTTCTATTCATTATTCGCAAATGCCGAGATAGTTCTCATTATTAAACAGTTTCACATCGCCGCGCATCATGTCGGCCACCAGCGCCGCCAGGTCGTACTGCGGCTCCCATCCCAACCGTGTGCGTGCTTTGGTCGCGTCGCCCACCAGCAGGTCGACCTCCGTAGGGCGGAAATATTGCGGGTCGACCGCCACGACGCAGTTGTTGTTCGAGCTGATCCGCTGCCTCAGCCCTGCGATATACCGCTCGCCCACCTTCGAGGCGAACGTACTTTCGTTAATGTCAATCAGGCAGCCCTTCTCCTCGAGCCCTTTGCCACAAAACTCCAGCGTGAGGCCGACCTCGGCGAAAGCCATTTCGCAAAAGCGTCGTATGGAGGTTGTTACGCCCGTCGCTATCACATAGTCGTCGGGCTGTTCCTGTTGCAGGATAAGCCACATGGCGCGGATGTAATCGCGGGCGTGGCCCCAGTCGCGCTGCGAAGAGAGGTTGCCCAGAAAGCAAACCTCCTGCTGTCCCATCGCTATCCGCGCCGTTGCGCGGGTGATCTTGCGCGTTACGAATGTCTCGCCGCGCAGTGGGCTCTCGTGGTTGAACAGTATGCCGTTGCTGGCGTGCATTCCGTAAGCCTCGCGGTAATTGACCGTCATCCAGTAGGCATAGAGCTTGGCCACGGCATACGGGCTGCGGGGATAGAACGGGGTCTTCTCCGACTGCGGCACCTGTTGCACCAGACCGTAAAGCTCTGAGGTAGAGGCCTGATAGATCCGTGTTTTGTCGGCCAGTCCCAGCAGGCGCACCGCTTCGAGGATGCGCAGCGTTCCGATGCCGTCGGCGTTGGCGGTGTACTCCGGCGTGTCGAAGCTCACCTTGACGTGGCTCATGGCGGCCAGATTGTAAATCTCGTCGGGACGCACCTCGCTGATGATGCGCGTGAGGTTCATGCTGTCGGTCAGGTCGCCGTAGTGGAGGATGAAGTTGCGGTTGTCGACGTGCGGGTCCTGATAAAGATGATCGATGCGGCCGGTATTGAAGAGCGACGAACGACGTTTGAGCCCGTGAACGATGTAGCCCTTTCCGAGTAAAAATTCGGCCAGATAGGCCCCGTCCTGCCCCGTGATTCCTGTTATAAGCGCTGTTTTTTCCATTTTTGGTCTATGAATATTGTCGAGTCAAAGGTAGCTAATTTCGATTTGACAAATTAGAAATATTGGAAATATTATAGTCTTTATTAGCGGCTAAATTTACGACATTTTTATGATATAATTATTTTTTTATATGGCATTTTTCACAAAATACATTATTTTATTCATTAATTTATTTATAAATTATTATTGAATTATTGTCGGTTTGCGGGGTGCAAATTTAGTTAATTTTATTTATTATGCCGCCGCCTGCCCCATTTTTTACTCTAAAATTCTAAACAGACACAAGCATCGGGGTTAAATCATGGTTCTGTAATCAAAGCGTCAGAAGCAAATATCGTGCCCTGCCTGTCCTTTTTTCGCACAATCAGGTACTTTTCGGGCATTATCCGGTATATTTTTGGGGGGCTTAATATTACCTCCGACGAACGCCTGCATCTTTGCCCTCAGCCGCATGGCCCGCCAAAGCTCCCTCGGACAAAACTATCAATGGCGGGCAAAAGCATGGCAATAATATTTTTTTGTATTTTTGCAATCATGTATATTGCTATAGATTTCGACGGGACGATAGTCCGTCATCGCTATCCGGCCATCGGCGAAGAGATCCCGTTCGCCATCGAGACCATCAGGCTCATCCAGTCCGAACTTGGCCATCAAGTCATTCTCTGGACGGCCCGCGAGGGGAAGTTGCTCGACGAGGCGGTGGAATATTGCCGTGCACGCGGGCTCGAGTTTTATGCCGTGAACCAAAACCATCCCGGCAGCGAGCAGAGCGCGGCTCCGCGCAAACTTACCGTCGACATGTTCATCGACGATCGCAATTTCGGCGGCCTGCCCGAGTGGGGGGTAATATACAACACGCTGAAAAACAGCCCGGGCGACCTGTTTTCGCTCCGTGCCTTTGCCTCCTGCACAGACATGCCGTCCAAACGGCGCAGGAAACTGTTCGGAAGATAGAAATCCTCTCTTGTCGCGGGCCGATTTGCGGCGAAACGCTCCAAAACATTCATTGACCGTTTCGCCGCAAGGCAGCCCGCAATGACGATTTGCAGGCAAGGCCGGTCGCAATGACGGAACTCACCTCTTCTTTCTGCCGCCTTTGCCGCCCGAACCGGCGCCGACATATTCGTAACGATAGCGGTATGAGGATTTGTAGCCGTAACGGGTAGCGCCGTATTTATATCGGCTCATCTTGCCGCTCACCCCTGTTGCGTTGAGCGCCACGGCCACGCCATGCAACCTGCCGTCGGACACAAGGTTGTTGACAAACGGAATGGCGTCTTTCTGGGTGTAGTTCTCCCGCATCACATAAACCACCGCGTCTGCATATTGCGAGATTACGAACGTGTCTGATACCACCCCGACCGGAGCAGAATCCACCACCACATAGTCGAACCGCCCGTGCAGCATGTCGAACAGCTCCCTCATCCGCGGGCCGGAGAGCAGCTCGTTGGGATTGGGCGGTATGGGACCCGCCTGGAGAATGCTCATGTTCGGGGCGTACTCCACGAGCAGTTCGTCGACGCTGGCGACCATTCCCGCCAGCCACGACGACAGGCCGCGCTCGCTTTTGACGATGTTCAGCGCGTAGGCCAGCTGCGGATTGCGCAGGTCGGCCCCAATCAGCAGCACTTTTTTGTCCATGAGCGACAGCATGCGGGCGAGGTTGATCGAGATGAAGGTTTTGCCCTCTTTGGGAATTGTCGATGTGACGAGCACCACGTTGCACCCGTTTCCGCGGTCATGATTTCTCTCGCAACTTCCGAGCATGAACAGCAGGTTGTTGCGCATTGTGCGGAACATTTCGGTGATCACCGAGTCGCAGTCGGACGCCACAACCATACAGCTTGCCGGGTCGCAGAAGTCGCCCTCGACGGCCCTGGCAATATCGCCGACCACTGTCGGGCCATGCAGGGCGTCGAGGTCGGAAATATCCCTGATGCGCGTGCGCAGCAGATATGTCAGGTAGAGCGCAGCCGAGGGCACGAGCATCGCCAGCATGAAGAACATTATGAAGACCATGCTTTTCCTCGGGCTGACCTGGCCGGAACTGTACGGCGAGGCGATGGTGCGGGCTTTCGGCACTACGCCGGCCTGCGTGAGGTTGATCTCCTCGCGCTTCTGCAACAGGAACGAGAACAGCGTGGCCTTCACCTCGCGCTGCCGCATGATGTCGGTATATTCGCGGTCGATAGTTGGTATCCGGCGGATTTTGTCGTCGGTCGATGCGAGTTCTTTTTTGAGGTCGCCGATCTGGATGCGGGTGGTCTTGATCTCGGTCTTGACCGAGGCGAGAATATTGTTTCGGTATGTTTCGAGCTGCTTTTTGAGCTGCGACGCGACGGGATTTTCCGCCGACGCGCCGCTCTCCACCCTGTTGTATTCCACCACCAGTTTGTTGTAGTCGCCGATCATCTCATGCAGCCCGCTGTTGAGAATCTTGACGGCAGGGATCAGCCGACGTGCATTATCGGCCAGATAGCGGTCGATGAACCGCAGCAGGTTGAGCTGCGTTTCGAGCTCCGTAAGCGTCCGGTCGTAACCTTCGCGCTGATTGAGATAGACCCCTCCCTGTGTTGTCAGGTCGGTGAAACTGTTGGCCTTGCGGTAGTTTTCGGCCTGCTCTTCGACCTCGTTCAGCTCCTGCGTTATGTCCTTGAGCCGTTCTTCGATGAATAGCGCCGTTGCATGTGCCGTGGCGTTCTTGTCGGCTATTGCGTCGATGTTGTACTCGTTTATGAGGTTGCGCAACAAGTCGGCGCCGAGGAA
>JAIRQC010000115.1 GCA_031256675.1 Rikenellaceae bacterium
GATACGTTCTGTCTCGGGCAGCAGACTCCAGGTTATCCTGTTTCGAGCAACGAACCCCGAACCGAAAAGTTGCGTTTAGGCTTTACCAGTCGCAATGTTTCCGGAATCTTTGCGCAACCAGCAACCCAACTTATTAATAGTATTCATATGATTAATTATCAGATAAATATACGTATGCAAACAACATCAAATAAAAATAAATATTTCTTATCTCAGCATTCAAATGGACAATATATATTGTTTAATATACTACAAATCAGCACATTCGACTTCAGTCTTTAATTTGTATGATTCCACCTTGCTTTCGTTGCGCTAATGCTAATGGCTAAGGGCTAAGGGCAGAGGCTAAAACCATACGATTTTTTTGCCGAATCCGAGACGGTTGTCGGTGAGTTTGAGGAGCGTCGGGGTCAGTATCCAGAGATTTAGGGGGTAGGCGACGGCGTATGGGAACCGACGGAGATATGCCCTGCGGGCTTTGGCAAGATCGTCGCCACCGGCGCGACGCACTACGCCCTGCAACTGTAAGCCGCGAACACGCCCTACAATGGTCGTTTCCAGCGCGATGGCTCCCGCGACAAATTCACACGCCTCCATGTCCGCAACATGCCTGGTGCCGCCGTCGGATGTGAAAACAAAACTCTTCTCCGTGGCGATCCATGCGTAAAACACACTGCAACAGTACGGTAGCCCGTCGGACGACGTGGCCAGCGTCATCACATGATGTCGCCGCACAAAGTCGTCGATGCGCCCCTCGTCCGTCACCTCCCGCTGCCTCAACAAACCAAACATGCCGTAAAGTTAGCAATATTAAATCTAAAAACAGACAATCCGTTCGCTTTTTCCCGATTTGAAACTATCTTTGCAGGACAAAAAACTGAACATGTACGATCTGGATCTGGTTGAAAGGGTTTACGAAGGGATAGCGGCGAAGGTCGGGGCGGCGCGACGGATGCTTGGGCGACCGATGACCTGTGTCGAGAAGACGCTGTATGCCCATTTGTGGGACGGGCCGAGCTCCGAAGCGAAGCGAGGGGAGGACTATGTGAATTTTGCGCCGGACAGGGTTGCGATGCAGGATGCGACGGCGCAGATGGCGCTGTTGCAGTTTATGAATGCGGGACGGAATGCGACGGCGGTACCGGCGACGGTACATGCAGACCACCTGATAGTTGCGGAGAATGGGGCCGCGACCGACCTGCCGCGCGCGCTGGATACGAACCGTGAGGTTTACGACTTCCTGCGGACGGTGGCCAACAAGTATGGCATGGGATTCTGGCGACCGGGGGCGGGGATCATTCACCAGATCGTGCTGGAAAATTACGCTTTCCCTGGCGGGATGATGATCGGCACGGATTCGCACACCCCGACGGCCGGAGGACTTGGTATGGTGGCCGTGGGCGTTGGCGGCGCGGACGCTGTGGATGTGATGGCGGGCATGGCGTGGGAGCTGCGGATGCCGAAGATTATCGGGGTGCGGCTGACGGGCCGACTGACGGGCTGGGCCTCGCCCAAAGATGTAATACTCAAGTTGACGGGAATCCTGACCGTCAAGGGGGGAACGAATGCCGTGATCGAATATTTCGGGCCGGGGGCGGCGACGCTTTCGGCTACCGGCAAGGCGACGATATGCAATATGGGAGCCGAGGTGGGAGCGACCTGCTCGCTGTTCCCGTATGATGAGGCGATGGCTGACTATCTGCGCGCTACGGGCCGCGAAGAGGTGGCGAGGCTGGCCTCGGCGGCGGCGGCGGAGCTGCGGGCGGACGCCGAGGTGGAGGCCGCGCCGGAGAGTTTTTTCGACAGGGTCATAGAGATAGATCTGTCTGAAGTGGAGCCATATGTCAACGGGCCGTTCACCCCCGACGCTGCGTGGCCGCTCTCGCAGTTCGCCGGAGCGCTCGAGCGCGAGGGTTTTCCGCGCGCACTGGAGGTCGCGCTGATCGGTTCGTGCACCAATTCGTCATACGAAGACCTGGCTGCCGCCGCCGCCGTAGCGCGCGAGGCGAAGGCCAAAGGGCTGAAACCCAGGGCGCAGCTGCTCATAAATCCCGGCTCGGCGCAGGTGTTGGAGACGGCTGTGCGCGACGGACTGATCGCCGACCTCGAAGCCGTCGGCGGGGTGGTGATGGCCAACGCCTGCGGCCCCTGCATCGGGCAGTGGAACCGCAACGCCGCCGACAACGACCGCCCCAACTCCATTGCGACCACCTTCAACCGCAATTTCGCCAAGCGCGCCGACGGCAATCCGAACACCAACATTTTCATCGTCTCTCCGCAGATAGCCGTGGCCCTTGCGATGGCGGGCGACATGGGTTTCGACCCGGCGCGCGACACGCTGGACGGCGTACATCTCTCTGCACCTCAGGTCGATGCGTTGCCCGCGCGCGGCATGACGGTCGGCGACAGCGGTTACGTCGCCCCTGTGGCCGACGGTTCGGCGGTGGAGGTCTCGATCGACCCCGCCTCGCAGCGCATTCAGCTTTTGAAGCCCTTCCCGCCCTTCGACCCTGCCGGTTTCGTCGACATGCGGCTGCTGTTGAAGGTCTCCGGCAAGTGCACCACCGACCATATCTCAATGGCCGGCAAATGGTTGCGGTTCCGCGGCCATCTTGACAACATCTCCGACAACCTCCTCATGGGGGCGGTAAACTGCCACGGAGGCAACACCAACGACGTTCTGAACCAGCTTACCGGCGAGCGCGGCACGGTATCCGCCGTCGCCAGATACTACAAGTCGCATAACCTCGGCTCGATAGTCGTTGCCGAAGAGAACTACGGCGAAGGCTCCTCGCGCGAACATGCAGCCCTCGAACCACGGTTTCTCAATGTCAGGGCGGTGCTGGCCAAATCCTTCGCCCGCATTCACGAGACCAACCTCAAAAAGCAGGGCGTCCTCGCCATAACGTTCGCCGACAAAGCCGATTACGACCGCATAGGCGAGTTCGACACCCTGACGATCGTCTCGCCGGAGTCGATCGCCTCCGGCCGCGCTCTCGAAACAGTTGTCCGCCATCCCGACGGCACAACCGAAACGATACTCGCCCATCATACATATAACGAGTTGCAAATCAGGTGGCTGAAAGCCGGATCGGCGCTGAATTGCAAACAGGAACCCCCGCGTGGGGCAAACCCTTAAAACACAGGACAATGAAGACGGATTATTATGTATACAAACTGGCGGAGGCGATCAAGACAACGAGCAGGATCGACCCTGAACTGTTCACCAAATATAACGTTAAGCGGGGCCTGCGCAACGAAGACCATTCGGGGGTGCTGGTCGGCCTGACGCGCATCGGCGACGTTGTGGGCTACGAGCGGCTGGACGACGGGACGTTGAAGGCCGTACCCGGCAAGCTGATATACAGAGGCATAGATGTAGAGGAGCTGGTCGAAGGGGTGCAGAGCGAGGGGCGTTACGGGTTCGAGGAGACGGTCTATCTGCTGCTGACGGGACGGCTGCCCGACAGGGAGGATTTCGAGATATTCCGCAAGCTGCTCAACGACAACATGCCGCTGGCGCAGAAGACCAAGATGAACATCCTCGACCTTGAAGGCCAGAACATTATGAATATTCTGGCCCGCAGCGTGCTGGAACTCTACACGTTCGACGAGGATCCGGACAATATCTCGCGCGAGAACCTCATGCGCCAGAGCATCGAGCTCATCGCGCGCTTTCCGACAATCATCGCCTACGCATATAACATGATCTGCCACTCGAACCAGGGCAAATCGCTCCATATCCGCCACCCGCAGGAGAACATGTCGATAGCGGAGAATTTTCTCCACATGCTCAAAGGCGACTTCTCGCAGCTTGAAGCGCAGATACTCGACCTTGCGCTGATACTTCATGCCGAACACGGCGGCGGTAACAACTCGACATTCACCGTCCGCGTGACCAGCTCCTCCGAGACCGACACCTATTCGTCGATCGCCGCGGCTATCGGCTCGCTCAAAGGGCCGCTCCACGGCGGGGCCAACCTGGCCGTAATGAACATGTTCAACCACCTGAAAAGCGGCGTTATCGACCACTGGACAGACTCGAACGAGATTGACGGCTACCTGAACAAAATGCTGCGCAAAGAGGCGTACAACCACACGGGGCTCATCTACGGCATCGGCCACGCGGTTTATACCATTTCCGACCCCCGCGCGCTGCTGCTCAAAAAAATGGCCCGTTCGCTGGCGCGGGAGAAGAACCGCGAGAGCGAGATGGATTTCCTCGAACTGCTCGAAGAGCGCGCCATAGAGTGTTTCATGAAATTCAAGGGCGAGCAGTCGGGCAAGCGCGTCTGCGCCAACGTCGACTTCTATTCGGGCTTCGTTTACGAGATGATCGGGCTGCCCGAGGAGGTCTTCACGCCGCTGTTCGCCATGAGCCGCATCGCAGGGTGGTGCGCCCACCGCATCGAGGAGCTCAACTTCGGCAGCCGCCGCATCATCCGCCCTGCCTATCGCAACGTCCGCGAGGCGCAACCGTATGTACCGATGGAAGACAGAGGTTAGGCCGCCGTTGCGGGCACAAAAAGCGGTCCCGCTTACCTGAAAAAAAATTCTTTCTGGGCGCGCTTCCTTTCGGGGGCGCGCTCGACGTATAAGGGGCGGCCCGAGTAGGGGTCGAAGCCGGTGTAGTACATCACCGATGAGAGGGTCATGGGTGTCGGAGTGAAGTCCTGCACCTGCTCGGGGCGCAGGCGCGCGCTGTGGAGCTGTTCGGCCAGACGGGACATGTCGCGCGCGGCGCAACCGGGGTGGGACGATATGAAGTAGGGCACAAGCTGGTAGCGCAACGAGCGGCGACGGCAAATGTCGTCGAAATCGGCCTTGAGCCTCAGGAACTTGTCGAACGGGGGTTTGCGCATGGCGGCCAGTACGTGTGCTTCGGTGTGTTCCGGGGCCACTTTCAGACGGCCGGAGGTGTGGTTCGCGACAACCTGTTCGAGGTAGCGCGCGCCGTGGTCGTCATCGAACAGGTCGTAACGTATGCCGCTGCCGATGAACAGTTTGCGAACGCCGTGCACGGCGGCGATCCTGTCGTAC
The DNA here is from genome assembly GCA_031256675.1 of Rikenellaceae bacterium. Lineage (GTDB taxonomy): Bacteria > Bacteroidota > Bacteroidia > Bacteroidales > Rikenellaceae > JAIRQC01. The sequence continues at coordinate 5,041 of JAIRQC010000115.1, forward strand.
AGCTCGAGCAGCGGGGCGTGGCTGTTGTCGAGGTTTGGGCAGAGGGCGGGGTGGAGGCACGACGGGCGGGCGCAGGCGAGGCAGAGCTCGCGCCTGCGCCCGCCCATGCCGAACATGTTGGCCGATGGCCCGCCGGCGTCGGATAGAATCCCCTTGAAGGTCCGCATGGCGGAGAGCTGCTCCACCTCGGCGACGATGGAGCGCGGGCTGCGCGAGGCGATGAACTTGCCCTGATGGGCCGAGATGGTGCAGAAACTGCACCCGCCGAAGCAGCCGCGGTGGATGTTGACCGAAAACTTTATCATCTCGTAGGCCGGTATCTCCCCCTTGCCCCGATAGCGAGGGTGGGGCAGGCGGGTGTAGGGCAGGTCGAACGCACGGTCGAGCTCCTCGGTGGTCGGAGTGGGGTATGGGGGATTGACTACCGTCTGTCGGGCCCCGACCGGCTCGACGAGCGTTTTGCCGGGTTCGAGACGGTTGCTTTCGCGCTCGGTTTGTGTAAAGTTCTCGGCAAAGGCTCGTTTGTCGGCCAGACATTTTTCGTAGGAGTGCATGTTGGCCATGTAGCCGTGCCCTGCGAGGAAAGCGGACTGCGGGATCTGGCGCAACAGTTTGGCGTTGAATCCATTGGCAAGCGCGCGGGCCACCTCGGCTATCGCCCGCTCGGCCATGCCGTAACACAGCAGGTCGGCCCCGCTCTCGACCAGTATTGAGGGGCGCAAACAGTCGTCCCAATAATCGTAGTGGGTCAGGCGGCGCATCGAGGCCTCGATGCCGCCGAGGATGACCGGCGTGTGGGGATAGAGGCGTTTAAGTATTTGGGCGTAAACCGTCGCAGCGCGGTCGGGACGGGCCCCGGCGCGCCCTCCGGGGGTGTAGGCGTCGTCGCTGCGCAGGCGGCGAGCGGCGGTGTAGTGGTTGACCATGGAGTCCATGTTGCCCGATGTGACGCCGAAAAATAGCCGCGGCTCGCCCAGTTTGCGAAAGTCGCGCAGGTCGTCGCGCCAGTTCGGCTGCGGGACTACCGCCACACGCAAACCGTTGGATTCCAGCACCCGCGCCATCACCGCCGCCCCGAACGACGGGTGGTCGACATAGGCGTCGCCCGTGAAAATGATCACGTCGGGCCTGTCCCAGCCCATGCGGCGCATCTCGTGGGCCGAAGTCGGCAGGAAGCTATTCATGGGGAAACAGTATCGAGCTGTCGCCGTAGCTCAGGAAGCTGAAATCGTGCGACATGGCGTAGTCGTATATCCGCCGCCAGTCGTCGCCGACCAGCGCGGCGACGAGCAGCAGCAATGTGCTGCGCGGCTGATGAAAGTTGGTTATCAACGCATTGACCATCCGCAGCCGATAGCCCGGGGCGATCATGATCCGCGTCGAGGCTTTAAGGCGGTCGATGTTCGCCGTCTTCATGTGGGCGATGAGCGCGTCGAGGGCCTGCACGGCGGCGAAACTCTCCGGAATGTCGTACAGTTCCCACTGTCCCACTATCTTATCCGCTTCGGGACCGCCGTCCCGCGCCACGCGCCAGCCCAATGCGACGAGGCTTTCGAGCGTCCGTGTCGTCGTCGTCCCCACGGCCACGATATGCCCCGCGTTTTTTCGCAGCCGCGCCAGTGCGCCCAAGGCGACCTCGAAATGTTCGGCGTGCATCGGGTGTTCAGCTGCGTCGTCGCCCTTCACCGGCAGGAACGTTCCCGCCCCGACATGCAACGTAACATATTCCGTGTCAAAGCCCTGCTGCCTCAGTGAGTTCAGCAGTCCGTCGCTGAAATGGAGCCCCGCCGTCGGGGCCGCCACCGAGCCGTCCGTCAGCGCATAGACCGTCTGGTAGCGGCAGGCGTCCGTCTCGTCGATCTCGCGGCCCAGATAGGGCGGGATCGGCACCCGTCCCAGCAGTTCGAGCAGCTCGCCGAAGGCCAGATCGGCGTCCCACTCGAAGCGGACCAGGGTATCGGGGGTCTGCCGATGCTGCCGCGAGGCTTCGGCAGCATCGGCAGACGCTGTCGCCACACGGGTGGCCGACAAGGTCGCTATACGGCCATCGTGCTCAAAATCAATGATCAACGCCCCGTCTTTCCACCTCTTAGCGTTGCCCACCATGCAATGCCACGTCGCCTCGCTTCGCGCCGCAAAGGCCCGCTCATAGTCGGCCGGCGACGCCGGTTCAAGGCAGAAGAGCTCTATGCGCGCCCCGCTGGCCCTGTGCATCACGATCCGCGCCCGCACAACCCGTGTATTATTGAAAACCAGCAGTGTACCCGTCGGCAGCGTCTCCCCGACCTCCGCGAACCGCCTCTCGTCTATCGCCCCGCCACGGTAGGTCAACAGCCGCGAATCCTCGCGTCTGTGCGGTGGAAATTTCGCTATCCGACCATCGTCCAAAGCGTAGTCATACTGCGATATATCGATCTTTTTAACCATTTCTCGCTAATTTCCCGTAAAATTACTATATTTATGCTAATTAATGGAATAAAATTATGCGTGCCTGATGATAGGCATATAGGCAATATGCTACTTACAAGGATATTAGCCTGAGTTTTTCGGTCTTGCAAAGGTCGGCGGCCTACAGTCGGCGCAGACGCGGTAACATCACTCGTTGCCGTTTTGCCTTTCA
>JAIRQC010000002.1 GCA_031256675.1 Rikenellaceae bacterium
CGAAAGCGGAAGCGATGACCTGACGGATAGGGTCTTGAAAGCGCCGAGCCCGGCGGACGGACAGAGGATATTGTGCGGATGTAACATGTTGGCCAGGTTGAGTTAGCTAGCAGCAGCCGATGAATCACTTCGCAGCCTCGAGAGCTGCGCACAAACGTTGTGAGCTGAAAGCCGTAATACCGGAAGTTTGTGGCCATGCAGATAGTTCCGCTGCCGGGCCGCCCGTCTGAAACAGAGGCAATGAGTTGCATTTGCATGGCAAGAGTGTCGAAGCTGCGGCAGGCCCCGACACCTGAACCCAAACAGCGTATCGCCCTCGGAAAAAAAAGTCGCCCATATCGTGCTCATGCAATCATCAAACTCTAATAAATGGCCCACAATGTAACGCCGTCGCACACATTTTACCGGCAACCATCGACAACTTCGCCGTTTCATAATCCGTCAGCGCCCCATGTTTCGCCACCCAACCTTGAAACACGATCAAACGTCACTCTGCCTGAAACACGATCAAACCCGGCATGAACCATTACTCTGCCTGAAACACAACCCGATCTGAACCCCAACCAAATAAACCAGCACCCTGCCAGCACGACCTGCTCCGAGGCGCAACCAAACCTGACCCTCACTCAAATAGTCCACGCATGGCCGACCAAAAAAACCGAGGCAAAGCAGATGCAAACTATTTTGCGTAGCTTACCGCTCGCGTTTCGCGAATGACGGTGATTTTGACCTGGCCAGGGTAGGTCATTTCGTCCTGGATCTTTTTGGCCAGGTCGTGCGAGAGCTGGTCGGCTTCGGCGTCGCTGAGCTTGTCGCTGCCGACAATGACGCGGAGTTCGCGCCCGGCCTGAATGGCGTAGGTCTTCATCACGCCGTCGTAACCCATCGCTATGTCCTCCATCTCTTTGAGACGCTTGATGTAAGACTCGACCACCTCGCGCCTTGCGCCGGGACGCGCGCCGGATATGGCGTCGCAAACCTGAACAATGGGGGCTATGATCGAGGTCATCTCCTCCTCCTCGTGGTGGGCGCCGATTGCGTTGCAGATGTCGGGACGCTCGTTGTATTTTTCGGCCAGCTTGCGCCCGATAATGGCGTGCGGCAATTCTGGTTCGTCGTCGGGCACCTTGCCTAGGTCGTGGAGCAGGCCGGCGCGACGGGCCGATTTGGCGTTCAGACCGAGTTCGGCAGCCATGATGCCGCACAGGTTGGCCGTCTCGCGCGAGTGCTGCAAGAGGTTCTGACCGTATGACGAACGGTATTTCATCTTGCCTATCAGGCGGATAAGCTCGGGATGCAGGTTGTGAATGCCCAGGTCGATGACCGTGCGCTTGCCGACTTCGGCAATCTCCTCTTCGATCTGCTTCTGCACCTTGTTCACCACCTCCTCGATGCGGGCTGGGTGGATGCGTCCGTCCGTAACCAGCTGATGCAGGGCCAGACGGGCTATCTCGCGGCGCACAGGGTCGAAACCCGACAGGATGATCGCTTCGGGCGTGTCGTCGACTATGATCTCGATGCCCGTGGCCGCCTCCAGCGCGCGTATGTTGCGTCCCTCGCGGCCGATTATGCGTCCCTTGACCTCGTCGCTCTCGATGTTGAACACCGTCACCGAATTTTCGATGGCCGTTTCCGTCGCTACGCGCTGAATAGCCTGTACCACAATGCGTTTAGCCTCCTTGTTGGCGCTCATTTTGGCCTCTTCGAGCGCCTCGCTGACATATGCGGCAGCCTCGGCCTTAGCCTCGCTGCGCATATTTTCGACGAGGATGTTCCTGGCCTCCTCGCCGCTCATGCCGCCGATCTGTTCGAGCCTGACGTTCTGTTCCTTAATGATGCGGTCGACCTCCTCTTTCTTTTCGTTGAGCTGTGCCATGCGACGTTCGGCCTGTTCTTTGGCCTGCGCCGCCTCGTTCAGTAGGCGGTCGAGTTCGCTTTGGCGCTGCTGGAGACTGTTTTCGGCCTGTTTGACGGCCTGTTCGCGCTGGTTGACCTTCTGATTGCGCTCGTTGACGGTGCGTTCGTGTTCGCTTTTGAGCTGGATGAAATGCTCTTTGGCCTGAAGCATTTTCTCCTTTTTGGCGATCTCGGCGTCGTTGGCGGCCTGTTCGAGGATTGACTTGCGGCGACGCTCGGTTGCGGCGCCGATTATGAAGTATAACGCCCCGCCCGACACTGCCGCCGCCACGATAGCCACAAGTACGTAATAAATTGCTCCCATTGTTCTATAATATTTATATTGGTTAAGAGTTTGTCGAAATTTCAGCCAGCAAAATGTGCCATGCGCCTGAAATTTCGACAAACCCCATAAAGAGTGCATATAAAAGAGCCCGCAAGACTCCCTCCTTCGGTTTGACGAATCTCCTGATTGTCAAGTGCGGGGCCTCCGACAGAAATCGCAAACTTCCAACGGCGTCGAATGTACACGGACGCACCCCGAAGGGTTAAGGCCTGTTTTTGAAGGATCGAGTAAGCCCCGATGATTGTAATGTTAAGTTTCGCAAAGCTAAAGGGAGGTAATGCGGGCTGAGGGTTTGTCCGGTTTTTCCGCCCGCGTTCCGGCCCGCAGGCAGACGCTTTTCCGCTTCGGCGGGAGAAACCGGACAAACTCAATAATTCCCCATGCGGGACAAAGCCCGCATGCTTTCCTTAAAATTATATAAAGAACCTGTTGTGCCTCTTGTTTACTTCAATTCCCTGAGGGAGTTGTCGAGCCGTCGGCCCATCTCTTTCAGCGCGTCGACCTCCTCGCCCAGCGAACGGCTCTGCTCGAGCTTGACCGCCTCGACGGCAATTTGCAGTGCGACCATCGCCAGATAGTCCTCGACCTCGCCCCGGAAAGCGTTCTTGTACTTGGCCACCAGGTCGTTGATCTCACGCTCCGCACGCCGGTAGAGCTCCTCGCCGCTGCGCTCTATGGTCAGCGGGTAGCGTTTGCCGACTATCGTCAGGTTGATCTGGAATTTATCGTCCGGCGTTTCCATCAGTGATCGAGCATTGCGATACATTTGTCAACCTCCCGCATCAGTTGGTTGATCCTCAGTTGTGCCCGGCGCGGGTCGTCGCTCTCGCCGGAGAGCGCGCCCCGAAGTTCGAGCGTGGAGATACGCTTTTCGAGTTCGACAATGCGCCCTTTGAGCATGGTGTTGTCGTCGCGCAGACGACGGTTCACCCCTGCGAGTTTCTCATTCTCGCGCGCCAGCTCGCCGCTGCGCGCCACCAGACGGTCGATACTCTCGCCGAGGTTCTTTATAACTGTCGATTTTTCTTCGTGTTTTGCCATAGCTCCCCAAAGGTACGAAAAAATTTATTATATTTCAAAATTTCACTTAACATTATCGTCATCACAGGGAAGCAATAACGAGGCAATCAGGTGAGATACAGCATATTTGCCTGACCGCTCCACCCCTGTCGCAATGACGGCGGGGGCGGATTGCTTCCCGTTTTGCAGGCCTGCTTCCGCAATGACGAAGGGAGGCTGCGTCAGCCGACCACCCCATGCAGCCCGATGCTGTCCGCTTCGGTGACCGTCACATCGTAAAATTCACCGGCGCGCAGCTTTCTCCCCGAGCGGACCAGTACCTCCTGGTCGACCTCCGGCGAATCCCACTCCGTGCGCCCACAATAAAGGCCGTTTTCGTAACCGTCGATCAGCACGCGCACCGTCCGCCCCACCAGCCGTCCGTTGTGGCCTTCGACTATCTCGCCCTGTATGCGCATGATCTCCCCCGCCCGACGCTCCTTCTCCTCTTCGGGCACATCGTCACGGTACAGGGCCGCCGCCGGCGTACCCTCCTCCTCGCTGTACGTGAAGACCCCCAACCGTTCGAAGCGCGCCGCGCGCACGAAGTCGACCAGCTCGGCAAAATCCTCCTGCGTCTCCCCCGGAAAACCCGTCATCAGCGTGGTGCGGATGGCTATGTCGGGTATCTCGGAGCGCAACTCACTGAGCAGCTGCTCGGTGGCTTTACGGTCGACCGAACGGCTCATGGCACGGAGCTGGCTGTCGGCGATATGTTGCAGCGGAACGTCGAGGTAGCGGCATATCTTCGGCTCGTCGCGCATCGCCTCGATAACATCGCGAGGAAAACCGGCCGGATAGGCATAATGCAGCCGCACCCACTCGATACCCTTAATGCGGCACAACCCACGCAGCAGATCGGCCAGCGCGCGGCGGCCATAAAGATCTACGCCGTAACACGTTGTGTCCTGCGCCACGACCATCAACTCCCTGACCCCCTGTTTCGCAAGCGTTTCGGCCTCGGCAAACAACTCCTCCATCGGGGTCGAACGGTGCGGCCCCCTTATGAGCGGTATGGCGCAGAAACTGCACTGCCGGTCGCAGCCCTCGCTGATCTTCAAATAGGCATAGTGCGACGGGGTGGAGAGCAGCCGCTCCATGTGCATGGCGGCTGGCCCCGGGGGCTGCCCGCGTCCTTCGGAGCGGTCTAAGGTTAAAGCCTCGATCACCTGCGACAGGTCGCGCGCCCCGAAAAACTCATCCACCTCCGGCAGTTCGTCCCTCAGCTCGTCACGGTAACGTTCGCTCAAACACCCTATTACAAAAAGCCGCTCGATACGCCCCTCCTCGCGCGCCCTGGCATAGTGCAATATCGTATCGACAGACTCCTGTTTGGCGTCGCCGATAAATCCGCAGGTATTGACCACCACAACCCCGGCCTGGTCGTCGTCCCCCTCGAAAACGACCCGATAGCCGCTGCGGGAGAGCTGCCCCGCGATATGCTCCGAGTCGACGACATTCTTCGAACATCCGAGCGTTACGATATTTATACTCTTCTTCACCTCATTAAAAAAATTACCCGAACAGTGCGTCGACAAATTCGCGGCGGTCGAAGGGCCGGAGCTGGTCGATGGCCTCGCCCACGCCGATGTAACGTACCGGAATGCTGAAACGGTGACTTATGCCGATCACAACGCCCCCTTTGGCCGTGCCGTCGAGTTTGGTTATGGCGAGGGAGGTCACACGGGTCGCTTCGGTAAATTGACGGGCCTGCTCGAAAGCGTTCTGGCCGGTACTGCCGTCGAGAACAAGCATTACCTCGTGCGGGGCGTCGGGGATAACCTTTGCCATGACATTGCGGATCTTGGCAAGCTCGTTCATCAGGCCGATCTTGTTGTGCAGACGGCCTGCGGTGTCGATCAGTACGACCTCGGCGTTGTGGGCGACGGCCGAACGGAGCGTGTCGAAAGCTACCGAGGCGGGGTCGGAACCCATCTCCTGACGCACGAGGGTCGCCCCTGCACGATCGGCCCAGACGGCGAGCTGGTCGATGGCCGCCGCGCGAAAGGTGTCTGCGGCGCCGATGAACACACGCCTGCCCTCGCGGACGAACCGCGAGGCCATCTTGCCGATGGTGGTGGTTTTGCCCACGCCGTTCACCCCGACGACCATGATCACATAAGGGGCTGACGTCTCGCAGACGGCGGTTTCCGGCGCGCGCTCAAGCAGCAGCGAGGCGATCTCTTCGCGGAGAATACCCTGCAACTCGGCGGCGTTGAGATACTTGTCCCTTGCCGCGCGGGCCTCGGTGCGACGGATGATCTCGACGGTGGTCTCGACCCCCACGTCGGACGTTATGAGCATCTCTTCGAGAGAGTCGAGCAGTTCGTCGTCCACGTGCGAACGTCCGGCCACTGCGCGGGCCAGTTTCGAAAAGAGCCCCTCGCGCGTCTTGACCAGCCCCTCGCTCAATCCTTCGCTTGGACCTTCGTTCGGACTTTTGTTTGTACCGTGACGGCGAAGCTCCTCCGGGGTCGCTAAGGTCTCTTTTTTGCCGAATAAGTTGAATAATGCCATAATGTGCAACGGGCGCATTTTTAGGGTTTGTCCGGTTCTTTTAAGCCAATGTCAACCGGCCAGGGGCCTTTGTCCCCTGGTCAGAAGTTAGGGGTTCGGGGCATGGAACCAGTGGCTCGCGGCCTGGAATCCGGCGCTTGAGGCCAAAAGTCATGGGTTCGGAGCTCGGAGTCAGGGGCAAACCTTTCGCCCGCCGCAAAGGTAATGAAAATCCCCGCCATGCCGATTGAACAGCACACATTTTGTATGGGGAATAAATAATAAGGATATGAATGTCCGATGTGTATTTGAAAAATAATTGTAAAATTATGAATATAGGCTTGTTGATATTTTTTGCACTACATTACGCAAATAGATGATTTCGAGTATTTTGATGCGTTTTTATGACACACATGCAAACATACATAAACATTTTTAAAAAGGCAGCCTTAAAAGTCTTAGTTCCCTCGTTCACGATGACGTTTTGAAACTATCTTCGGCAACCCCGCAAAATATCGGGATCTGCCAACAGTATTCATGTTATCTGAATTCTGTGCTGTTTTAGTTTTGTCTTTGTTGCTTTTGCTTGTGATATTTTATGGTTTTATGCAATAATTTAGGCAGGTAACCGGAAGAATGCGAAAAAAGTTTTAGAGTAGGCGAAATGAATTATTCGCAGGAATAAATGAGGTCTCCGTCAGCTGCAAAAGACGATAAAAAGAATAGCATACAATCAGCATCGTTACAAAAGCAGGCATGGCAATAAAGCGAACATAAAACACTTATTATCCGGATTCTTTTCTGCAAATTGTACTTCGACAAGGTTAAAAATCTATGTAAAACGCCGATTGTCTGAAAATAATTTTTGCAGAACGTGACATTTATTAAAACCACAAACAAGTTAAGAATTGTTTGTCGGCAGTTGTTTAATTATTAACCGGCTTGTCGTGCTTCACGACGGCAAACATTCTTGCGACTAACTTTGGCCGCAAAGCGTTGATGACAAGTGTCTTGTTTTTGCCGCCGGAGATTTTCGCAGAAAAGTCCGCACGGCTTGCCGACATCATCGCTGCCATCGGCGCGGAGATAGAGGCTATCGACGCTCGGAATGGCGGAGATCTGCCGAAGCTCCGACACTCTCGCACGGCAGACATCCCTGCGAGAGAGGAAAGGTCGCAGACCACAGTCCTGATACCATCGACTTGTTCCGCAAGCTCTCCTGCGAGGCAGCCCTTAGCTTTTCCTCCGTCATGTTAATACGACGGGAAAATGGAGAAGAAAGGTGATTTTCCTGAACGTTTGCCAATTCGGGGCAAATTTAAGGTGTCGAAGCATTTTATGACCCCCGAATTGGCAAACAGATTCCATTCCCCCACCATTTTAAGGCGCATTTCCCCGTACCCCGAACTTTTTCGCCTTTCATTATCATTTTTCTGCCGATTCCATTGCAAAAAGCCATAAATACATGTAACTGCAAATAATTTCCCAAAATCACTCTCTTCTCCATTTTCCCGTCGTATTAACATGACAGGGAAACATATCAAGGTGCCCACGAAGGGAGATGGGGCTACGAAAAGAGGTCGGCGCAGATTCAAGTCGGCGCAGACAAATAAAAACGACCGAACAACATTATTACCGCATAATTTTACTATTTTTGCAATTCATATCTGGAAAGTATGTGGTTGACGGCATTGCTGATCCCCGGAATTATCATAGGATTTATGGCTTCGGTGCCTCTGGGGCCGATCGGCGTGCTGTGCATCCAGCGCACGCTGAGCAAGAACCAGAAGGCGGGGTTCGTGTCGGGACTGGGCGCGGCGACCTCGGACGTGATCTTCGCTTCGGCGGCATTCTTCTCGCTGTCGGTGGTGGTGTCGTTCATCGAGACGCATATGCTGATAATAAGGATTATAGGTGGCGCGTGCGTGGTGGCGGTGGGTATAAGCATATTTTTCAAGAACCCTGTGGTGCAGATGCGCCGCAACCGGTCGGGGGCCGAGAGGCTGTGGCCGGATTTCGTCTCAATGTTCCTCATAACGCTTGCAAACCCTACCTTTATATTGATCTTCATCGCGCTGTTCGCCGCAGCGGGCATCAGCAGCGCCGAATTGAGCATTCTCGACGGGTTGACGGCCATTCTTGGGGTTTTCCTGGGCGGGGCGGCGTGGTGGTTCGCCCTGACGTTCGTGGTCAACCTGTTCCGCAAGCGGTTTCGCCCGCGCCACCTGCTGTGGATCAACCGCATAGCAGGCGCGGCGATAGTTATTCTCGGCATGGTGGTGATATTCGTAAAATCCGTCTCTCATGGAATGGCGCCCTGACATGCCCGACATAACCATCGCCATCGACGGCTTTTCCTCGTGCGGCAAGAGCACCTTCGCGCGGGAGATCGCCGCATACATGGGCTACCGGTTCATCGACACAGGGGCCATGTACCGCGCCGTGACCCTTTTCGCCATGCGCCGCGGCGCCGTAGGGATGGGGCGGGTGGACGCAGCAGCCCTGGTGGCGATGCTCGACGAAATGGAGATAGACTTCCGGTTCAACCCTTCGCGCGGGGCGAGCGACATATATTTGTGCGGCGAGATGGTCGAGGGGGCCATCCGCACCATCGAGGTGAGCAACTGCGTGAGCGAGGTGAGTTCCATCCCCGAAGTGCGGACGAAGCTGGTGGCCCTGCAACAGCAAATGGGGCGCAAGAGCGGCGTTGTGATGGACGGGCGCGACATAGGCACGGTGGTCTTCCCCCATGCCGAGCTTAAAATATTCATGACCGCCGAGATGTCGGTGCGGGTCGAGCGGCGCTATCTCGAACTGCGGGGGCGTGGCGAAGAGGTCTCCCGCGAGCAGATCGAGCGCAATATCCGCGAGCGCGACATAGCCGACCAGAGGCGCGCGGTCTCGCCCCTGCGGCGGGCCGACGACGCGCTGCTGCTCGACAACAGTTGCATGACCCTCGCCCGACAGATGGAGTGGTTCCGTGAAAGGCTATGCGAGTTGAAATAGACGATCGTTCGGGCTTCTGCTTCGGGGTGGTAGGGGCCATCGAGCGGGCCGAGGAGCTGCTGGCCGCGGGGAAGGTTTCGGGGCGCGAGGTGTGGTCGTTGGGCGACATAGTCCACAACGCCGTCGAGATGAGGCGGCTGGAGGAGCTGGGGCTGCATCGCGCCTCCCATGCCGACATGGAGCGGCTGGGCGGGCGGACGCTGCTTGTCCGCGCTCACGGCGAGCCTCCGTCCACCTATCGGCGGGCCGAAGCGCTGGGTATCAAGATAGTCGACGCGACGTGCCCTGTCGTGGCGCGGTTGCAGCGGCTGGTGGTCGACGCCCACCGGCAGATGAGCGCCGTCGGGGGACAGGTGGTGATACTGGGCAAGAAGGGACACGCCGAGGTGGTCGGCCTGACGGGTGGCGTCGACGGCGATGCGCTGGTGGTCGAGAGCGAGGAGGATTTGGAGATGATAGAGTTCTCGCGTCCCGTCTACCTGCTCTCACAGACCACTCAAAGCCTCTCGCTGTGGCGGCGGATCATGGCGGAGATCGAACGGCGAGCCCTTGCGGGGGTGGTGGCCAACGACACGATATGCCGTCAGGTGGCCTCGCGCGAGGAGCAGATAGGCGATTTCGTCCGCCGGTTCGACGCGGCCCTCTTCGTCTCCGGGCGCAAAAGTTCCAACGGCAAGCTACTCTTCGAAGCCTGCCTGAGGGCCAACCCCCGCAGCCACATGATCGAAGAGGCCGGCGACATAGACGCGGCATGGTTTCGCGGCGTAGCCTCCGTCGGCGTCTGCGGCGCAACATCCACCCCCAGGTGGCTCATGAAATTCATCGGCGACCATGTGGCGGAAATGTCATGCTGAACGGGGCGAAACGGAAAGGAACGGGGCTGAACGGAGAAGGAACGGAAAGTAACGAGACGGAACGGGGCGGAACAGCGTGCAGCGGGGGCGAAAGGTGTTTTGCGGCATCGCAGAAGCCGGCTGCAACCCCGGGCGAAGCGGCCCTACACCGGATACGGGCCGCACGGAATGGCATAAACCACTCGGAACGGCATAAAATGAAAACATGCAAACTACTCCACGGCTTTCTGTGCGCCACGATGATGTGCTGCCTGTCGTCGGACGGTTATACCGAGGGGAAAAAGCCCCCTGTAACGGTGGCGGCGCAGCAATACATACCGCTTGCCGACCCGTTCATCATGCTTTTCGACGACACGTACTATGCCTGTGGCACCAGCTCCGACAGCGGTTTCGAGGTCTATTACTCGTCCGACCTGAAATACTGGAAAAAACACCCCGCATGGCTCCTGCACCGGGACGATTCGTATGCCGACAGATGGTTCTGGGCGCCAGAGATGTACTACAACGCTGACAAACGGATGTTCTACCTCTATTATTCGGCTGACGAGCACATCTGCGTGGCGACGGGCGCAAGCCCGCTGGGGCCTTTCAAGCAGCAGGCCAGACAGCCGATGAGGGGCGAGAAATCAATCGACCCGTCGCTGTTCATCGACGACGACGGCGCTCCGTACCTCTATTTCGTGCGCTTTACCGACGGCAACGCGATCTGGTGCGCACGGCTCGAACCCGACCTCACGACCATCAGGGAATCCTCCCTCGTGCAGTGTGTGAACGTGTCGCAGGAGTGGGAAAAGGTGCAGGACAGGGTGACGGAAGGCCCAACGGTGATCAAACGGGGGGGAGTATACTACATGCTCTATTCGGCCAACCATTACCAAAGCCGGAGTTACGGGACGGGCTACGCCACGGCAAGTTCGCCGCTCGGCCCGTGGACGAAATCCGACGGCAACCCGATACTCCAAAATCCGCACCCCGACCTGACCGGCACGGGACATGGCTCCTGTTTTATGGACAGGAACGGCAACATGAAGTATGTTTTCCACGCCCACCGTGGCCTTGACGCCATTCATCCCCGCAGGATGTACATCACGGACGTTACGTTCACGCAGCATGGCGACATGGTCATGAATAACGACAATATAATTTTTCCACAGCAAATATTATGAAAACATACTTTCGCAGGGCAGGGGCATACTTTTTGAAGACGACGTTGCTGCTGGCGGCGCTGTTCGGGATCATGACGCTGAGCGGAACGTCGGCTTACGGGCCGCAGGAGCTTCTCGCCGGACTGTTCGGCTCGACAAAGGGGGCGTTGCTGCTGGCTGCGTTGCTGCTGGCGTCGCTGGTCAACCCGAAGATCGGCTTCGTAACCCGCAGGGTGGGGCTTGACCTCGCCGCCCGTCGCGACGAGGCCGTCCGTACCATGCTCGCATGTGGCTACAGCCTTGCGTCCGAGAGCGGCAGCGTCCTGATATTCCGCGCCGACAACCCCGCCAAACGGGCGTGGCTCCTGTGGGACGACGCCATAACCCTGGCCCGCGACGGCCACTCGACAACCATCTCCGGCCCGCGCAAGGAGATAATAAAAGCCGAATACAGTCTCAACGCACTGACATGACGGCGTTTAACGCCTTTGCAGGAGATGGGCGACGGACGGAAAAAACAAACCGTTTCCCTGTCACGCCGAAATTAATTACCTTTGTCAAAATTATTTGACATACAATGCGGGCCGTAAGGATGGCGCTCCGGTTTGCATAAAGAACGGGAGAAACAGTAAAACGATGATAAGGAGAAGATTGTTAAGGACTTCGGCGTGCGTCGCGGTTGGGGCGGCGGCGGTGTGGATGCTGGGCGGGGCGGGGCGCAGCGACTTCAAACTGGGGCGCAACGCCTCGACGCTGATCGACATGTACCGCGACATCAGCGTGTTTTATGTCGACTCGGTCGACGTGGACAAGATGCTGCACGACGCGGCGGACGGTATGACTAAAAACCTCGACCCCTATACGACATTCTTCTCGGAGGAGGAGGCCAGGGATTTCCAGATTATGACAACTGGGAAGTATGGCGGCATCGGGTCGCTGATCAGGGCCAAAGGCGACCATGTGATCATTGCGCAACCCTACAAGGGTTTCCCTGCGGACAAGGCAGGGTTGCAGATCGGCGACGCGATCCTGTCGATCGACGGCGCAGACGCACAGGGGATGGACGTGAGCAAAGTGAGCTCGCTGTTGAAGGGCGACCCGGGGACGACGCTCAACCTCAATGTGAAGAAATTCTACACGGACGAGATCGTGCCCGTGAAGATCAAGCGCGAGAAGATAACCATATCCGGCATACCTTATTACGGGATGGTCTCGAACGGCGTGGGCTACATCCAGCATAACGACTTCTCCGAAGGGTGCTCCGAGGATCTGCGCAACGCCTTTATGGAGATGCGCAAGAGCGGGACGCTCAAAGGGTTGATCATCGACCTGCGCAACAACGGCGGCGGCGTTTTGCAGGAGGCGGTGAAGATCGTCTCGTTCTTCACGCCGAAGGGGACGGAGGTGGTCAGAACGCGCGGACGGCAGGCGCAGGCTAACGAGACGTTCAGGACGCAGGGCGCGCCGATCGACCTCGACATACCTGTGGTCGTGCTGGTCAGCAACAGTTCGGCCTCGGCGGCGGAGATCGTTGCGGGGGCGTTGCAGGACCTGGACAGGGCGGTGGTCGTCGGCCAGCGCACCTTCGGCAAGGGACTGGTGCAGACCACGCGGCCGATAGGCTACAATGCCATGTTGAAGGTTACCACGGCCAAATATTACATCCCGAGCGGCCGCTGCATCCAGGCCATCGACTATTCGCACCGCAACGAGAACGGCAGCGTGGGCGTTGTGCCCGATTCGCTGATCAGCGAGTTCAAAACCCGTAACGGGCGCAAGGTCTACGACGGCGGCGGCGTCACCCCCGACGTGGCGTCGAAACTGGAGTATGTAAGCCGTTTCGCCGTGATCCTCTTCAACCGCAGCTACATCGACGACTTCGCCGACCTCTACTGCAAGGCCCACCCACGGATCGACAACCCCGACAGTTTTCACCTGACCGACAGTGATTATGCCGATTTCGTGGAATTTATGGCCGACAAGGACGTTGACTACCGTTCGGAGACCAAGTCGCTGGTGGAGCAGCTCAAACGCAAGGCCGAGGCCGAACGTTACCTCGACAAGATAGCCGACGACATTGCCTCGATGGAGCGGCACATCCGCGACGACAAGCAGAGCAGCCTGGCACAGTATCGCAAAGAGATAGAGAACCTTATCGAGGAACAGGTAGTTCTGCGCGGCTATTACGCACAGGGTGTCACCAAACGCCGCCTGCTCACCGACACGGAGGTGGCCGAGGCGGTAGCCATCCTCGGCGACAAGGCCCGCTACACCGGCATCGTCACCTCGCAGGACACGGCGCGAAAATAAACCCTGGCATTGCCCGCGGGCGGCACGTTTTGGGCTTCGTTCGAGGCGGTATGATCGAGGGTTTGTTCTGGGCTTTGCTCGGGGGTTTGTCCGTAGCTTTGTTCTGGGCGGTATGGTCGAAGCTTCGCTCGGGGGTTTGTTCAGGAGCAATACGTCAGGGCCTTCGTTCTGGGCGGCACATATGAAAAAATGTTCAGGCGATTCTACATAAAGGAGCTTTTCCACCCGTCGCGACGGCGACTGGGCATCATCATCGTGGGGCTGGTGATAGGCGTGGCGTCGCTGTTGATCACGAACGACATGTCCTCGACGTTGCGCAACAAGGAGCGCAACGAGGTGATGCTCTGGGCGCTGGCCATGAACCGGCTGGGCCGTTTCGACGACCTGAACGATCCGCTGATGAAACACATCACCAGCAAAAACAACATCCCGTTCATCCTCACCGACCAGAACCTGCGGGTGTGCGACCACTGGATGGTCGACGAGGAGACAATCCTCTACCCCGACCGGCTGAAACGGCAACTCGAACTCTTTTCGGACATCCACCAGCCGCTGACGATCAAAATGTGGGAGGGCGACTACTATCTGTTCTACGGCGAGTCGCAGCTGCTCAAAATGCTGGTTTACTTTCCGCTGGCGCAGATGATCATCATCGTGGTGTTCATATTTTTCGGCTACGCCACCTTTCAGTCGACCCGCCACGACGAGCAGAACAGCGTCTGGATCGGCCTGGCCAAAGAGACCGCCCACCAGCTTGGCACCCCAATCTCGTCGCTGCTGGGCTGGATCGAATATCTGCGTATGCAGCCCGTCGACCAGGCCACGGTGGAGGAGATAGCGCGCGACGTAAGCCGCCTGACCACCGTCACGAACCGCTTCTCGAAAATCGGCTCGCACACCTCGCTCGTCGAGGCCAGCGTCAACGAGGTCGTGGGCGAATGCGTACAGTACTTCCTCAGCCGCATCCCGAAGAACATATCGCTGGTGTACAACGGTTTCGCCATTGCTCCGGTGAAGGCGATGCTCAACGGCGCGCTGTTCGAGTGGGTGATCGAGAACCTGCTCAAAAACGCCCTCGACGCCATGGGCGGCAAGGGCACGCTGACCGTCAAGATCTCCTCCACCGACGCCCACGTCACGATCGACGTCTCCGACACCGGCAAGGGCATCCCCAAGTCCAATTTCAGCCGTATTTTCGAACCCGGTTTCACCACCAAGACCCGCGGCTGGGGGCTCGGCCTGTCGCTCAGCAAACGCATCGTCGAGGAGTACCACAAAGGCAAGATCTTCGTGGTCGACTCCGAGATCGACAAGGGTAGCAAAATAAGGATAACGCTGAAAAGAGCGCCATGAAACGGTTGGGCCTGACACTGTTGCTCCTTGCCGGATGCTCGCTCGCAGAGCGGCGGCAGGGGCCCGAGAACGATCCCTACACGCGCGTGCAGGTCGGGGAGGTTGTGCCCGAGTTCGAGGTTACCTCCACGGACGGCGCGAAGACATTCCGCTCGTCGCAGCGCGTGACGGGCGCGCTCCTCTACCTGCTGTGGTCGGAATGTCCCACATGCCGACAGCAAACCCCGATAACGCTCTCGCTCGCAGAGTTTCTCGCCGAAAACGACGTCGAGCTCGTCTGTATTGCCCGAGGAGGGGAGGAGAATGCCACGCAGGCGATGGCCGAAGAGTACTGGGCCTCGGCAGGGAACGGGGAGGGGACAGAAGCAGGGCTGCCGCCGCTCTATTACGACGAGGGGCGGCGGGTGTTCGACCTTTTCGCCTCGCAGGGCGTTCCGCGGCTCTATCTGGTCGGTCGCGACGGACGCATCCGCTGGCAGGCCGTGGGGCTCGCACCGGCCGACAATATCATCCAAGCCGTATGCAGAGAACCGTAATATACGACAGCGCGGGATTGCTGACCGGCTACAATATCTACCAAAGGATAGCCGAGGGCTGCGCGACATTCCGTCCGGCGAGCGCTGCCGACAGCGCGACGGCCACGCCAGCGAACGCGCGGCCCGAAGAGCTGTTCGGCAGCCTGTCGACACTGGGGGAGACGCTCGCCGTACAGCCGCAGTCGACGGCGCAACGCTTCTCCGACGCGCCGCTCTACCATATCTGCGCGGCGGTCCTGCTGGTGGGCTACTGCATGGCGCTGGTCGCCCACCGGAGCAATATCGCCGCGCTGCTCAGAGCCATATCGGGGCGGTTTCAGTCGGACAAGACCCTCAACGAGCGCAACCGCTCCTTCTCCGCCATGCTTTCGTCGCTGGCCATGTTGGGCTGCACGATGACGGCCATGTTGACGCTCAAACTGCTCGACGCTTTCCCTGCCGTCCCTGAGAGCCTGCCTCGCGAGCTTCTCGATTGGGCCGTGCCTTTGGCGATGCTCCTGCTGGCGGCGACGGAGGGCTTCGGAGGGCTGCTGCTGCGGGCAGCCGGAGGGCTGACCCGCAGCAAAGGCTTCACCGGCAGCCTGTTGCGCATGAGGACGGCCATCCTTGCCGTCGGGGCGGTTGTGCTGTTGCCCCTGTTCCTGCCCTTGACGCTTAGCCATTGGCCGGGGGCGGCGTGGATGCTCGTTGCGCTGGTCGCGGCGTGGACGCTGACGCTGATGCAAAAAACTTTTCAACTATTTGTCATACAAAAAATTTCTATTTTGCATTGGTTTTTGTACCTTTGCACCGTCGAAATTTTTCCTCTGAGCGCAGTGGCCCTTGCGGCGCTGCGAAACAATTGAATCTCAATAGAATAGTTTTGAACGTAAAACGCATACTCGTCTCCCAGCCCGCGCCGCCCGTCATGGAGAAGTCGCCATTTTATGAGATTGCGACCAGGCATGGCATAGAGGTCGATTTCGTCCCGTTCATCAGGCTCGAAGGTGTGACGCTCAAGGAGTTCCGCAGCCAGAGGGTGGAGGTGCTGGCCCATACGGCCATCATTTTCACCAACAAGGCAACCATCGACCATTTTTTCCGTATCTCGGAGCAGGCGCGCCTTGTCATCCCCGAGACGATGAAGTACCTCTGCCAGAGCGAGGCCATCGCGCTCTACCTCCAAAAATACATTGTCTACCGCAAGCGCAAGATATTTTTTGCTGACAGTTCCTTTGCATCGCTGATGGAGCTGATCCTCAAAAACCGCGACGAGAAGCTGTTGTTGACCCTCTCGGAGCCCTACAAGCCCGAACTTTCTACGGCCATGACCGAGCTCGGCGTACCGTTCGACAAGGTCGTCCTCTCGCGGGCGACGAGCAACGACCTGTCGACCGTCGACCTGTCGCGCTACGACATGCTGGTCTTTTACAGCCCGTCGGAGATCGCCGCCCTCACCGCCCGATTCGATGTTGCCGATCTGCCCTACATCGCCACCTTCGGCAACGGCACGGCCCGTGCGGCGGTCGACGCAGGGGTTTGCGTCAACGTTCTGGCCCCTACCGAGCGCGTGCCGTCGATGACCAAGGCCATCGACATATTCATCTCGCAGCTGGTCTCCGGCGAGCCCGTAGCTCCCGTCCAGCTCTGCGAGAAGCGCGAAGTGGAGGATTTCCTTCGCGCCCAGAAGCTTAAACCCGTGAAAAAGAGCCGCCCGTTGGCCCCCTCCACTGTCGCCACATCTTCTTCCTCCGCTAAGGCAGCTTCTTCTTCAACGGCCAAGACTGCCGCCGCCGTGAAGGTTGCCACTACTACCGCAGCGAAAGCCTCGCCTTCCGCTAAGGCAGCATCCTCCGCTCCCTCCGCCAAGACTGCCGCCGCGAAGCCAAAGCCAGGTAAATCCTGATCGGGCCACAATGCCGGCCACTTTCCCCAAGTCCGAACGCCTGTCGTCGAAGCGGGCCATCGCCGAACTGTTCGAGAGCGGCAGGGGCGGTTTCGTCTATCCGTTCCGTTATATGGTCGTCGAACGCGCCGCGGACGGGCCGGAGATTGCCGTGCTTGTCTCCGTCTCCAAGCGCAACCACAAGCGGGCCGTCACGCGCAACCTGCTCAAACGGCGCACCCGCGAGGCCTGGCGGCTCAGCAAGTCCCGCCTGCACGCGGAGGGAACGTTGCACATAGGGCTCGTATATGTCTCGAAAACAGTGGAGAAGTACGCCGTGATCGAGGCGGCCATCCGCAAAATCACCTCGAAATGTGGTCAATCGGGCGCATAGTCGCTTTTCCGCTGATTGTCGTGGTGAAGCTCTACCAGTGGTGCATATCGCCGCTGACGCTCCCCTCGTGCCGCTTCACCCCAACATGCTCGCAGTATGCCCTTGAAGCCCTGCGCCGCCACGGGCCGTTCAGAGGGCTGTGGCTCGCATTGCGCCGCATCGCCCGCTGTCACCCCTGGGGAGGGCACGGCTACGACCCTGTGCCGTAAGCGGATTATCCTTAATGACGGCGCGGGTGACGGCGCGGGAAACAGGCGACGCCTCTCTGATATTCAGAGAGGCGTCGCCTGTTCTGCCTGCCTTTTACAACACCGTCGTCCACCCGTAAGGGTCCGGCGCGTCGCCCCACTGGATGGCGCGCAGACGCTCGTAGAGTTTGGTGCACCACGGTCCTGCATGAACGCCGTCGCCAAAGGTGTATTTGCGGTCGTTGTCAGGGTCGAACACAACGCCGATGGGCGATATGACGGCGGCCGTTCCGCAGGCCCCTGCCTCCTCGAAGGTCGAAAGTTCGGCAAACTCCACTTGGCGACGCTCGACGGTCAACCCCATGTCGGCGGCGATCTGCTGGAGGCTCATGTTGGTGATCGAGGGGAGGATCGACCGCGAGCAGGGGGTGATGTAACGTCCGTCGCGAATGGCGAAGAAGTTGGCCGCGCCGCATTCGTCGATGTAACGTTTCTCGCAGGCGTCGAGGTAGAGTACGCCCGGATAGCCGTTGTGGTGGGCCTCACGGCCCGACAGCAGGCTGGCGGCGTAGTTGCCGCCGGTCTTGACATGGCCCGTGCCGAGCGGCGCGGCACGGTCGTGATTGCGGTCGACGATGACCCTTATCGGGTTGAACCCCTCCTTGTAGTATGGCCCGACCGGCGTCACGAAGACCAGGAACATGTACTCTTTGGCAGGATTGACCCCCACCTGCGCATCCGAACCGATCAGCAGCGGGCGGATATAGAGCGTCGCCCCCGTGCCGTAGGGCGGTATGAAGCGTTCGTTGGCTCTGACAGCCTCCGTCACGGCCTCGCGGAACATCTCGACCGACGGCGCCTGCATACATAGATATTCGGCGGTGGAGATCATCCGTTTGGCGTTCTCCTCGATGCGGAATATCCTTATTTTCCCGTCCTTGCCGCGGTAGGCTTTCAGCCCCTCGAAGACCTCCTGTCCGTAGTGCAGGCAGGTGGCCGCCATGTGCAGCGAGATATATTCGTCGGCGGTCGTGGCGAGCGGCCCCCACTTGCCGTCTTTGTATGAGCTCCTTACGTTCAGGTCGGTCTTGATATAGCCGAACCCCAGCGAGCCCCAGTTTATGTTTTCCATCGCATTTTCGATTAATCCTACAAATTTATGCAATTTATCCTGTCGGCGGAAAAGTTCCGGTGGAAAAGTTGTTCAAATCACAAGATTTAAGGATTTGTCTAAATTTTAGACAACATTGCATCTCCTTCGCCCGCAGGAGAGGGCAAAGGGCCCGCCACGGCGGGTAAAGAGCATTAATATATCAGAAATATGCCAAATATTACCAGTCTAAACAATATGTGCGTATCGAAAAGTTTGGCTATATTTGCACCGCGTTACTTGAAGCGAAGCAAAACACGGTGGGTCACAGCGCATTAAATCTTACCTGTTCATAGTCGAACGCAGTTCTGTTTGCGCTGTTGCCGTCGGTCGCTTGCGGCAAAAGTGCGCTTTCGGGACAAAAAAGCTGAAAAACAAAAATAATGAACGGGACAAGGGGTGAGGCGGCTGCGCTGGGACGTGAGAAGATTTCGAAGCTGTTGAGGCAGTATGCAGTGCCGTCGGTGATCGGGATGCTGGTATCGTCGCTGTATAACCTTGTAGATGCGATATTTATAGGTAAGGGCGTCGGGCCTGACGCGCTGTCGGCCATCGCGCTGACAATCCCGATCATGAGTCTCGGGGTGGCTTTTTCGCTGCTGATCGGGGTGGGGTCGGCGGCGCAGATGTCAATTCATCTGGGGCGTGGCGATACGCAAACAGGGCGGCTGATACTGGGTAACATGGTGGTGATGTGCGCGTTGATCGGGGCCCTGTTCAGCGTGGCGTCGCTCGTCTTCCTCGACGAGATCCTTCTGCTGCTGGAAGCCAACCCCGCTACCACGCTGGGCTACGCGCATGACTTTGCGGAAGTTATACTGATAGGCAATATTTTTACGAGCCTCTACATGGGGCTCAACGCCCTGATGCGCTCGACGGGATACCCGCAGCGGTCGATGATCATCATGTTGGCTACCATCGTGGTTAACTGTCTGTTAGGGGCGCTGTTCATCTTTGTTTTCAATTGGGGTGTGCGCGGGGCGGCGCTGGCGACGGTTGTGGCGCAGGTGGCGGCATTGGGTTTCGAGCTCCGCCATTACTTCGACCGCAGCCGGACTATCCGTTTTACGCGCGGGATATTTCGTCCACAGTGGCGTATCGTGCGGAACGTCATGTCGATAGGGCTGTCGCCGTTCATCCTGAACGTCTGCGGCAGCGTGGTGGTAATTTTCATCAACCATGCGCTGCTCGTCCATGGAGGCGAGGATTACGTCGGGGCGTTCGGCATCGTCAACCGCTACCTGTTCGTCTTTTCGATGACCGTAATCGGCATAAATCAGGGTGTTCAGCCCATCATCGGCTACAATTTCGGGGCGGGCGACACATTCCGACTGGCCCGCGCGCTGCGGCAGGGGATACTATGGGCAACGCTGGTCGCGGCCCTCGGCGGAGTGGCGGCGCAGGTTTTCCCGCGCTATATTGCCATGCTGTTCACCAACTCGTCGGCGCAGGTCGATGCAGCAATAGAGGCGTTCCGCTACGGGCTGCTGCTGTTCCCGCTGGTTGGTTTTCAGATGCTTTCGTCGAGCTTTTTTCAATCGATCGGTCAGGCCCAACGCTCCATCGTACTGTCGGTTACACGTCAGGTTGTGTTTCTGATCCCGCTTCTGATTGTCCTGCCGCACTTCTGGGGCGTCGACGGAGTGTGGATCGCGCTCCCTGTGGCCGACGGATTTTCCATCATTCTCGCCGTTGCGCTCGTAGCGGGACAGTTGCGCAGGATGGGTATCAAAGGACTGTTCCGCAGGGAGATACGAATAGTTGGGCCACAATAATTATTCGGATATTTCCCCGAAAAACACAACTCACCTGTCGGCGTTCATTCGGATACTCACCTGAAAAACACAACTTCCCTGTCGGCGTTCATTTCGTATGTCCGTCCTGCCGTAGAGTCATATTCGATGCGTATGTTTTCCGCCTTATAATGGCCACCCTGCATATTCTCTTTGCAATCGACGAGAAAATAGTGGTTTCCAGCGGGTTACCGATCGTTGCCTTTGCAAAAAATTGCCGTATCCCATGAAGCCCGCATCCCATTTGACTTTGTTCCCGTCGAACTCCCTTACCCGAAGGATGCCGTTGATTATCAACGTACACGCTGTTGTTCGGGCAGCGAGGATGCGTATGGTTTCAAATGCCTCGAACTGCCCTACAAGGCGATGGCCATGCAGAGGAACGCTCCCGGGACAACAGACTTTTTTATAATGGCAAGGTGTTGAAACTGTGCGGATAAAGGGACTCGAACCCCCACGTCGCAAGACACCAGATCCTAAGTCTGGCGCGGCTACCAATTACGCCATATCCGCAAACAACGCACAAAGATAGGAATTTTTTTACATGAGAAACTACATTGCGGGAACTTTTCTGCGAAAACAGCTCATTTATCCTTTTGCATTTTCTGTGCCGTGTGCCCCCGTTTGCTCCTCCATTTCCCGATGCCTTACGCCTGAAATGCTACATTATTTTTGCCTTTACGAGCATCACTCCTTTCTGAGTAATAAAACTTCCAATAAAAGTTGGAGCAATTTTTCAATCAGCCAAAATTTTATCGCAGAAATACGCTAAGTTTCTAATCTGACTGTCGCGCAGGGAAAGACATACAGTGTTTTTAGAAATAAATTTAACAGACTTCGTATGCTGTATATTTTACACTTTCAATAATCACTTTTAATCTTGTACTTTCGTGCAGTAGAAATTTTGCAACACGTTGCAAAATAACCAGTTGTTGTGAGATAAAAGCGGCTCAACCAACACTGGAATATCGCTCGTGTAACACGGGGGCATATGGGCGCTGGAAGGTTGCCAGCCGTCGAGTCTGGCAACAATCAAGGCGGGTTGAAGAACAGTGCGACCGTAACGGTATTTCAAGGTGTCGGACAACGGCATGATGGCGTTACCGCGGGCTGCGTCGTCGGTATTACCGACAACC
>JAIRQC010000048.1 GCA_031256675.1 Rikenellaceae bacterium
ACTGCTCAAAATCCCTCTTTTTTGCGTTACACCCCAAAACAAAGACCGCGTAAATACTTGATCTACGCAGTTTTACTTGCATTTACCCAATCACCCAGCGGAGAGAGGGGGATTCGAACCCCCGGTACCCGTAAAAGTACAACGGTTTTCGAGACCGTCCCGATCGACCACTCCGGCATCTCTCCTGTTACATTCGTCACGATCAGCCCAATAACTTGTCTGTCAGCCAAACAACCACCTCAACAACCTGTCAGACAATAAGTCCATAGCTACACAAATTACCGTGCATCGACGAAATTACGGCGCAAAGATAAGAAAAATTCGGCATAAAAATGTCTGTAAACTATATTTTTCGCTCGACGCGATTTTCCCAGAATACGCCAACAAGATACTGCTCAATCGTTGCCACCTATAAAATATTAATTTTGATTATTGCCATTGTTTTTATATACCCCGATTGTAACAGGCGGAACAAACTGTTTTTTCTTAAATATTTCTATTAAAATTTTTATTTTAACATTCACTTTAAACGAAACAATGCTGGTTTTTCGGAACAATAATATTTTTTTTACAACTACATTGTTCAAATTTTGATGAAATATATTATTTAAGACTAATTTCAAAATCATTTTTTGCGCTGGCGACATATCGCGGGCGGAGTAGAGGTTGCGCATCTCGGATGGGTCGCGGCGCATCGTAGAACTTCCACTCGTCGAGGCCACAACCCACGGGGCCGATTATGCCGCCCCGAGCAAAATTTTCGCCTCGCAAAATTTTTGCTTCAGGGCAAAATTTTTCATGCCAACCCGTAGCGGAGTAATAATATCTAATGTCATGCTACGCCACACTCAACATGACATTAGATATTTCGGCCCCGCTTCGTTTCATTCCACTACATTCGGCATAACGTCCGCCTACTCCGCAACATAGCCTGCGTCTTCGGCCTGCGCGGGGCTTTTGGCTGCGGCGACGGCAAGCACGTCGCAACGCTCGTTCTCAGGGGTGCCGTTGTGCCCCTTGACCCAGACAAAACGCACGTTGTGAAGACGATATACCCGCAGAAACCGTATCCACAGGTCGTGGTTCTTCTTGCCGTTGAAGCCCTTGCGCTCCCAGCCGAACACCCACCCCTTTTCCACTGCGTCGACCACATATTTCGAGTCGGAGTAGAGCGTCACCTCGCACGGCGTCACCTTCAACGCCTCCAGCCCCACGCAGGCGGCCAGCAACTCCATGCGGTTGTTGGTCGTCAGGCGAAACCCCGCGCTTAACTCCTTGCGATGGTTGGGCGGGGCGAGCAGCACAACGCCGTAACCGCCCGGGCCGGGATTACCCAGCGCCGAGCCGTCGGTATAGATCGTAACCCGCTGCACCTTATTTCTTCGGCTGCTCCTTGACCTCGATGCAGAGCGTGGCGTGCGGCACTATCTTGAGCCGCTCCTTCGGGATGAGCTTGCCCGTCTCGCGACATATGCCGTAGGTCTTGTTCTCAATGCGCATCAGGGCGGCCTCGAGATGCTGGATAAACTTCAACTGCCTCTGCGCCAGCCGTCCGCTCTCCTCTTTGGACAGGGTTGCCGCTCCCTCTTCGAGCACCTTGAAGGTGGGCGAGGTGTCCTCGGTGTCGTTGTCGGCGCTGTGGGTGATGGTTGCGCGCAGCAGGTCGAAATCGGCGCGCGCCTTATCGAGCTTGTCGAGTATGAGCTCCCTGAATTCGGCCAACTCCGAATCCGAATATCTTGTCTTCTTCTCCATCATTTCTTTCATAATACGCTCCTTATCTTTGGAATTATTTTACAAGATAGGCATCTTTTTTGAAATAAACAAATATTTCAAAGGCGAAATCAAAAACAAGGTTTTTCTCGCAGCCCCCTTAGCCACCGCCTGGAGGCCGCGCGGCTTCATCGAAGCAGGAAATATATCTACTTCTTTTCCGCCACGAACAGCAGGTCGAAGCACTCGTCGGTCGCCTCGCCCAGACGGTAATCGTCGACGGCGATGTTGCGGGTCAGGGTGCGGTTGCGCTCCAGCAATCGCCGACGGTTCAGCCGGTTGAGTATGTCGTAAGGCAGGCGAAGCATCCACCTCGGCAGCCACTTCATAAGCCTCAGAACATCCAGCCGCGCCAGCCGCGCCACCGACAGTTTATTGGCTGCGTAATACTCCATGATCTTCGCGTTTCCCACGATACCATGCCCCTCGACCTGCTCGAAAAATTCACCGAGCAGTGTTGTCAATTCGTCGGCGGTGTACTCGCGGACGTGCCATGGGTTGCGCGTGAGGGACGTCTTCCGGTTGGGCGTGGTGATGATCATCCTGCCGCCGGGCCGCAGGACGCGCCGCACCTCGGACAGGAACGCCCTGTCGTTGCGGATGTGCTCGATCACCTGAAACGACACGACGAAATCGACGCTTGCCGTCTCCACGCCGGTGAGCGGCGGGATCCGCATCCGCCGAAATTCCACATTTCCACACCCCGAAAAGTCCCGCCCGCAGTCGAACTTGTCCACCGTCAAAAAACTCTCCGCCCGCGGCGCGATAATGTCGACCCCGTAGCCGCTGCCCGTCCCGATCTCCAGCACCCGGCCCGAAACCATCCCCGCGGCGCACCTGTACGCCAACTCCGACCGACAATAGACAAAATTGTCCGACTCGTCGACCGACACCCGTTGCGCAGTCTCCAGTTTTCTCATTTCAACAGCTTTATGCCTTGCGGCGTGAGTTCGACCCTGCCGGTTTTGAGCAGATGGCCCGCCGCGCGCTTGAATACTTTTTTGCTCATCCGTGTTGCTGCGGCAATGTCGGCAGGGGAGCTGGCGTCGCCCAGCGGCAGCATGCCGCCGGCGGAGGCGAGCAGTGCGAGAAGCTCGTCGGCACAGGCGCGAATGCCGTCGTAACCGCCCTGCTGCAACGATATGTCTATGCGGCTGTCCTCGGTTATTTTGGCAACCCAACCCTCCGTCTTCTCGCCGAGGACGACGGGGCGGAAGAGCTGGTTGGTGTAGATCATGCCCCAGTGGGCGTTGTTGACGACCACGCGATAGCCCGCTTCGAGCCGCATGGCGACAAGGATCGAAACCCTTTCGCCCACGGCGAGCGCAATCGACGAATTGGATATGTAGCTGTTGAGACGGGCTGTGCCGACGGCGCGCGAGGTGCGGCTGTCTTCGTACAGATAGACCAGATAGCTCTCGCCGATGCGCATCGGCGTTTTCTGGTTGCGGTTGGGAACGAACAGGTGTTTGGCTTTGAGGCCCCAGTCGAGGAACGCGCCGTGAATGTTCTTGTCGACCGTGCGAAGCAGCGCGACCTCGCCCACCGTAGCCAGCGGACGCTCGGTGGAGGCCACAAGACGGTCTTCGGAGTCGTGATAGACGAAGACCTCCTTCGTGTCGCCCACCTTGTCGGCCAGCGAAATGAAGCGGTTGGGCAGCAGCACTTCGCAGCCCTCGTCGTCGGCGAGATAGAGACCGTGGTCCGAGATGCGGGCCACGGTCAGAGTATGGTATTTTCCTGCGGAGAGCATAGGCTGTCGAATTCTGATTTCGCAAAAGTAACCAAAAAATGGTTAACTTTGCGGAGGGAACCCGCAATGCGAATTAACGGTTGAGAATGTTGCCTGATTTTCAGCGTATTATTGCAGTACGATTTTAATAATTATGTCGCCCACGGGCCAGGCGGCGGACGCTTCGGCTCGCTGCGCCTCATTTTGCTTCGCCCGGCACGACAATACAGCTATCGACCTGGTTCGCATTCGTTAAGAATTTATATCATGTTGAAAATAGCGCTTGTACAGTCCGCGCCGCAGTGGGAGGACGTTGCGGCCAACCTGCGGCAGACCGAACGGTGGATAGACAATACCGACGCTTCGCTGGTCGTTTTTCCGGAGATGTTCACCACCGGCTTCACCATGAACGCCGCCGCCGTTGCCCAAAACATGGGCGGCGGCCTCCTCGATACGTTGCGCACTTTCGCCGCCCGATACGACAAGGCCCTGATGGGCAGCGTGGTTGTGGCCGACGACGGCCGTTACCTCAACCGGATGCTCTTCGTAAGGCCGGACGGTCGCGTGCAGTGGTACGACAAGCGTCACCTCTTCCGCATGGGGGGCGAGAACGGCATATATACCCCCGGCCAGGAGCGCGTTGTATGGGAGTGGCAGGGGGTGAGGATACTGCCGCTGGTCTGCTACGACCTGCGTTTTCCGGTGTGGGCGCGCAATTGCGGCGATTACGACATGATTGTCGTATGCGCCTCGTGGCCCGCCCCGCGCGCGGCCGTCTGGCGCACTTTGTTGCGGGCCAGGGCTATCGAGAACCTCTGTTATGTGGCCGGCGTCAATCGCACGGGCAGCGACCCGAACACCCGCTACAACGGCGACACGGCCCTCGTCGACTTCCTCGGCAACGCCGATCCCGAAGCCGACGGCCAGGCGGAACAGACCGTCGCCGGCCTCGTCGACCTCGAAGCCCTGCACGACTTCCGCGAAAAATTCCCCGCCCACCTCGATGCGGACGGGTTCTCAATTGTGAAATAGTGGGCCCTTATGTGGCAAAACCTTACATACGAGATAGTTGCAATCCTGCTTGTGTCGGGGTTCATGGTGGGTTTCATCAACACGCTGGCTGGCGGGGCGTCGATAATCTCCATCACGACCTTCATGGTGCTGGGGCTGCCCATTACGGCGGCCAACGAGACAAACCGCCTGCCGGTGGCCTTTTCGAACATTGCGGCGGCGGTCAACTTTCGGCGCAACAAACAGTTAAACCTGAAAATAGGATTGCGGCTGGCCGTTCCCGCCATCGTCGGGAATATACTCGGCTCGCTGATAGCGATGAAGGTCGACGAGCAGATCATCAGGATATGCCTTGGGGTGGTGCTGAGCATAATACTGGTTTTCATGCTGTTGAGCACCGAACGGCGGCTGCGCAAGGCCTCGGGCGAGGTGCGCATCCGTCCGATAGATTACGTGTGGTTCCTCCTTATAGGCGTTTACGGGGGCTATATATATGTGGGACTGGGATATATGGTGCTGGCGGTGGCGTTGATGAGCATGAGGATGGACATCGTGGCGGCCAACGCGATGAAGACATTCGTGCTGGCCGTGTCGACCCCCTTTGCGCTGGCGCTGTTCATGTTGAACGGCACGGTGGTATATACTTTCGGACTGATACACGCCGCGGGCAACACGCTGGGGGCCTTCGTCGCCTCGCAGTATGCGGTCGGGTGGGGGGTGAAATTCCTGAAAATATTTCTTATTGCGGTGATACTCGGCTGCATAGCCGACGTGCTGGGGGTTATTAACCTCCACGCGCTTCTTTTGAAACTTGTATGACACGTTGTGTTGTTTTTATATTTCTGGCCCTGCTGTGCGGCTGCGTGGCGGGCAGCGTGCCCCAAAATGTCGGCCCTGCGCCGATCCCTGATACGCTGACATTTGCCGGCGAGGCAGCGCCGCTGCAATACCGCGACGTGCGCGAGGGATTGCAGCACGAGATGCTGACCACCACATACATGCACGCCCGCACGACCCTTACGCTGCTGGCCGTCAAGCGAATCAGGGCTGTCGTGCTGCCCATCATGCGGCGCGAGGGGCTGCCGGACGACTTTTTCTACCTCTGCATGGCCGAGAGCGGCCTCAGCCCTGAGGCCGTCTCTTCGGCTGGCGCGGGCGGACTGTGGCAGTTCATGCCGGAGGTGGGCAAGAGCTACGGGCTGACGGTCAACAAGGACGTCGACGAACGCTATCATATTGAAAAGGCGACGGTTGCAGCGTGCGCCTACCTCAAAGAGGCCTACCGGCAGTTCGGCTCGTGGACGCTGGCCGCGGCGAGCTACAACATCGGTTTCAAGGGGGTAGCCTCGAGGCTGGACACGCAGAAAGTGGGCGGCTATTACGACCTGTTCTTCCCGCAGGAGACGCTGCGATATGTTTTCCGCATACTGTCGTTCAAGCTGTTATGCGCCGACATGCCGCTCTACGGCTACGACATTCCCTCCGAGATGTTCTACAAGCCCTATCCCGACTGTCGTACGGTGGAGGTGGCGGACAGGGAGATCGACTGGTCGATGGTGGCCATAGCCAATGGCACGAATTACAAACTGCTGCGCGAAATGAACCCCTGGATACGGACATATAACTACAAGAACGACAAGGGGATGTGTTTCACGGTGAAAATACCTGAGGGCAGATGAGTTTCGATAGCTTGTTTCGGCAGATCTCTCCGGAGGAGATACCCGACGATGCGTTTACGCTGGCCGGAAAAGTTTTTCCCGTCATAACAGCCGGACGGACAGAACATTACAATGCAATGGTGGGCAGCGGCGGCGGCTTCGGCGTACTTTTCCGCAAACCTGTCGCCTGGTGCATCATGCGGGCTGACCGCTATACGCTCGAGCTGATCGAACGGGAGCGGATCTACACAATGTCCTACTTCTCCGACGAATACAGGGAGCGGGCGATGTTTCTGGGCAGCAAGTCGGGACGCGGCAGCGACAAGATGACTCAGGTCGAACTGACCGCCGCCCGAACCCCCGACGGAAATATCGCCTTCGCCGAGGCGCGGCTTATAGTCGAGTGCAGCCTGTTGCAGGTAACCGTCCCGTCCGTAGACGATTTCTGCACGCAGCAGGCGCGGGACTACATCAACGAGGCCTGCAAGGAGAAGGGGCACTATCGAAAATATCTGTTCGGGGAGATCGTACGGGTTTGGATGAAAAATGGGTAAAAAAATCAAAACAGCCTCCGAGCGGATCGTCGTCGAGGGGGCGCGGGTGCACAACCTGAAAAATGTCGACGTCTCCATCCCGCGCGACGCTCTGGTGGTCATAACCGGATTGTCGGGGTCGGGCAAGTCGTCGCTGGCCTTCGACACCATATACGCCGAGGGGCAGCGACGCTACATGGAGACGCTGTCGACCTACGCGCGGCAGTTCGTCGGGACGATGGAGCGTCCCGACGTAGACAAAATCACCGGCCTGAGCCCCGTGGTGGCCATCGAACAGAAGACCACCAACAAAAATCCCCGCTCGACCGTCGGCACCGTCACCGAGATCAACGACTTCCTGCGCCTGCTCTATGCCCGCGTCGCCCGCGCCTACTCGCCCGTCACCGGCGAAGAGATGGTGCATTACACCGACGCAGAGATAGCCCGGCTCATTGAGGAGAGCTTCGCCGGGGCCAAAGTCGCGCTGATGGCCCCGATCGTGCGCGGCCGCAAGGGACATTACCGCGAACTGTTCGACAGTTTTATAAAGAAGGGCTATCTCTACGCCCGCATCGACGGCCAGATCAGGGAGCTGACCTCCGGCATCCGGCTCGACCGCTACAAGATACATACCGTCGACCTGGTCGTCGACCGTCTGGTGGTGGGCGAGGGCTCCTCCGACAGGCTGGTGACCTCGCTGCGCGAGGCGCTCAGGCAGGGCAAGGGCACGATGGCGCTGTATGATTACGACCACGACGTGTCGCGATTCTACTCGCGCCACCTGATGTGCCCTTCGAGCGGGCTGGCCTTCGACGATCCAGCGCCCCACACCTTCTCGTTCAACTCGCCGCAGGGCGCCTGCCCGCATTGCAGCGGCCTGGGGCAGGAGGCGGTGTTCGACATGGCGCGCATCGTCCCGCAGCCCCGCAAGAGCCTGCGCGAGGGCGGGGTGGAGCCGCTGGGACGCTACCGCGCCTCGCTGCTGTTCACGCTGTTGGAGGCTATGGGACGGCGTTACGACTTCACCCTCGACGACCCCGTGGAGACCATCTCCGAAGAGGGAATGAACGCGATACTCTACGGCGACAGCGAGCCTGTCCGCCTCGAAAACAGCGATATGCCCTCGGCGCGGATGATTGCCTGGGATGGCGTGGCCGACTACATCGAACGGCAGGAGGAGGATAACGGTCGCGGCGAGAGGTGGCGCGAACAGTTCATGATGCGCCGCCCGTGCTCGCTCTGCGGCGGGACGCGCCTGCGCAAGGAGTCGCTCATGTTCCGCATCGCGGGGCTCAACATCGCCGAGGTGTGCGCAATGAGCATCGAGGATTTTTACGGGTGGATCGGCGCGCTGGAGGGGCAACTTACAGAGAAAGAACGCACCATAGGGCGCGAGGTGGTCAAGGAGATTGCCTCCCGCACGGGTTTCCTGACAGACGTGGGGCTGGGTTACCTGTCGCTGGCACGGTCGTCGCAGTCGCTCTCCGGCGGCGAATCGCAGCGCATACGGCTCGCCACGCAGATCGGGTCGCAGCTGGTCAACGTACTCTACATCCTCGACGAACCGAGCATCGGCCTCCACCAGAGGGACAACCGGCGGCTGATCGACTCGCTGAAACGTCTGCGCGAGGCAGGAAACTCGATAATCGTCGTCGAGCACGACGCAGACATGATCCGCGCCGCCGACTACATCGTCGATGTGGGCCCTTTGGCGGGGCGCGCGGGAGGCCATATCGTTGCGGCGGGGGGGCTGTCGGAGATAATGAAGGCCTCGTCCCTGACGGCAGACTATCTCGGCGGGCGGCGCGAGATAGCCGTTCCGTCGGTGCGCCGCAAGGGCAACGGCAAGTCGATAGTCGTGCGGGGCGCGCGGGGCAATAATCTGAAAAACATCGACGCGGTCTTCCCGTTAGGCATGATGATCGCCATAACCGGCGTGAGCGGCAGCGGCAAATCGTCGCTCGTCACCGACACCCTCTGTCCTGTGCTCAGCCGCCACCTCTACAAGTCGTTCGCCCAGCCTCTGGACTGCGACGCCGTCGAGGGGATTGATTTTGTGGACAAGCTCGTCGTGGTCGACCAGTCGCCCATCGGACGCACGCCGCGCAGCAATCCGGCCACATACTCCAACCTCTTCGCCGACATACGCAAGCTGTTCGAGAACACCCCCGACGCCAAAATTCGCGGTTTCAAGGCGGGGCGTTTCTCGTTCAACGTCAAGGGAGGGCGTTGCGAGGAGTGTCGCGGCGCGGGGGTGCAGACAATCGAAATGAACTTTCTGCCCGACGTTTACGTCGAGTGCAAGGTCTGCGGCGGCCATCGTTACAATCGCGAGACACTCGAAGTGCGTTACAAGGGGTGCAACATAGACGAGGTGTTGTCCATGACGGTCAACGCCGCCGCCGAATTTTTCGAGAACATACCCTCCATTGCCGGCCGTCTGCGGGCCATACAGGAGGTAGGTCTCGGCTATCTCACTCTTGGGCAGCCAAGTACAACCCTCTCCGGCGGCGAATCGCAGCGCATAAAACTCTCCACCGAGCTGGCTAAACGCGAGACCGGCCAAACTCTCTACATTCTCGACGAGCCCACCACGGGCCTCCACTTCGAGGACGTCCGTCAACTCCTCGAAGTCCTCGGCAAGCTCGTCGACCGCGGCAACAGCGTGATAATCATCGAACACAATCTCGACGTCATAAAGGTTGCCGACCACATTATCGACGTCGGCCCCGAAGGGGGAGCAGCCGGCGGCCTGATAGTCGCACAGGGCACGCCGGAGCAGATAGCCGCAACCCCCGGCAGCTACACCGGCGAGTTTCTCCGAGAGATACTCTGATCTCTTCCCGTTCTTTGTCATGGTGTGTTAACATAAAGACGGGTGTTGCGGCCTCTGTCGCGTTGCTTCCTCCCGAAATACCGGTCGATATTACTTTGGATAGGGTTCTTGACAGGACAGGAGCCAAAACAGCATTAATTCCGAATGTTTCGGTTTATGTTAACATACACTGGTTGATGCCTTTCTCAAAAGTTGCCTTTGGCTTTCTCACGCTACTCCGACACAGTCAGCAACCAAACTCTGCTATCGCTTCTTCGGAAGTTAGTTCGTCGGCTCGCACCTCGGCCATTCGCTCGGCCATTTCAAACAAGCCCAATGGCTCCATGCTTGAGGAATATGTCGTCTTTATCCACTGCATAAGCTGCCAACACTATACTCTCGTCTGAATCGAGTGGCAGGGAAATAAAATATTTTATTTCCCTACCACTCACACTACCGGCTCGGGCAGTTCCATATGTGACGGTATCTTACTTACAATACCAGTCCATTAACAAGTTATAACTTGCACTCCTTATGTTGTCATTACTCAATGCACATGCAACTATCATATTGTTGGATATGTTTTAATAGCCTTTCAGAGACATTTAATTTGCATTGCAATTCGCAATAAATCAGCAACTTGTATTTTTATCTTATTGGGTTCGGCTTGGGGAGGTATTTCAGTATATTTTTGACTGCATCTGTCCTGCCAATGTCTGCATAAAAAGGGACGATAAAAGTACCGTATTTTCCTGAAACCGGTAATATCTGTTATTCCGTTTGTCCGTCAACAGGGACAAAATCAGAACATTGAATGGACAAAAACATGCCTTATAATAATAAAGTTAAAGATTAGTTAAGTAATATTTAATTAGTTATTGTTCCGCGAATAATTAAGTATTTTTTCGTGCGAAGATTTTCGGAGCGAGATTCAGGACAGTTTTGCGGCTGTTTTTGCCTAACTGTGAAAGATAAAAGACGTTGGAGTTGACGGGTTTTTCGTAGCTAACGGTTCAATCGGTTTTACGGCAAGTTTCGCAAATGGATCACTGAACTTTGCAAGGCCGAGAGCTCGTTTGACAATGGCAAGGTTGAACTCGACGGGAGCTGTTTTGGCGCTCGTCGAGTGCGCAAGATTCGGAGCCCTGCGTGAGCCAGATCGACACGGACGTTTCATGGTCGTATGCTGAAATGAAAGCGTTCGTACCCCGTCACGACGCACAATTCATTCCAAAAGAGAGATTCGGCAAGGGGCTCACGTGGTCACAAATTGCCGTCGGCAATGCAAACAGTTTGTTA
>JAIRQC010000036.1 GCA_031256675.1 Rikenellaceae bacterium
GTCCCGCTGGACGAAGTCGCCCGCCGCAGCGACATTGTCACCTTTCACACGCCGTTGACCGTCGGAGGCGAGGACAATACGTTCCATCTGGCCGACGGGCAGTTCTTCTCGCTACTGCGTCCGGATACGGTAGTGTTGAACGCTTCGCGCGGCGAGGTGGTCGACAGCGGCGCGCTGTCGGCTTCGGGACACGGCTACATCTTCGACGCCTGGGAGGGCGAGCCGTTCGTCGACCCGTCGCTGGTGCGGGGCGCGCTGCTCGCCACGCCTCACATAGCGGGCTATTCGGTTCAGGGCAAGGCCGTCGCGGTGGCCGTGTCGGTCGATGCGCTGGCCTCTGCTTTCGGCCTGCCGCTGCGGGGATGGTATCCCCCCGAAGTCTCCCCGCCGCCTGCGCCGAGACTGATCGGGTGGGACGAACTGCGCGCTACAATAGGCGAATACTTTGATATTGAAGCGTTAAGCCGTCGCCTGAAAGCCTCGCCTGAAAATTTCGAGGCCATGCGGAACGGATATGAATATCGCCATGAATATTTCTGACGGCACATGGCGTGACAGGAGCGCCGTCGCTTCATTCGGAATGATCAGTAATATCTAAGAAATTATGTATAAAAAATTTATCCGTCCGCTACTGTTCCTCTTTCCGCCCGAAACGGTCCACCGTCTGACGGTTGCGGCATTGCGCTTTGCGGGTTTCGTGCCCGGGGGCAGAATTTTGCTGCGATCTGTTTTTGCCCGCCGCTCGCCGCAGCTCTCGACGGAGGTCTTCGGGCTGCACTTCGCCAATCCGGTGGGTATGGCGGCGGGCTTCGACAAGGAGGCCGGCTGCTGGCGCGAATTGGGCGCGTTGGGGTTCGGCTTCGTCGAGACGGGCACCATAACCCCCGACCCTCAACCCGGCAACCCCCCTCCGAGAGTGTTCCGCCTGCCTGCCGACAGGGCGATCATCAACCGCATGGGCATCCCCGGCCACGGCATGGAGCGGGCGGCCAAACGGCTGAAACACAGGCGGCGCGGCCTGATAGTCGGAGCCAACATCGGTAAAAACGCCTCGACCCCCAACGAGAGAGCGGCAGGCGACTACCTGCGTGTGTTTCAGCGACTTTACCACTGCGCAGACTATTTCGTGGTAAATGTCAGCTGTCCCAACGTCGTCAACATGACCGCATTGCAGAACCGGCGGCAGGTGAGCGAGATTGCCGCCGCGCTGGCCGCCCACCGCAATACGCAGGCTGTCAGGCGGCCCGTACTGTTGAAAATCTCGCCCGACCTCAATTGCGGCCAGATCGACGACATGATAGCCGTGGCCGAAGAGTACGGTCTCGACGGCCTCGTGGCCACCAACACCACCACCTCGCGCGAGGGAGTAGCAAGCGACCATTCGAAAGCAGGCCGCGGGGGACTTAGCGGCGCGCCGCTGACCGTCAGGGCGTTGGAGACGGTGCTATATATCCGCTCGCGCACTGACCTGCCCGTCGTCGGTTCGGGCGGCATAATGGCCCCGCGCGACGCGCTCGTCATGCTCGAAGCCGGAGCCGCGCTGGTGCAAATCTACACAGGACTAATATACGAGGGGCCGTCGTTCCCCGGAAAAATCTGCAAATATCTATGCGCGCTGAAATAATCACCATCGGTGACGAACTGCTCATAGGGCAGGTACTCGACACAAATTCGCAGTGGATTGCCGCGCGGCTCAATGAGGCCAGTATCGCCGTCGTGGCTATGGCCTCGGTGGGCGACAGCGTCGAGGCTATCCGCGCGGCGACGTCCGATGCGCTGGGCCGCAGCGAGATAACCATCATCACAGGCGGCCTCGGCCCCACGAAGGACGACATAACCAAGTCGACGCTCGCCTCGCTGTTCGGCATGGGGATGCGGCTCGACCGGGCGACGCTCGACCATCTGGCACAGATGCTCGAGCGGCGCGGCGTCGACCTCAACGAGGGCAACCGTTCGCAGGCGATGGTGCCCGACGGCTGCGAAGTGTTGCAAAATTTGTACGGGACAGCTCCCGGAATGTGGTTTTCTCGCGAGGGGCGCGTAGTGGTCTCGCTGCCAGGCGTGCCGTTCGAGATGAAGGAGTTGATGATGGGCGAAGTGTTGCCGCGGCTGCGGTCGCGGTTTGCCCCTGGCGCCACCACGCATCGGACGGTTCTCGCTTTCGGGTTGGCGGAGAGCATGTTGGCCGAGCGGATCGCTCCGTGGGAGGACGCCCTGCCAGACTTCCTGCGTCTGGCCTATCTGCCCGGGTCGGGAGGCGTTCGGCTGAGGCTGTCGGCATGCTCCGATATGGCCGATGTTGCGGCCTTGCCGGAGATCAACCGGCAGTTCGAGCTGCTGGCAGGGCTGATACCCGAATATTTTGTCGGGCGATACAACTCTGTGGCCGAGGCTGTTGCATCACAACTCACCGCTGGCGGCCTGACCATCGCCGTGGCCGAATCCTGCACTGGCGGAGCGGCAAGCGCGGCGTTCACGGCCATGTCCGGCGCATCGCAATATTTCCGAGGCGGAGTGGTAGCCTATTCTAATGACATTAAGGTCAATGTATTGGGCGTATCGTCCGACGATCTGGCACGTTACGGGGCCGTAAGCCGTCAGGTGGCCGAGCAGATGGCCGTCGGGGTACGGCGGCTCTGCGGAAGCGACTGTGCCATAGCCACAACGGGCGTCGCCGGTCCGTCGGGAGGTTCGGATGAGAAGCCCGTCGGCACGGTATGGGTCGCCGCCGCCGTTGCCGCAACTGCTGGCGAGGCGGTTTCTGCGGTCTCTGCTGGTGAGGCGAGCGGCAGGGTTATCGGCGATGCGGGCGGGGCAGACGAAAAAGTCGTCTCGCAAAAACTCTTACTGGGCACACTGCGCGAGCAGAACATCGCCCGCGCAGCCGCCTCTGCGATCAATCTGCTGAGGGTGACTCTTGCAGGGCACACAATAAGGGTTGAAAATTAGCAACGGCACGCGATAAACATTTCTGTTAAGGGTGACACTCGTCGCACAATACAGGCAAAACTCGATGATCAATGCGAAAGGGTTGAAGATTAGCAACGACACGCAATGACATTATGATAAGGCGCTGTTAATAAGCGTATTGTATTGCATGGGTCGGCAGGCCGCAGCTACACTTTGCTCTCTTTGGGCGCAGGGCTGCTACCGCTCGCCGCGAAACCTTTCGCCTACGATTTCGGGCTCGGTTTTGGCTGCGGCTTCGGGAGCAGCTTTCAACGATGCGTCCATCTGCTGACTGTGCGGAGCGCAAAACGCTATCCTCCACGCAATACTTTGGTTGCCAACGCACTACCAAACAGTACAAAAAAGTTTCAACCATTAATTTGCATAAAGAGCACAAAAAGGTTTCGATCATTAATTCGCAGTTCGATATTTATCGTCCTATCGGTTTCACCATTTTGCGTATTTCATCTACATCAATAGAAAAATAACCATCCCAGAAATCGCCGTTATTGATTTCTTTTATATTTTTATGGTTTATGCAAGCATTTGGGAGAAAAAAAGGCAAAAAAAATTTTTAGCCCGTGGAAATCGGTTTCACGGGCTAAATCTTTTTTTGCCTGTTTTCGCCTAGTCTCGCAGCTGGCCTTTGAGCTTCGCCGTCTCGGTAACGTAAAGGGCCCGTTCCTTTGACAGCTGCATCAAATGCTTCGGCTGCTACAACTTCTCCGAGGGGCCTGACCTATTTTTATGGATTTTGCAAGTAAATCGGCAAAAAAATGATGTAGGGCCCTGCACTCGGCTTGCCGTCGGTTTTCGATACCATTTATGTGATTGTGTCCGAGCGCAAACTCATTGTTGCTATATTTGACTCCAGAATGCTTTTTGCAGCCATCGTTTACCTGTCCGCAACAGGTACTGAAAACGTCAGTGTGGACCATTGTCGAAAAGACATGTCTTTTGATAATTGACGTCAACTCGCTCATCGAACAGTTCTTAACAATTTGAGTATACACTTTGTCTCCCCGTTTGAGTATCCCGGAAACAGGCATCTTGCCCCGCGCTCCGCAGCCCGAATTTCCCGCACTCGGTGAATGCCAAAACAGCTCCCGTCGAGTTCAACCTCCCGTTTTTCGAACGGGCTCCGGCTTTGCAAAACTCGGCGATCCGTTCGCGAATCTTGGCATAAAACCGATTTACCGTTGGCCGCAAAACCGTCCTGAGTCTCGCTCCGGAGATATTCAAACAAAAAAATACCCGTTACTCCCTGCCCAACAATTAATTAAGCAAAAACAAACATTACTGACTGATTTTGAACCTTAATTAAACATTCTCAAAACTTATTTTGATGAAATAATTATATTTGTGCGATAATTTCAGACGAGCGCCCGCACGCGCACCCTAAAATACTGGAACTTATTGATTTCGAACAGGTTATCCCATGCGGGCCGATCGCATTACAATAAAATAATTTTGACGACATTAATGTACTTTATATACTGACATGCGTTTAATTTTATTCTAAATGCACGAGAACAGAAAAGAATTGTTTGAAACGCTCTTCAAGTCTCATTTTCACCAGCTGTATGTACATGCATATGGGTGGGTTTATGACAGGGAGTGCGCCAGGGATATTGTGCATGATTCATTTTGCTGTCTTTGGGAGCGTTTCGAACAGTATGAAGACAGAAATTTGTTGTCGCTGCTGTATGCCTTTGTGCGCAGTCGTTGCTGTGACCATCTGCGTCGTTGTCGGGCTGCGGAGAATTATGTTGAATTGCGGTTGACTTTCCCTGACGTCGAGCCGGACGATTATGATGATTATCCGGAGCGATTATTGAGGGTCAGGAGGTCGATCGAAGGACTTCCGGCGCAAACCCGTCGCATTTTTATGGAATGCGTGCTTAACCGCAAGGGATATAAAGAGGTCGCCGAGTTGTTCCAAATCAGCCCGTTAACCGTAAAAACACTTGTATCAAGGGCTTATAAAAAAATCCGCATGGATTTAATTTTTTGTTGCCTGTTTTGTACTCCATTTTCGTATTGATTACGTTTTACGGGAAAACGTGGTACGGGAATGCGAAGCGAGATTCAATACCTCTTCAAAGTGCTGGAGGATCCCTCTCTTGTACAGACGGATGAGTTTGATTTGTGGATTCGGGATAAGAAGCATTACGAGCTGTTTTGGAACGCCAAAGCCGCTTGGGATGACTTTTTATTGAAGAACGGCCATTTGCCTGAACTGGAAACCGAATGGAACAGATTTGAACTGTCGGCAGGATTGTCATATCGAAACGAAGACACTGTTCCCGTGCGTAAAGCCCGCCTGTCCCGCTTTTTTCTCAGGTCGGCGGTTGCCGTATTTCTCCTGATGCTCGGATGCGGCGCCTGGTTCTATCTGGATTCCGTCCGTCGCCATAAAACGACGACATTGGTACAAGCCCTGCCTTTCCCACAAAATGTTACCATGATCAACACCTCGGGCGATACCTTGCTGCTTGACGGGAAAGCGGCCGTTTACTCTTCGACAGGGGAAAATCATGATAAAACGGCATACAATATCATTCGAACCCCTCGCGGGAAAGATTTCAGGATAACGCTTTGCGACGGTACGGAGGTGTTGCTGAACTCCGAAAGCTCGCTTTGTTACCCCGCCCGCTTTGAGGAGGGGCAACGTGTTGTCGAGTTAAAGGGAGAGGCCTATTTTAAGGTTGCCAAACATCCGCAAAAACCGTTCATCGTTAAAACGGAGTATCTGCAAACAAAAGCGCTGGGCACCGAATTTAATGTAAAGGCCTATTCTCACAGCGATCCGCACGTTACGCTGATAGAGGGAAACATTGCCGTTTGGCAGAACGAAAGCGAAGGTACGCAGACGCCAAAGCCGGGTGAAGATGTGCATTTGTCCGCCGAGACCGGTTCGATAGAGGTACGGACGACGGACGTCCGGAAATATACGGCATGGACCAGCGGCTTTTTCTTCTTTGAAGACGAATCTTTGGAGAATATCATGAGAGAGCTGGGACGGTGGTACAATGTTAACGTAGAGTTCTCCGATCCCAAAGTGATGGAATATCATTTTAACTTCTGGGTGAACAGGAACCGTGGCATAAACGAAGCGATGGAGCTGCTGGGAGAGCTTGACAAGGTTAATATTACATTCAAAGGCAATACGATCGCCATTCATTAGGCCTGTTCGACCTTTGGCGCGGGAAGGTACGGTCAAAAAATTACTGTTGAATAAAGATTAAGACTATAATTTTATGAAAAAACCAGACAAGAAACTGTTTAAGGGGATTTGCCGGTCTTTATTTTTTCTGACTGCTTTCCTTTCCCTGAGCTTGAAGGCACAGGCACAAGAGCAGGCGTTGATCAGTTTGGACGCAGATAATGAGCTGTTGTCCGATGTGCTGAAAAAGGTAAGTACGCTTTCGGGTTCAAGGATTATTTTCAACACGGAAGATGTGGAACAATACAGGGTAACGGCGAATATCTATCGCATGACGGTCACAAAAGCGCTGGACGTCATATTGAAATCCACACCCTTCACCTATTCGCTTAAAGAGGAATTTATTACGATCATCAAGAAAGCGGAGCGCCAGGCGGCGACAGGCCCCTCTGCGGAGCAGCGTACCGTAACGGGAAAGGTCGTCGACGAGCAGCGGCAGCCATTACAGGGGGTGAACGTCCGCGAAAAGGGCGCTGCAAATGGCGCAGTGACGAACGGGGAGGGGGTTTATACCCTGTCGATCCCGTCAGGCAGCGCGACTTTGGTCTATTCACACATGGGAATGCGCCCTGTCGAACTGATCGTAAAACCAGGAGGCGAAAATCAGACCCTGGGCGTAATTGAAATGAAGAAAGACCCGTCGGAACTGGAAGAGATCGTAGTGACGGGTATTTTCAACAAAGCGAGGGAGAGCTATACAGGGGCGGCTACCCTGATCACGGCAAAAGAGCTGTCCCGCGCCGGAAACCAGAACCTGATCAGCAGGATAAGCAATGTCGAGCCCGGTTTCCTTGTGCTGGAGAACAACATTATGGGCTCCGACCCCAATACCATGCCCAACATTCAAATGCGGGGAAGCACGAGCCTCTCCGTCGGTATCAGGGAGCAGCAGGACGGACAGAGAAACCAGCCGGAATCCAATCTCCCGCTGTTCATCATGGACGGGTTCGAGGTCGATTTGCGGCAGGTGATGGACCTGGATCCCAGTCTGGTCGAATCCGTAACGCTACTCAAAGATGCAAGCGCCACCGCCATGTACGGTTCCCGCGGGGCGAATGGCATCATGGTGATTGTCCGGAAACAGCCGGAACAGGGTAAGATCAGGTTCACGTACAAGGGCGACATGAACATCAGCGCCCCCGACTTTACTTCCTATAATTTGCTGAACGCCGCCGACAAGCTCGAATATGAACTGGCGGCAGGATTATACACCTATCCGAGTGTAGACCATCAGATATGGGCCGACCTGCTTTATTCTGACCGGCGGGCAGAAGTAGAGAGGGGCGTCGATACCTACTGGCTTAAATATCCCGTGAGGGTCGGCGTCGGACAA
The DNA here is from genome assembly GCA_031256675.1 of Rikenellaceae bacterium. Lineage (GTDB taxonomy): Bacteria > Bacteroidota > Bacteroidia > Bacteroidales > Rikenellaceae > JAIRQC01. Next base: position 7,509 of record JAIRQC010000036.1, read on the forward strand.
CGCCACAGTCTGCGTTTCGAGGGAGGGGAGGGTAGTCTGCTGTATGCCGCCAATGTAAATTACGACAACAACCTGGGCGTTATGAAAGGCTCCCGAAGGAATACGCTTTCGGGAAATATTTACTTGCAGTATACATGGAAGAACCTCAGTTTCAGGAACGAACTCGGCGTCTTGTCGAACAGTTCCTATAATTCGCCATACGGGGAGTTTGCAAACTATGTCAAACTGAACCCGTACTGGACTCCCTACGACGACAACGGCGTTCTGAAAAAAACGCTCGACAGCTATCAGATCCCGACATACGCCAAGGTATACACGCCGGGCAACCCTCTGTATGACGCCACATTGCCATACAGGGACGACAGCGGATACGACCAGTATTACGATAATTTTTCCGTAAACTGGAATGCTTTCGCAGGCGCCTCCGTGCAGGGCCGCTTTAAGGTTATGAATACTCTAGATCGGAAGAGCACACGTCTGAA
>JAIRQC010000042.1 GCA_031256675.1 Rikenellaceae bacterium
CACAAGGGCCACGTTCTGTCCCACGGCGATCCGCGCGGCGAGGGGCCCCACCGTGGCGTGTTCGTTGAACTTGTGGTGCGCCGTAAGTCTCTTTTCGACGCCCAGGTGTTTGAGCAGTACCGAACTCGTGCGCGTATCCTCGGCCAGAACTACGTCGGCCTCCCTCAGGATGCGGACGGCCCGCAGGGTTATATCCTCGAGGTTGCCGATCGGCGTCGGGACGAGAAATAGTTTACCCATTGAACCTGCGACTTAGCAACTCAAGCAACAGTTTGACCCCATCGCCGTCGGGGTTCCATGTGAAATTCTCGCCTAAATATATCAGCGCATCGTCGAGCCCCGCCATCGCATCGAGATGCTCTACCGTCCTGTCGTACAGGTCGGTATCGCCATAAAACAGGTCGCGCAGCAACAAAAACCGGTCGTTGACGCCTATTATGTTGCGCAACGTCGCACCGCCCGCAGGGACGTGTTCGCCGAAGCGTTGCGCAACGCCGCCGACAACCTCGCCCACAACCCGACCGCCTCCGGCAAAGGGCGAAACCGGCCTCGATCCCACTCTCGGCTCCGGCTTTGGTTCCACTCTCGGCTCCGGCATCTTTGCTTCGGGAATTTTATGGGTTTCGGGGGCGGGAGTTTCGGGAACTTCGGAAGTCTCGGGAGTTTCTGGATCTCCCGGGCCGCATTTCACTTCGAGCAGTCCGCCGAAAATGCCCAGAGTGTCGGCCATATCGTCGTCTTGTTCGGGTTCCATGGCAGGTTCCGGGGCGGGAGATAGTTTCGGCGCAGGGGTTTCCGTGGTCTCAGTGGCCTCAGTGGTCGCAACAGCAGGCTCGGGTGCAGTGGGTACAGGAGCTTCCGTGGTTTTCGAGGTCGAGACAGCCGCATGTTCGGGCGCAGTGGGAGCAGGGGCTTCCGAGGTAACAGCAGTTTCTGGCCCGACGGGAACCTCGGGCGCCGTGGCAGGCTTGCCGCCCCCTGCGTCCATCATCCGTTCGAACAGCGCCGCCGTAGTGGAGAGTTTTTCGCGGTGGGCGGCTGCCTTTGGGATTGTTGTGACGGCAGGTTCTGCTGTCGAGGCGTTTGTCGCCTCAACAGCAGAAGGTTTCATCTCAGGAGGGGTTGTCTCCGCGAGAGGCTCGACCGGTTTTACAGTGGCGGCAGGGATAACGGGTTCAAGCGGTTTTATGGCAGCCGCAACCGTCCCGAACCGGATGCCGGCATATATTTTTTTCAGCAGGTCGAGGGCCACATCCCGTTCCAGTTCGCTTGTCAGGCCGCCGCGAACCATCTCCCGCAAGCGGTCAAGATTCTCCACAATAGTATTCATAACCGAATATTTGCCCAAAATTACATCTTATCCCACGACTTTACAAATTTTTTGTATCTTTACTCTCCGAAATGTTGCTGTTGCAGTTCAGTGTGATTTCACCTGCATGGGGGTAAAAAAATAACTGATATGGACGCTTTTCTTTCTGAATACAGGTTGTTCGGGCTGGCATTGGGGTTGGCCACATTCTTAATTATCGGCTTGTTTCACCCGATAGTCGTCAAGGCGGAATATTACTGGGGCGTAAAGTCCTGGTACTGTTTTTTGCTGTTTGGATTTTTTTTCGCGGCATTGGCCGTCATTATCCACAGTAATTTCTTGTCGGCCATTATGGGTGTAACGGCATTTTCGTCGTTTTGGAGTATCCTCGAAGTATTCCATCAGAAAAAGCGAGTTGAAAAGGGGTGGTTTCCCGAAAACCCCAAAAAAAGAGAAACAAAATGAAATATTTGCTCATCGTTTTGGGTATTGTCAGCCTGTGTTTGGGTATTTTAGGCGTTTTCCTGCCTGTTTTACCCACTACGCCTTTCTTATTGCTGTCGGCAACATTGTTTATGCGCAGTTCCAAACGTCTGTACCATTGGCTGTTAAATCATAAAGTCTTTGGGCAATATATCCGTAGTTTCATGGAAAACAGGTCTATTCCGCTAAAAGTTAAAGTCATCTCAATAGCCGTTATGTGGGCGAGCATGTTTAGTACTGTCTTTTTCGTGATAAACGGAAAACTCTGGTTGCAATTACTTTTGTTTGCCATTGCCATTGGCGCTACCATACATATCCTGTCATATAAAACAAAAAAATCGACCTGAAACGCAACAGAATAGACAGCCCCGAACAAATGGGAAAGCCGAATCGCTTTTTATCTTTTAATAATTATGGGTGTGGCTACCTTTATTGAAAATGGTAAAGAAACACCTTGCGCACAACAGTATATTTATCAATCGCCCAAGTTCATTACAATCGGGGAGCTGTCCCGCATCGAGGATAAAGAGTTGCCGATAGCACGGCTGGCACAGGTGCGCGACCTTTTCGTGTTCAGTTGCTATACGTTCATACGCGCAGGCTCTTACGCCCGCCGACATTGTCGAGAGCGGAGGCCGCCGGTTTATCAAACTCGAGCGCATCAAAACCGGCAACAAGTCGGTCATGCTGCTTTCGAAAGCCTCCGCCCTGCCGGACACCTTACGTTTTCTACCCATATCAATGTGCCTGCCTTGTTCACCGTATCGTAACTGTGTCCGGTCAGATCGGTAACGACGAGACCGACTCCAGTGTCGCTAGCCTCGTTGAATTTCCAATTATAGGATAGAAGGCCCTTCGCATCACGGTCCACGATGCACATGTTGTTAACGAGTTACAATTTTGTACATACCGTTCTTCTCCACATCCACACTTTGTCCATCAGGCCATTGAAAAGACATTCACTCGCCAAAATGTCTTATGCAGAAGTTCGGAACGCTGTAAACTTGGGTCAGATCGTATGTCTCGGGAAACTTCGTGAGTTTGCTCACGCTATCGAGTTTTCCGTTCACGTGAAGTCTTACCAGACCGATGTCGTAGATCGTCGCGGCATGATACCATGTGTCGGCGCCGAAAGGTGTATTGCTTTTGCCTCCAGTATCCGGGCTTTGTCAATATCTTACGTCGCCGATGCGAAGCTGGAAATTATTCTTAGAACCTATGTTCGAACTTATTATACGGCGGGTTGAACCGGAATGATCTTGGATTGATGCGTGTCTTGAGCGTATAACCTTTTGTTACTTTTTTGAACGTTTCGTAGAGATTGATCTGAAAATAGCCGAAGAGATAGTTCTTCTTTTTGAAATAGAGAACTTTGGTGATAACGGTCCTTTTAACGATAAAATATAACGTTTTTGTTGCTGTCTTGGCGTCAAGTCCTCTTGTAATGCCCCCGTATGGTAACCAGAGTCAGATAACCCCCCCTTTCGATATGGCTTACGTCGTTGATAATGAGTTTGCCTGTCTTCGGCATGGTTTTGCCTATATTAGTGGTCAGCATTGATTTCGACAGACTGTAATTCGAACCCGAGAAGATAGCGGTTTATAGTTTGTCGAAAATTTGGCGCTGTAACCCTCGATTAGAGTGTTGTTGATTGCCAGCGCCACATTCAGTTCTGACTGGTACGGCGCGGCTACTCGCACCGTAAATCCTATCTCGGAACTCAAACTATCAACGGGTACCACTTTCGTCGGGTCGAAACTGTGATAACGCCATTCAAAGAACAGATAACGTGCAACTTGTTGCTACACGGCGCGTTGCGAGGCGCGGCATCCTCCCTCGAGGCCGACCAATAATCCTGTTTGCATATCCTCAAACGTAAACTTTCTCGATCGTGAACTGCAACTTAACTGGCACACTGCCAGCCTTATACTGTCGACGATAAAGCGTTCAGTCGATGCGTATGCTCTCCTGCCAACTTTTGTCGCAAGCGGCGATATGGAAACACAATCCTTGTCGCCGGTTGTTTATATTACATTCGGCGCGCGAGGCCAGATAATCAGGGCAGCCTAGCCTCCACCGAAACAGCTCAATACTCACCCATACTCCGTCGCGAGCGGCAAGACAACGAGTTCGAACCGTTCTGTCTCGGGCGACAAATTGCGGATCGCTCGGCTTCGGGCGACGAACCCGAACCGAAGAAGTTGCTTTTAGGCTTTATCAGTCGCAGCGTTTCCGGAATATTTTCGCAACTTGCGCTCTGGCTACTAATAGTATCTGTATGATTGCCCTTCAAGTGAATATACGTATACAAACAACATTCAACAAAAACAACCTTTTCTTCCAGTTAACAATAATGAATAATGGATAGATTTTAGTGGTCCGGCCAAAATGTCGAAAAAAATAGATTAAATTTGCACCCTGTCGGCGCTGGCTTCGCGCAGCCGAAGCACACGTTATCACGCTGTCTGTCACGCAGATATTGGTCACAGTCATGCGAATTAAGAGTTGAAAATGCTATTTGACGAACAACGATGTTTTATATTCTGTCACCCCGAGCTAAGCGCAAGCACAGTTGAAGAGGGTCTGTCATATTTACAATGCTGTTTGTCAAAAAAATTAAATGTTGCCTGTCGAAAAAAGCAGTATGTTCAACTCAGGGTGGCATATTATAATGTAAGCGGATGAAAAAACCTTTGATATTCATCTCCAATGACAACGGCGTGGGCTTCAGAGGGGGCAATATACCCTTTCCGTTCATGGCGACCAACCATTAAATGCAGATGAAAAAACCTTTGATATTCGTCACCAATGACGACGGCGTGGGCGCCAGGGGGTTTCAATATGCCCTGTCCATAGCCCGCAAGTTCGGCGAAGTGGTCGCCGTTGCGCCCGAACGCACACAGTCGGGCATGTCGCACGCCATAACGATGTCCTCGCCGCTCCATTTGCGCAGGGTGCGTCAGGAGGAGGGGATGGTGGTCTATGCCTGCGACGGCACGCCGGTCGACTGCGTAAAAATGGCCTTCGACTATCTGCTTGCCGACCGCAGGCCCGACCTGTCGATCTCCGGCATAAACCACGGCTCCAACTCCTCGGTCTGCGTCATCTACTCCGGCACGATGGGCGCCGCCGTCGAAGCCAGCTTCTACAATATACCGTCGGTGGGGCTGTCGCTGCTCGATCATAATTTCGACGCTGACTGCACCGCCGCCGCCCATTTCGGCGAGATCGTCGTTCGCTCCCTGCTGCATGCCGAGCGGTTGCCGTCGCCGCTGTGCCTCAACGTCAACATCCCGATGCTGCCTCTCGAACAGCTTCGCGGCGTCAAGGTCTGCCGTCAGGCCAAAGCCTACTTCCGCGAGAATTTCCACCCCCGTCTCGACCCGTCAGGCCGCGAATATTTCTGGCTCACGGGCGACATGATAAACCTCGAACCCACGGCCACCGACACCGACGAGTGGGCCCTTGACCACGGTTATGTCTCTGTCGTCCCCGTCCAAGTCGACCTCACCGCCCACCGACAGATCGATTCCCTGAAAAAACTGTTTTGACAGGAGGGTAGATCATTACAGCGACAAATCCTCCCTCTTGTTCGAGTCGAGCTTTATGGCAATGAATATCAGGATCGTGAATGCGATGAGGGACGATCCGCCGTAGCTGAACAGCGGCAGCGGGATGCCTACGACGGGCATCAGGCCGACGGTCATGCCGATGTTTATCACGAGGTGGGCCAGCAGGATCGAGGCGACGCAGTAGCAGTAGATGCGGCCAAAAGGTTCGCGCTGCCGCTCGCCCATCTTCATCAGCCTGAGGATCAGTGCAGTGAACAGCGACACGACGACGAGGCAGCCCGCGAAGCCCCGCTCTTCGCCTATCGTGCAGAATATAAAGTCGGTGCCCTGCTCCGGAACGAAGTCATAACGGGTCTGGGTGCCGCCGAGGAAGCCCTTGCCGAACAGGCCGCCGGAGCCGATTGTGATCTTGGACTGGTTGACGTTGTAGCCCCAGCCGCGCAGGTCGGCCTCGATGCCGAGCAGGTCGAGGATGCGTTTCTGCTGGTGGGGCTGGAGGATGTGGTCGAAGGCGTAGTCTATAACGTTGGTGTACAGCAGCATCCCGACAAAAAGCAGGACAGAGGTAAAGATGCTGCGGATGCGCCGCCGCAGGGCGTAGACCACCAGCGCGAGCGCCGCAACGAGCGAGGCGGCAGTCAAACAGACGTGGAACGGGATATGGCGCGATACGACAGAGCCGCCGACAAAATATATGGTCATCGCCGCCAGCCCCAGCGCAGCCATAAAGGAGATGCGGCTGCGCCACTGTCGGCTTGCCGCCGCTTCGGTCAGGAAGCAGATCAGCAGGACGCAGACTAGCAGCGTGGTCTCGTTGAGCAGGAACGAGCCCATGAACAGCGCGACGACCAGCGCCAGCAGACTGTAAATCCACGGACGGAACGCCTCGCGGTAGAGCATGAACAGGAACGAGCAGTAGACCAGCGCCGAGCCCGTGTCGTTCTGCAGCACGATGACGGCCATCGGCACGGCTATGATACACATCACCTTGACGACGCCGCCCAGCGTAGCCAGCGGTGCGGTGCGGTCGCTCATGAAGCGGGCCAGCGCGAGGGCGGTAGCCACTTTGGCCAGCTCGGTGGGTTGCACCGCCACCGAACCCAGCATGATCCAACTGCGCGCCCCGTTGACCTCCTTGCCGATCAGCGCCACCGCCAGCAGCACCGCCGCCAGCAGCCAGTAGGCAGGGTAGGCCCAGATGTGGAAGAACTTGCCGTCCATCAGCAGCACCACGAGCGCCGCGGCCAGCGACGCCCCGATCCACACCAACTGCATCCCGTAGCGTTGCGACAGGTCGAAGATGCTGCTGTGGGCTTCGTTGTAGAGGGCCGAGTAGATGCTCACCCATCCCATTGCGGCCAGCAGCAGGTAGATCGCCACGGCCCACCCGTCCACCGAGCCGAAAAGTCCTTTGTCGGCCCTATTTGGCATAATGCGGATAGTTTATATGCATGTTTTTTATGCTGTTCAGCATATCGGTGCGCCTGATTTCGCCCGTGAGGTACTGTTCGACCAGCAGGCTGGCTATCGGCGCGGCGACCGTAGCCCCGAAACCGCCGTTCTCGACATAGACCGACAGCGCAATCTTCGGGTTGTTGCGCGGGGCGAAGCACAGGAACGTGGAGTTGTCCTTGCCGTGGGGGGTCTGGGCGGTGCCGGTCTTGCCGCAGACCTCGATGCCGTCGATCTGCGCCACCCCCGCCGTGCCACCCGGACGGTTGACCGCCTTGAACATCCCCTCGACGATGGGGGCGAAATGTTTGGGGTCGACCATCGTATACTGCGGCTCGTAAAAGCGGCGGGACAGCGAATCGCCATCGCCTATGCGCTTGACCACGTGAGGAATATAGTAGAACCCGCGGTTGGCAACCGTCGCCGAGAGGTTGGCCATCTGCATCGGGGTGCAGCCCATCTCGCCCTGACCGATGGACAGCGAGATGATAGTGAGCGAGTTCCAGTTGTCGCGATATTTCCGGTCGTAATACTGCGAGGTTGGGACGTTGCCTTTCCGCTCGTCCTTGAAGTCGCTCTCCAACCGCCGCCCGAAGCCGAAGCTGCGGACATACTCATTCCAGCGGTCGAGCCCGCTGTTGAGGTTGCCGTACTTTTTGTTGTCGACTATGTTGCGGAAGACATAGCAGAAATAGGAGTTGCACGAGGTTTGCACTGCGTCTATCAGCGGCAGCGGCGAGGCGTGGCCGTGGCACTTCACCCCGCGCCCGACAGGGTAGCCGCGGTAGCAGGGGTAATGGTTGCCGGGCGTCAGCACCCCCTCCTGCAACCCTATAAGCCCGTTGATCAGCTTGAACGTCGAGCCGGGAGGATACGGGGACATCACCGCGCGGTTGAACAGCGGCAACTGCTTGTTGTTGAGCAGCTTGGCGTAGTTGTTGCCCCGCTCGGCGCCAACCAGATCGTCGGGGTTGTAGGTCGGCGAACTGACCATGGCCAGTATCTCCCCCGTCGAGGGCTCTATGGCCACGATGCTCCCCACCTTGCCCGCCATCAGCTCCTCGCCCAGCTGTTGCAGCCGCGCGTCGACGGTGCAGGTGATCGACCGTCCCAGCTCGGGCAGCGTGTCGTATAGGCCGTTCATGTACGACCCACGGTGAACCCCGTGCACGTCGACCATGCTGATCCGCACCCCCTTGCGTCCCCGCAGCACCTCTTCGTAGGACCGCTCCACGCCGCTCATGCCGATATAGTCGCCCGGACGGTAGTAGAGGTCGCGTTCCAGTATCTTCTCGTTCACCTCCCCCACGTCGCCCAGCAGGTTACCCGCTATCTTGCGCGGATAGTGGCGCACTGTCCGGTATTGCAGGTAGAAGCCGGGGAACGACAGCTCTTCGAGTTTGAGTTTCGTCTCTTTGGGCAGCAGCTTCAGTATGGCCGAGGACTGTCTCGGCGAGAAGGCTCGCGCCTTGTCCAGCGCCGCCTTGACGCTCTCCGGCGTGGCGCCGATAATGGAGCACATCAGCATGGTGTCGAACGGCAGCACATCTCGCGGCACGGCCATCAGGTCGTAGGCCTCGCGGCTCTGGGCAAGGAACTCCCCGTTGCGGTCGAAGATCTCTCCCCGCGGCGGGTACTGCACCTCATAGCGAAGCACATTGCTGTCCGCGCTGCTCTTGTACTTCCGCTCGACGATCTGTATGAAGAACAGCCTGAGCACGATCACCCCGAAGCAGACCAGGGCGAACACCCGCAATATGTTATATTTGGAACTGTCCATCTATATTTATGTGAGCGGCCTCCGTGAGGCCGAAAAATTATTCTATTTGCGCCTGTCGATCAGCCGCAGTAAAAGGAATGCGAATATGGCCGATACGGCGGAGCTGAGTATGATCCGCAGCAGGGTGAGGTAAATGTATGCCGTGGTGAGGGTTTCGAACGAGATGAATGTGATGCAGTGGATGGTTATGAGGATCGTGAGGAATCGAAATGTCTTGCCCGCGCCGATGGAGGACGGGGCGGGGATCACCCCTTCGCGGACGACCTCGTAACCGACCACCAGGCGCAGAATGCCCTGACGGCAGAAGGCCGTGAAGAGCGAGGCTATGGTGTGGAGCCCGGGGCAGCCGGCAAGCAGGTCGACGGCAACGCCCAGGAGCAGGCCGACGAACAGCATCTGCCACGGCTTGATCCGCGAGGGTAGGGCGGCGAGAAAGACAGGGTAGACGAGCGGCGTGATGTAGAGGCCGAGGTCGAGGTTGTCGAACACGAGCGACTGCAACAGCGCCACCGCCGCAAAGGCCGGCAAATAATCGAAAAAGCGTTTCATCGTCCTGAGGGATTTGACGTTGTGTCTGTCGGCGTGCGGCGTGATGCCGGTTCGGGCTGGGCATGACGTCCGTTCTCCACCGATCTTTCGAGCTGCAACCGTTCCCCGGCCGCTTCATACCTGACGACCAGCACGTGGCGCAATGCGGAGAAATCGGCCCGCAGCCTCACGCGCAGGTTGAAGTAAGCCCCGTTGTCCGACGGGTCGCACCGCTCGACCGTCCCCACCATTGCCCCGGGAGGGAAGATCGACGAGTAACCGGTGGTGATGATCGTATCGCCCTGTTCGACATGCGCGTAACGCGACACCTCGCTCATGGTGACGCAACGGCTGCTCAAACCGTCCCAGAAGATCGAACCGAAGCAGTCGCTGCCCTTGACGTTGCCGCTGGTGCGGAAGCCGGTGTTGAGCAGCGAGGTGCAGACCGAGAAGCGTTCGGAGCAGGCCTCCACAAAGCCCAGCACCGCCCCGTTGAGGGAGAGGACGGCGCTACGCCGTGCGATCCCCGCGGCAGTACCCTTGTCTATCGTGAAATAATTCTTGTGCCGCCCTGTCGAGTTGTTCACCACGCGGGCCGCAGTATGGATGTAGGGCGGCAGTTGTTGCTGCTGCGGTTGTTGCGGCTGTTGCGGCGACAAGGATGGCACGCTGTCGGTCGCCATGGCCCGATAAATGGCCAGTTCGTTGTTGAGCCGCGCCAGTTCGGCCATCATGGCCTCGTTGTCGCGCCGCAGCGACATGTAGCTTCCGACCTCGGCGGCCTTTTTATATACGCCCCCCATGGCGGATGCGGCGATCAGCCGGATCCGTGCATTGTGGTAGAGCGAACCGTGGCTGGCATAGTAATTGACAGCCAGCACTTCGAGCAGCAGGAACAGCAGCAGGGGGTAGCTCCTCCCAAAAAACAATCCAAAACGGTTCATATTTTCTTACGTTGCACCCCGAACGATAGGGGGCTTTTGCGCTATGTGCAGAGGCAGTCTTTAATTTTTATAAAAATAAATGTTTCCGTGCTCTTCTTTTGGAGATTGAAGGGCAATGTCCAATCCCGTCCCGACGTTACCTGAGCCGACGTATTGTTCTGTTCCAATATCGAATTGCACATGCTTGCCCCTGCCTGAATCGATGCACATTCTCGCTTCCAATCGTAGCTTCAGAGCGCAAAGATAGGGAAGTTTAGACAACCGGCACACAAGAGGGAACAGAAAAACGATACATGGGTGTCGATCTCACATCTGGCCACATCGTTGTTTTAGTTTGAAAGAACGCAAAAATATCTGACAGCGTTAAATATACCCCCCCCAGAAGCGGATTTGCATGTAGTCGTTCGGAAATGTACCTCGAAAAGTCTATCTTTGCAGGCGAAGTGAGTGATTTGCAGGGCGGGCAGGCGGCGTTCTCAATTGGAAGAATGTGTGTTACATTTTCGGACAACGTAGCGCGTTACGATTTCGTACAACCAATACCAATTCACAAGCCCAACAATTCCACACAACCTCTACCCATTCACAAGCCAGACAATTCTGCGCAACTGCCATCTCCGCTGCCAACCTCCGCAACCCATGTCAACCCCCACCAAAAAACCTGCCAACTCACCTCCGCCAAAAATCTCCGCCAACCCCGCCAGCCCCGCCAACCTCGCCAACCGCCACCAAACCCCCATACAAAATCACTATTGACCGTCAAAGCAAAACATCAAGCATCCCAGCGCCAGCCCAACCCCAAGAACCAACCCCCAACCACAGCCCCGATCAAATTATTGCCAAAAACAATAAACTCTAAAAGAGTTTTGCGTATCTTTGCACCATGGATCTTGTCTCGGTAAAGCAGCGTTTTGGCGTCATTGGTAACGACGAAGCCCTCGACCGCGCCCTCGAAGTGGCGTTGCGGGTGGCCTCGACCGACTTGTCGGTGCTCGTTACCGGCGAGAGCGGCGTGGGCAAGGAGTTTTTCCCGCAGATAATCCACGCCCACAGCCCGCGCAAACACCGTAAATATATAGCCGTCAACTGCGGCGCTATCCCGGAGGGCACCATCGATTCGGAGCTTTTCGGCCACGAAAAAGGGTCGTTCACCGGGGCCAGCGAGGCGCGCAAAGGCTACTTCGAGGAGGCCGAAGGGGGGACGATCTTCCTCGACGAGGTGGCCGAACTGCCGCACTCCACACAGGTGCGCCTGTTGAGGGTGCTGCAGACCGGCGAGTTCATCCGCGTCGGGTCGTCGAAGACCCAGAAAAGCGACGTGAGGGTGATTGCCGCCACAAATATCGACCTTCCGGAGGCGATCCGCTCCGGACGGTTCCGCGAAGACCTCTACTACCGGCTCAACACGGTGCCCATTTTCGTCCCGCCCCTGCGCGAGCGGCGCGAGGACGTTTCGCTGCTGTTCCGCAAGTTTGCCTCCGACGTTGCCGCGCAGTACAGGATGCCCGCCATCCGCCTCGACGAGGGGGCGCGACAGATGCTCGAAAACTACTACTGGCCCGGCAACGTTCGCCAGTTGAAAAACGTCGCCGAACAGATCTCGGCCGTCGAACAGTCGCGCGAGATCGACGCCGCCATACTCGCCAGATACCTGCCTGTCACGGCGCAGGGCGGCGCGCCCGTCTGGCTGGGAACCGCCTCGCGCGATATGGCCGACGAACGCGAACTGCTCTACAAGGTGCTGTTCGACATGCGGGCCGAGATATTCGAGATCAAGCAGATGCTGGCCCGCGCGCTGAATGTCGACGCAGGCAGGCCATATTTGCTGGGCGCCCCCTCCACGGCCCCTGCCCACGAGATGCAGTTTGCGGATACCGAAGAGGTTGCCCCCGACGCTCCGGCGGATGAGATGACCAAAGAGCGCGCCCAGCGCGAGGCCATAGTCAGGGCGCTGCGCAAACACGGCGGACGGCGCAAGGACGCGGCCCGCGAACTGTTCATGTCCGAGAGGACGCTGTATCGGAAAATCAAGGAGTTAGGCATAGATGAATAAACCGGAAAATAATCTCTGCGCGCGCCCGGGGCGTTTTACGTTTGGACTGTCGATGCGTAAAAATATTTTGCGCGCTCAGGCGGCGTTTCCTGCCGTAATGCTGTTCGTGATGGTCGCGGCGGTGGCCACGACCGCCTGCCGCGTATCGTACTCCCTCTCCGGCGCCTCCATATCGCCCCTGGCCAAGACGGTCAGCATCGCCTACATCCCCAACAACGCCTCGATGGTCGCCCCAATACTCAGCCCCACGCTTCGCGACGCACTTCAGGATCGCTTCATGGGGCAGACCCGCCTGAGCGTCGTGCGCGAGGGGGGCGACTTTGCATTCGAAGGCGAGATAACCGGTTACACCGCCCAGCCCTCCGCCATGAGCAGCAGCAGCGGAATGGACGCCGGAGCGTCGCTCTACAAGCTCACCATAACCGTACACATGCGCTTCACCAACAGCATCGAACCAAAGCTGAGCTACGACAAGAGTTTTTCGAAATGCGCCGAGTATGACGCCAACAAGCTGTTACAGAGTGTCGAGCCCACCCTCATTCCCGAGATTGTAGACCAGCTTGTCGACGACATATTCAACGCCGCAACGTCAAACTGGTAATGGACGATTTCAGGGGCTATATATTGTCCGGCGACAGTTCGGTTTTTCCGACGGAGCGACAGCTGGAGCGGATCGTGGAGCGTTATCCGTGGTTTGCGACGGCGCGGGCGATGCTGGCCTGGAAGGGCGGAAAGGATGATCCGCTGGTGAGGATCGCGCTCACGGGCAAGCCGCTGCCCAAACTGTTCCTTAAAAATGTGGCTGCGAGACAGACGGACGGGACGATGGAGGTCATCGAGCAGTTTCTGGAGGGCGGCGAGCATCGGATTGTGCCGGACGATAGCGCTTCGGAGGAGGATCTGGCGGCACAGTCGACCGGAATCCCCGACGAGGAGCTGACCGAGGAGCTGGCAAAAATTTACCTCGCACAGGGCCATTTGGAGCTGGCGGCGGAGATATATGGTAAATTATGTTTGCTATATCCGAAAAAAAGTGTTTATTTTGCCCAAATTATCGCCGACCTCGAAGAACAGATGGCGGGAGCGGCGGTGGCAAAGGAGCCTAAAAGGAAATATAAATAATTGAGTATATGTATATTGCATTTGTCAGTCTGATCCTGATAGCGAGTGTGCTGATCGTGCTTGCGGTGCTCGCCCAGAGCCCCAAAAGCGGAATGGCGGCCAATTTTGGCGCGTCGAACCAGGTTATGGGCGTCCGCCAGACGTCGGATTTTCTTGAAAAATTCACGTGGATACTGGCCGTCGCCATTGTCGTGCTGAGCCTTGCGGCTACGATGGCCATGCCCTCCGGCAAGATCACCCAGAGCAAGGGTGCGGTCGAAAAGTCGCTCGAACAGCCAGCGCAGGAGCCGCAGAACCTCCAAACACCGCTCGTACTGCCTCAGGGCGGCGAACAGCCCGCTTCTGAACAGCCCGCCACGGAGCAGCCTGCCCAGCCTGCGTTGTAGCGGCCGATACCTTATGATATATGGTCTGAAAGGGGACATGCAAGTTTCCGGCGTGGCTTTGGCTATCATAAGAAGTCCGAAAAGATTATTTTTCGGACTTCTTAATTATATATTCATATCGTGAAGCGCGCGATGACAATATGCCTTGTCCTGTCCGCCATGTATCTATCGGGACAGGAGAGCGTTCCCCTTTCCGAACTCTCCGAAAATGCCGAGCTCTCGGAATTTCGCGGGTTTTCCGGATCTTTCGGATTTTTCGACGAACAGGAGCCATATATCGACCCCACATCCGACAGAGGCTTGAGCCTGAGGCCGATAGAGGGTAACGAGCGCCTGTTCGAGGATATTGCCCGCTTTGCTTTCAACTCCGTGGGCCGCAACCGCCGCGGCCTCGACCCGGTGCGCAGCAGCTTTATCTCCAACGGCATGGAGTTGACCGGGCTGATCTCCGGACGGGTCGACTGGGGCCTGCTGGGGCAGGTACGCAATGCATCGCGACGGGGCGAACGACTGACCGACGGCGGTTTCGAACTCGGCGGACGGTGGCGTTGCGACATGCTCCCGAAAAGGATTGCAACGGGTAACAGGCTGATGATTAACTTCTCGGATCGTACGTTGCGCTACGGCCTGCGCTATGACATGGCGTGGGGCGGGCGGACGCGCTGGCTGCTGTCGGCCAATCGCAGTTTCGGGCGCGACGGCCATATCGACGGGGTTTTCGGCGACATGGGGGCGGCGTCGCTCTCCGTGCAGATGGGAGGGCTTGTCGTTGCCGCCCATCTCGCCGTGTCTCAACGCGGTACGCGCTCCTATTCCACTCGCGAGGCCTTCGAACTGACGGGCGACAACCTGTATAACCCGGCTTGGGGCCCGTGGGGCGACAGGCAGCGTAACAGCCGTGTGCGCGAGAACTTTACGCCGACGATCTCCGCCATGTACGACAAACGTCTCGGCGAGGCGACCACAGTGTCGCTTGCGGCCGGAGTGCGCCACGGCATTGGGAGTTACAGTTCGCCGGCATGGTACGAGGCGTCGAACCCCGCGCCGGATTATTACAGATATATGCCTGATTATTTGGGCGATACCCCTGCGGGAGAGCTTGCGCGCGAGCAGTGGCTCGCGCGCGACCCGACGGTGACGCAGATCGACTGGGACGAACTTCTGCGCCGCAATGCCAACTCCGTCGGGTTGCCGGCCTATATTCTCGAAGA
>JAIRQC010000127.1 GCA_031256675.1 Rikenellaceae bacterium
TTCCGACAGCCATTATCAACGTGGGCTTCGACAGCCGAAAGATCACCCTGCCAGACCTGAACGCAGCGTCGACAATTTCGGTCGACGGATGGGACGAAATAGCAATACCGCTACAGTAAATGTAACATTAACCTAATTATAAACCTTAATTAAAAACAAAAAAAATGAAAAGAGCAATTCTTGGCCTCGCAAGCGTGGCCGCAATCTTCGCAAGCTGCGCGAAGACCGAAATCAGCGAAGTAAACGTCAACAACCCCAACGTAATCGGGTTCGAGGCCAACACGGGCAAGACCCGCGCCACGACCAACGACCTGGCCGTCATACAGGCCAACGCCAGCGGTTTCGGCGTTTACGCCACCAACAAGACTGCTCCTGCCGTTGAGTTCATCGCCAACGAGGGCTACAAGTACAACGCAACGAAGAGCGCCTGGGAGTGGGATGCTGCAAATCCGTTCCTGTGGCCGACCCAGAACGCCGACTACCCGATCAACTTCTACGCCTACTATCCGAAGAGCAGCGCAACCCTGTCTACGGCCCTGACCCAGAGCTATAGCGTTGCCGACGCTCCGGCCAACCAGATCGACTACCTGGCCGCCAGCAAGATAGGCGTTGTGACCCGTCCCACCTCGAGCAACATTGCCCTGAACTTCGTACACATCCTTTCGAAGATTGACTTCAAGGTCATCACGGGCGCTGCCGTAACGGTAGAGGTACAGTCGATTTCGGCACGTAACATCGGCAACAACGGTACGTTCGATTTCGCAGGTATGGCATGGAGCGCAGCTCCGACCGCTTTCGGTCGCACGTCGAGCTACATGACGGCAACCAATCCCGCTCCGGCCAACATCAACAAGTTTGCCAGCACCAACGCTACTGCCGTAAGGGGCAGCTCGGGTTCGCTGATGCTTATGCCGCAGAACCTCACCGCCCGCGCATGGGACAAGACCGTACCCGTCAAGGCTTCGCAGTCCATCATCGAGGTTGTTTACCGTGTCTATGAGACTGCCAGCGGCAAAGACGTAGTAGGTTTCTCCGACGCCAGCAACCACCCCGACTATGCAGGTTCGCAGGCCGAGGCTGCAGGTTACACCGGCCCGCTGTTCGTAAAGGTTGCCTTCTCGCTGAACTCCAACTGGTTGATGGGCAAGAACTACACCTACACCATCTACCTCGGCGATCCCGGAACATCCGGCGGTAACCTGATCGACGACAAACAGGTCGACACGGGCGGCAAAGACACCGACCTTCCGGTAGTAGATCCGGGCACCGGCACCACCGTAACCCCTCCGGGACCGATCACCGACCCCAACAAGCCCATCGGCTTCATCGTGACGGTAGATCAGTGGGGCAACGAGCCTGACATCGCTATCCAGTAACACAGTTCAGTTTCACCCAGGGCTATGGGGGTTGAATGTCCCCCATAGCCCGCAAAAAAATCCAAAACGTATTTCAACTATGAAAAAGCTGTTTGTAATATCCGCCCTCCTGCTGTCGGCAGGATGCGTGAAGAAAGATTTTATCGAAGAGCAGAACCCCGTTTCGGACGTCGTGTCGTTCGTTGTCAACGAAATGAGTGAGACGCGAGGCACGCCTATCAACGACGCGAAAGACCTCACCTCGATGGGGGTGTTCTGCGCCTACACCGGCATGAACGACTGGAGCCTGCCGGCCGCGCTGAACAAGATGTCCAACGAGCCCCTCGACCACAACGGCTCGGGCAAGTGGAACTATCGGAGCAGCAGTGTCTCCTGGGGCAATGCGACCCTCGCCGACCGCTTCTCGTTCTTCGCCTACTCCCCGTTTGCCGACGCGAACAACGGTCTGGCCGTGCAGGCCGCGACGCAGGGCATACCTGCGCTCAGCTACACCGTGCCGACCGCGGTAGATCGTCAGCCCGACCTTATGGTGGCCGTACCGCGCTACAACCTGCGCCCGACAGGGTCGCCCGTGGGGCTGTCGATGAAACATGCGCTGACCTGCGTGGGCTTCCAGATAGCAGGTAACGGCGAGAAGGTTGTCGGCATAAGCATCTCCGGCGTATCCATCACCGGCAGGGTGGCCGTCGACGGCAGCAATATCGCATGGAGCAACCTGGGGGCGGCCACTACGACCGACTTCTCGGCCTCGATCAACTTCGACCCGGGTAAAACCTACTACACCACCACCCCGACCATGTCGACCAGCCTGATCAAGGGCGACGGCTATCTGATGATGATCCCTCAGGCGCTCTCCGCCTCGTCCAAAGTGAAGGTCACGATGGACGACGGCAGCACTCGCGAAATATCGCTTGACGGACTGCGCTGGGAGGCCGGCAAAAAGGCAACCTATGCCATAACCATCACCCCGCAGGGCACGCTCACCGTCGATCCGCTTGACGTTGCGCTCATAGATGCGGCTACCACCACCGCCAACATCCAGTCCATCCGCGTGCTGTGCCAGGACAGGAACGGCAATGACGTACCCTCGATAGGCTGGAGCCTCGCCACGCCCGATACGTGGCTGCTGCTCACCACCTCCGCCGCGGGTACGGGAGGTTCGCGCACCATCTCCGGCAACGGCTCGAAAACGATCTACCTTGTTGCTACCAGGAACACCAGCTCGTCCATACGTACAGGCTCGATAGCCGTCAACGACAGTTCGGGCGCGACCATAGCCACGGTAACCGTCCGGCAGCTGATGAACATCCCCACCGGGCTCGGCAACACCCCTACCGGCACCGCCCCATGCGTCGGGGCATTCTGGAGGGCAAACCAGACGGGCGAGCGTATCATCAACATCCCGATGGGTACCAACTCCGCCAACCTTGGAGCATGGAGCGCGACGGTCTACTACATGGACGGACGCTGGAACGATGGCGACATCGTGTTGAGCACCACTGCCAGCGCCGACCCCGGGGTGAACACCGCCTCGCCGGGCAACGCCGAGAACTATCCCGTAAACAGCAACGTATCGTCCGTGTCCGGTACGGTGGCTTCGAATGGGTCGATATATTTCCGCATAGGGCTCAAGAGCACTTATACCCCTACGACTACCTATCCGGCGCGCTACGCCGTGGTCGTGGTCACGTTCAACAACAACGCCAAGGCATACAGGCTCTATCTGCGCCAGGGCGAGAACGCCGACTATCTGATGCACACGAACGACAGGATAAACTCCGGCGGTATGAACAGCAGTACGCGCCCTCAGGCGAAGATGTTCTCTCCGTACAACCTCACGGCGCCAAGCAACATGTGGGCTTCGAGCGGCAACAGCGCCCCCCAGCTGAGCGTCAATGGCGGGGTGTTCGCCGACTACCCGTCGCAGGCGGGAGCGTTCTTCCAGTGGGCGGGAATAAACTCCAACCTCATACGGCGCGCTTTCCACCCCTATTATGGAGCGCCGGCAGGTACGTGGAGCAGCAATACAAGCACAGGGTTCTGGAACGCACTCTCGTCGTCGAACGAAACCTGCCCGAACGGTTATCGCCGTCCCACCGACGGCCCGACCAACACCGCCATACACTACGTAAATGCTACGGCCAATAACTCGGAGTACCGCCAGTCGATATACTACAAGCCGGAGATCAGCAGCGGTATCAATGTCGCCGCGCTGGAGAGTTCGGGATGGGGCTTTTATGCCGACGGCTTCTACGACCGTCAGTCCAAGAACGGAGCGATGGCTGGAAGCGGCAAGGATGTGGCCTATACGGGAATGCTCTACTTCAATCCGGTTGTCGGCAGCCAGCGCGAGAACGCCTCGATCTTCTTCCCCGTCGCAGGCTATCTCAACAAGGACAACAACGGAACGCTGATCAACAACAACGGTCAGCAGCAGCGGGCATTCTACGCCAGCAGCACGGTAGATGGCACAGGCGGCGCCGACAACGCATTTGCGCTCTTCCTCTATTACGACGGCGGCGGCTCCAATAACAGCCCCGGCTCGACAATGAGCGCCAACAACATTCAGAAAGGGTTAGGGTTCTCGATCCGTTGTGTGAAGAATTAAAATGCGGACGCGATGCTCTCCTTCAAAACGATACTTGCACTGCAAGTAATTCGTGAACTGGACATCAGGCCGGCGGTCATGGCCGAGCTGAAAGGCAAGCTAAGGCTGCCGACATGCAACTCCGCCCTGATGCGCACAATGCGGCTGTTGAAGTTCAGTTCATGGATAAGTTCAGGGCCGCAGTTAAGGCTGCTCGTCGACCCGTCGAAGGTCACGCTCTACGACCTTGTGATGCTCGTCGACGACGGCCGGCTGCAACTCGACACCCACGTCTGGGGCAACTACTGGGCCCCGAACGCCGAGAAGAACATGCCTAACCTGTTTTTGCTCAACAATGTGCTACAAGCCAACGTCGCAGAACTGCTCCGCCGCACAACAGTAGGTCAGGCAATAACGGCAGCGGAATGACAGACGTCCCCCGAGGGGGAGAGCAACAGGGTTATTAAAGCCTTTCGGCCTTGCTATACAAGGCCGAAAGGCTTTTTATTCATACCCCCTTACCGTAAAAACGCGGGCGCAGCTGCACAGGGGGCGCATGAATGTACACGGTTGTCATACAATTATATAAACCGTCGCGAGGCGGCGGTTGGACAGCCGCTTAACGTAAGACATGCGAATAATTTGGTTTTGATAAATATTCTGTATATCTTTGTCAAGGGAATAATAAATCGTGCGCGTATGAAAGATTCTAACTGTCGTTTATTGCGCTCGCTGTTCTGCGTGGCGCTGTTGATTGTTGCTTCGTGCGCAAAAGAACCTGTCGCGGGGCCTGAGGCGGGGCCTGAGGCGCAACCGCCGTCCTCGGTTATGACGAGGCGGTGAGAAATGTCTACTCGATGCTCGAGGCTCGACAAATCTTCGGGGACTACACGTGTGGCGCACAAGCGTATTGCCGGCCATTTTGTTGCACGGCCTGGGGCGGGCGGACTGACGCGCGCCATCACCCGCGGCGAGGCCGAAAGCGGCGACGCTCCTTTCGTTTACATCATCAATTTTGCCGACGGCGAGGGCTTTGCCGTCGCTTCCGGCGATCGCCGGCTCGAGGTCGACGTTTTTGCCGTCACAGAGTCCGGCAACATTGCGGCGGGCGACAGCATCGACAATCCCGGTCTGGCGCTCTATTTCGATGCTCTGAACGAGGGGTTTGCGACAGGTGCGTTCACCCTGCCCGACAGCCTCACGCAGGCAGACGGGACGAGGGCCGACCTGTATGATGTATGGTCTTATGAGGTGCGTAGATATTACGGGGCTGTGCTGCCAATAAGGTGGCACCAGTTTTGGCCTTACAACACCTACTGCTATACCACGAGCGGAAAGCAGGCTCTTGTTGGATGTGTGGCGGTAGCCGTGGCGCAGATCATGTTCGCCACCAGCCCGTCTACGACAAGCAATGGAGGTTACACTTTCGACTGGAATTTGATCCGCAGCGATCCCCCGTCTTTAGATCCTCACATCTACAACATTCCCATTGTAAACATGGTGGCAAGGCTTATGAGTCAGCTGGGAGCACCGGAAAATCTGGAAATGAAATATAAAACTTTCGCAGACGGCGGCAGCGGTACGTCTTCAAGATATGTTCCACGCACTTTTGCGAATTTTGGTTACAGCAATGTGGAACCCCTGCAAGACTACAACCTGAACGCTGTCCTGCTTTCTCTCGCGCAAGGCAAACCTGTGTATATTAGTGGGTTAGATTCGGATAGAGGCTATGAAGGCCATGCATGGGTAATCGATGCGGCGTGGGTGCGACAGGTGAACACTTGCTTCTTTCAGCCCGGGAGCTACCAGCCATATTACTTTACCTCCTGTTACGGGGGCGTTAACAATTTCTCGAGGACATATTATGTCCATTACAACTGGGGTTGGGCGGGTGAAGGCAACGGTTATTTCTATCAGGGCGTGTTCGCCCCGAGTAATCGCTATGCGAATGACAACTTCGGCGCTCCTGCATACAATGAACCCCATAATTTTTTTAACGACGTTAAAATCGTACCCAACCTCGGGCAGCCCTATACGTCTCCGACAACGCTCGACTGGACTTGTTGGAATGGGCCGCCTATCCCTCCCGGATGGGCCTTTGACATGGGCACCGGCGGCATCTATCCACAAACATGGTAAGTAACAGTTATGAATGTCCAATTAAAATTTTACCGACATGAAAACGATAAATGTGGCGGTTCTGGCAATGATGGCAATCTTGCTCGGCTGCAACAGTGATGGAAGTCTTGCGGACGCCAAAAAGGTGATAAGCCGTGGCGAAGAGTATGAGCGTGGCGGCGAGCCGGAAAAGGCAAATCTTGAATATATCTGGCTACCATCGAGCGAACACATTTTATATATCGACCTGTTAGATCAAAATGGCAACAGGGTCGGAAGTTCCGAACAGGTGCGTTACATTGACGACAACGGGCAGGAGACAGACCCGTATGTGAAACCTTCATACCTTAGAGATGAGTATGATCCTGACATAACAAGGTACGGTAATTGCGTAATCTTCCCTGTGGTGTTGCCCAAGCCGGACGCGTTGTATACAAACATGCCCATTTGGACGTCCTCCAAAGTACGGCTGCTCCCTGACGGGCCCGTCGAGGAGTTGAAAGTGGAGTACAGGTTCTACAACTACAGGATGATCATTTGGATGAATAGTTGTGTGAACCCTTCAGATCCGGAAATG
>JAIRQC010000044.1 GCA_031256675.1 Rikenellaceae bacterium
ACGTTCTATATTCTCATCAAAGAGCGCTAATGCAGATACGACTACCGTAATAAAAATATTTACCCATATAATATTCAAAAACCCACGAAAATACAAACTTAAATAAATCTTGAACAAAATACAAACACACTCTGGTAGATACTGCGACAGAAAAAGCCAAAGCCCAACTCTTATCGAAAACATCTCATTGGCTAAACTCGAAAACAAAGCTCTTTTTAATACTCTGCTTCAGGCGAATGCTGCAAAAAATGTCGCCGCAGGGGCAAAGAGTTGCAAAACACCTTAAAATAGCATATCTTTGCTTAAATTTACTACCGATGAATTGCAAAAACAGAGATATGCGAAGCTGTTGCGGGGTCGAGGCGGGGCGCGGCTGCTACTTCTGCAACTGCTTGACGGAGGTCGGCGCCGAGATGTGCGAGGGGTGCTTCAAACTCCACACCGCCGACTGGCTGGCCGGATTTCCCGATATGTTCCCTGACGATATCGTCGAGGTGCGCTTCAAGAACACTCGCCGTGGATACTATCAGAACGTCAATAAACTGCCTCTCAAAAAGGGCGACATCGTGGCCGTCGAATCCTCGCCGGGCCACGACATCGGCATCGTCTCGCTCACGGGCGACATTGTCGGGCGACAGATGAAACGCGTCGGTTTCCGTCCCCAGAACGGCGAGTTTCGCAAGGTCTACCGCAAGGCCAAACCCTACGACATCGAGAAATGGCAGGAGGCCATCGCACTCGAACACGAAACGATGATCGGCGCGCGCCAGATCGCCGCCGAGATGGGGCTGGACATGAAGATCGGCGACGTGGAGTATCAGGGCGACCGCATCAAGGCCATTTTTTATTACATCGCAGACGAGCGCGTCGATTTCCGCGAACTGATCAAGGTACTTGCCGAGCAGTTCCACATCAAGATAGAGATGAAACAGATCGGCGCGCGGCAGGAGGCAGGGCGTATAGGCGGCCTGGGCTCGTGTGGACGCGAGTTGTGCTGCGCCTCGTGGGTCTCTAATTTTGTGTCGGTTACGACCAACGCCGCCCGGACGCAGGAGTTGTCGCTCAACCCTCAGAAGCTGGCCGGACAGTGCGACAAACTCAAATGCTGCCTGGGCTACGAGTTCGACGCATATATGGATGCACGGCGCGAATTTCCGCGCATGAACCAGCCGTTGCAAACCCTCAACGGCGACTACTACGCCGTCAAGAACGACATTTTGGGCGGCACGATCACCTTCTCGACCAGTCAGCACGAGATGGCGGGGCTTGTCACGCTGCCTCTGGCACGTGTCAAGGAGATCATCGAGATCAACCGTCGCGGCAAAAAAGCCGAGCGGCTCGTCGAAGAGGCCGCCCCTGAGGAGAAAAAACTGGGCTACGTGAGCGCGATCGAGGAGGGCAGCATCACCCGTTTCGACGTCAAGCGCGAGGGACGCGGCCACTCCGCCGGCGGACGTGGCGGCTCTCGGGGCGGACGTCCACAGCAACAGGGGCAGGGGCGTGGCGACAGGTCGAACAGAAATAACTACAAGCACGCGAACAGAGGCGGCAAGGGCAACGGTTCGGGTTCAGGCGGGAACGGCCCGTCGGGTAACGGCAATAGATAAGACAGCATGAAGCATTTGACAGTCAGCGCGCTTGCACTTATTTTGGTTTCCTGCGGCAGTACGTCGGGGATGATGTTCTTTGCCGGCGGCATTGACCCGCGCGGGTGGGAGCCGGGCGACAGCATTAGCGCCGTGTGGCACAATACCGACACAACGACGCTGTACGAATTGTCGCTGGCGGTCAACCTGGCCGTTTTCAATACGCCGCCCGACCCGGCGGAGTTCGGCGTAACGGTCGCCACCATTACCCCCGACACGCTGACAATCAGCGAAACGGTCATGTTGCGTCCCGACCCCGAGGCTCTGCGGCGGGGCGAATATCGCACGCTCTACCGTCACAAGGTGAGGCTGCGGAGGGAAGGGGAGTACCGTTTCGTTTTCACGCCCGAATGCACCGTGCGCGGCGTGCGTTGCGTGGGGCTGGTGTTCGAGAACAGATAGCATGGGCAAGGACAAGTTGAAACGGTTTGCCGAAAATCTGACTTTCGAGTGCATGGTGCAGCCGGCGTTCGAGGAGATTTTCCGGCGCGATCATCCGTTGAAGGGGCGCTGGGGTGCGGATTTTTTCGGCAACGACAACCCAATCGTTCTCGAACTGGGCTGTGGACGAGGCGAATACACCGTCGCTATGGCGCGGCGTTTCCCCGAACGGAATTTCATCGGCGTCGACATCAAGGGGGCGCGGATGTGGCGCGGGGCCAAGAGTGCGACGGAAGAGGGGCTTGCGAACGTCGCCTTTTTGCGCACGCGCATCGAGTTCATCGGCTCGTTCTTCGGCGAGGGCGAGGCGAGCGAGATCTGGATCACATTCCCCGACCCGCAGCTACGCAAGAACCGCATAAAGAAGCGGTTGACCGCCCCGTCGTTCCTCGCGCAGTACGCTTCGTTCCTGCAGCCCTGCGGCGCGGTGCATCTCAAAACCGACAGCCGCCATCTCCATCTCTACACTCTCGCCGTGGCGCAGGCCAACGGCCTGTCTGTCGAGGCGGCCTGCGACGACATATATGGCACGGGGTTTGCCGACGAGCTGCTGTCGATCAGTACCGCCTACGAGGAGCAATATCTGTTGCGCGGTGTGCCGATAACCTATCTGCGTTTCACGCTCGGCGAGGGTCGCCGTTTAGTCGCACCCGATTTTGCCCCTGACGTGGAGTTGGCATAAAAACCAACCATATTGAAAGATTACCGCAACATTTGTTGCAGTTTTTGCCATTGCAGTGCGCCGCAGGCACAGAAAAATGGCGAGGGGTGGAATCCTGATAGCATGGCATTGGTGTGTCGAGGGCAACGAAAGCCATGCAGGGATTTTATATCGGCAAGTATGAAGTGACAGAGAGCCAGTGGAAAGCAATAATCCGTCATACAACAAAAAGTGGACTAATTTTCTGGTGGAATGTGTTTCGTGGGGGAATGTGAAACAAAGCAGAATACGGCAGCTGGCCGCAAGTATCGTCTGCTGATCAAAAAAGAGTGGGTTTATGCGGCCAACTGCGGTAACCATTATGACTGATACAAATACATGGGCAGCTGTTCGATTAGATGAGGTTACATAATATGACGGGAGCAGCGATGGCGATGCCGTAGGATCGTCAAAAACTCAATGCACCTGGTAGCTATAATAGCAATATAGTGGGACGAGAATGACACGAAAATTGAGATGGCTGGCCGGATGCCACAGCGCTTAAAAGCAACATGGCAGTGGCTCGCACCGCGATCCCAGTTGCCGCTATCCACGCGGTCGGAACAACTGCCGTCATAACAGTCCACGCACCACTCCAATACATTGCCCACTCCACTGCTCGCATTCATATTACATAAACGCAGTTGAAGGATTTATTTGACATGCTTCAACTGCGTTCCGGCTATGTTGTCGTTTTGCCCTGCATTATATATTCTCGGTGAGCCGCTGCACCAGCCGGAAATTGTTGAAGAACTCCTTGGCAAACACGCGGATAACGTTGTAGGCAGGGATGGCCAGCAGTATCCCCATTACCCCCGCCACGCTGCCCGCGATAAGTATCACAAGGAAAATCTCGAGCGGATGGGCCGCCGCTCGACCCGAGAAGAGCAGCGGCTGTAACACAAACATGTCGAGTATTTTAAGCCCCACCACCGAGCCGCCGATGATCAGTACCATGTCGCCGAAGGTCGCGCCGGCTATCGGGTCGATGGCCCCCATCAAAACGCAGATCACGCCGCCGATGATCGGGCCGATGTATGGTATCACGTTGAGAATCCCGACGATAAGCCCCATGAAGAAGGCCGTTTTCACCGGCAGCCCGAAGCAGATCAACGTCACGGCGAGCGCAAGCGTGAACAGCAGCGACTCGATCATCAATCCAATGAAATACTTGACCAGCAGGTCGGTAACCGTTCGCATCGCATGGTTGATATTCTGCTCGTAGCGGCTTGGGAAGATGGCCACCACCATGTTGTTGAACAGTTTGTCTTCGCGCAGAAAGAAAAACGTGATGAACAGTATCGATCCGACGGCCACGAGCGTATCTATCGTGGTGGACATCAGCGTAGTAAGCAGCTGGCCGATATGGTCGCCGTTGACGAAGGCCGTTATGCGTCCGGCGACGTTGTCCGTCACCGAAAAATCGCTCTCCGTGACGCCGAACGTCGCGTTGAGCCACTCCTGCAACGAGGCCAGAGGGGCGTGCAGCGAGGTTTGCAGTCGGGCGAAGTCAATGCCCGACAGATTGTTAAGCGTACCGAAGACTACCGGCACGAACAGCAACATCAGCCCCACCACCGCCGAACACAAGAGCAACAACGCGACAAGGGCCGCCAGATTGCGGTTCATGTCGAGGCGGCCGATGCGCATACGCATCATCCAGTCTACCAGTGGCTTACCCAACAGCGCAAAGACTGCCGAGATCAGGATATAGGCCACCACATTCGAAAAATACCACACCAGAAAGGCCGCGAGGGCAACCCCGGCGATACCTATAATATATTTATACAGTCGGGCCATCGCTATTTCAGTCTTGCGATCGGCGTCCGCGTCCCCCTGACCTTGTCGCCGATCTTGACAAGTATCTCACTGTCAACGGGCAACAGCAGGTCTATGCGCGAGCCGAACTTGATGAAACCGCACTGGTCGCACTGTTTGACCACATCTCCTTCCCTGCCGTAGAATATGATGCGGCGCGCCACGTAACCTGCTATCTGTCTGAACAGTATTCTGTGTCGACCGGCGTCGACGACAGTAGTCGTGCGCTCGTTCTCTTCGGACGATTTGGGGTGCCAGGCCACGGTGTAATCGCCATGATGATGCCTGAAATATAGGATCTTACCGCCAACGGGAAACCAGTTGACATGGACGTTGGTCAGCGACATGAACACCGAAACCTGTATCCGCGGCTCGCCGTCAAAAAACTCCCGTTCGACAACCTCCTCGCACACAACAACTTTACCGTCAGCCGGAGCGTAAATCATCGAGACGTCACGGGCGGCAGCCTTTCGCCGGTCGGGCTCGCGGAAAAATGCCAGAACGAACAAAAAAAGCAAAAACGAAACGATAAACAGTGTCTGAAACAACCATCCAGGCAGCAGGTAGAGCGAAGCGCCGCTGACGACAGTCGTAGCTATCAGGCTGCCCATGATGATGTTACGTCCCTCTTTGTGAATTTTCATCGCATGAAAAATATAACATAAAACACGAATACGAACGGGGCCGAAACGAGCATCGCATCGAAGCGGTCGAGAAATCCCCCGTGTCCGGGCATGATCGCCCCTGAGTCCTTCACCCCGGCTGCCCGTTTGAGCATCGACTCGACAAGGTCGCCGTAAAGTCCGGTTACAGAGACGATAATGCCGAATATCGCGCCTGAAACCATACTGTGTTTCAGCAGCGGCCCGCCGATCCACGCCCCCAAAGTCGTGGCGAGGATGAGCCCGCCGAAGAAGCCCTCCCACGATTTTTTCGGCGAGTGACGCTCGAAAATCCGGTGACGGCCCAGCAGCACGCCGAAAATATAGGCCCCTACGTCGTTGGCCCACAATATAAATATATAGTATAGAAAAAGCTGTCCGTTGTAGCGGCCCGCCTCAAATTCGCTGCCGTCGCCGTGGCCCATAAACGGCAGATAGCAAAGTAACGCAATGGGTAGTGCAATGTAAATCAGCGACATATACGATGCGCCAATATCGGCTGTCGGGCGTTCGCTGTGGCGATAGAGCTCCACAACAGGGATCGCGGTGAGCGGCGGCAACATGAGAAGCAAAAACACGGGATGCACCTCGCCTGTCGCAACGCCCATGTTCAAAGCGACGAACAACACGCTCACAACCAGCGTATAGCGGCGTTGCGGGTGCAGCCCTCCGGCGCGCGCGAGACGATGAAATTCGACCGTCGAGCCCGCCATAACCACCAGCAGCAGCGCGAAGAACGTCCAGCGGCTCAGCAAGGCAGCCCCGACGACTACCGCCACGAGCAGCGCCCCGCTCAGCGTGCGAACAAGAAAATTGCGGTCGAACAGTTTCATCCGTTAAAAATTTGTCCGGTTTTTCTGCCGAAATTATTTGGCCGGTAAAAATATGCCCGCCCTCCTGCTGCGCCTCGGCAGAGCTCTGCGCAAGTGTGATTCAGCCGAGGCGCGAAAAGGGCATTGTTAACCTCCAAGAGGATAATCCACAACACTTTTACGACGGCGACCGACCGGCGTATTGTCGGTCGGTCGCCCGTACTATTCGCTTTTTTTGCGCCTTACCCGCTTTTGGGCAGGGGCTTTCGTTTCGGTCGTTTCGGCCTTGATCCTGGCGGGACGGCCATGTTTGCGGGCAGGAACGGGAGCGGGCGCGGGAACCGTTTCCGTCGCACTTTCGACCTTTACGGATGGCTTTCTGCCCCGTTTTTTCGGCTGAACAGGCTGGGCCGACAGTTCCGGCTGAACCTGCTGGACCGACTGGGCCGTCGGAGCGGCAGCTGTTTCTGATGGTTCCCTCTCGGGAGCGGCGGTCGTTTTCTTCGACCACTTACCCTTAGCCTTAGCCTGGCCGGCCTTTGCCTCCTTTGCCTGAATGACAGCGGGAGCCGCGCCGCCAGCCTCCAAAGCCAACCATGCCGATGCGGCAGCCTTGCGCTCGCCGAAAATCTCGACCATATCCTCCGTGAAGACCACCTCTTTTTCCAGCAACCGTTCGGCCAGCTGTTCGAGCCCTGCGCGGTGGGCGACTATCACCCGACGCGCCATGAGGTAAGCCTCGTCGATGAGTTTTTTGGTCTCATTGTCAATATCCTGCGCCATTTGCTCGCTATACGGTTTGGTGAGCGACATGTCGCTCTGGCCGGTCGAGTCGTAGTAGCTGCGGTGGCCGACGAGGGCGCTCATGCCGTAGACCGTCACCATTGCGTAGACCGTTTTGGTGGCCTTTTCGAGGTCGCTCAGGTCGCCGGTGGACATCTTGCCGAAGAAAATCTCTTCCGACGCGCGACCGCCCAGCGTTGCGGCAATCTCCTCCATAAGTTGCTCGCGGGTAGTTATTTGCCGCTCGTCGGGCAGGTACCATGCCGCTCCGAGGGCCTTGCCGCGCGGGATGATCGTCACCTTGATCAGCGGGTGGGTGTGCTCCAATATCCAACTGACCGTGGCGTGACCGGCCTCGTGATAGGCTATAAGCCGTTTCTCTTCGGGGGTGATTATCTTGTTCTTACGTTCGAGGCCGCCGACAATCCGGTCGATGGCGCTCAGAAAATCCTCCTTGTCGATCGACTGTTTGTTGTTGCGCGCCGCAATCAGGGCAGCCTCGTTGCAGACGTTGGCGATGTCGGCGCCCGAAAAGCCGGGGGTCTGCTTGGCGAGGAAACTGCGATCGAGTTTATCGTTGAGTTTCAAGTTTTTAAGATGGACGTTGAATATCTCCTCGCGCTCCTTGATGTCGGGCAGGCCGACCTCGATCTGACGGTCGAAACGTCCGGCGCGCATCAACGCCTTGTCGAGGATGTCGGCGCGGTTGGTGGCAGCGAGAATGATCACGCCGGCGTTGGTGCCGAAGCCATCCATCTCGGTAAGCAGCTGATTGAGAGTATTCTCACGTTCGTCGTTAGACGAGTATCCGACGTTGCGCCCGCGGGCGCGACCGATAGCGTCGATCTCGTCTATGAACACGATGCATGGGGCCTTCTCTTTGGCTTGCCTGAACAGGTCGCGCACGCGCGAAGCGCCGACGCCGACGAACATCTCGACAAAATCCGAACCGCTTATCGAAAAGAACGGCACATTGGCCTCGCCGGCCACCGCTTTGGCCAGCAGTGTTTTACCAGTTCCGGGAGGGCCGACCAGCAACGCCCCCTTTGGAATTTTGCCGCCCAGATCGCGATATTTTTCGGGCCGTTTGAGGAAGTCGACGATCTCCATGATCTCCACTTTGGCCTCTTCGAGCCCGGCCACATCCTTGAATGTGATGTGGGTCTGGGTATCCTTGTCGAACATCTGCGCTTTGGCCTTGCCGACGTTGAAAACCCCGCCCGTGCCTCCTGCGCCGCGGGTCATGCCGCGCGTAATCAGGAAAAAGAAGCCGATGAGCAGCAGAAACGGCAGTATTCCGAGCACCTCGCGCCAGATGCTGTTGCGATCGCGAAACTCCGCATCGACCGTGTTGCCTCGCTTGGTTACGAACTCGCTGTTTTTTACTGGCGAGATAGTTAACGACCCTAAATTAAACACAAGCTGCACCTGCTCGGCCTCGGCAGGCATCTCCTTGTACCTCTTCGCGTCCACCTTCGACAGCAGTTCGACGGCCCGACGCATCGAGTCTTTTTTAAGGTATACCTCGGCCGTTTTGCCGTTAATGACCTCTATCTTTGCGACATAGCCGCTGTCAATCAGCCACTCCGTGTCGCGCCAGTTGCTCTGAACGGGCGAGGAACTGCTGCCGAGGAAATTCCAGCCGATGATAGCCGCCGCGGCGAGGGCGTATATCCAGAGAATATTTATCGTGCCCCCCTTTTTCCTGGGATGTTGCGGAGGGCGGGGCAGGGACGGCGGTTGTGGCGTCTGATTTGCCATACTTTATGTTTGTTTTATGCTATAATTATTCGAAAACAGCCTGTTCGGATACGAAATCGGCCAGTTTACTCATCCGGAAAACTTTCCGTCGGGGCGTCGGCCCACATGCTTTCGAGGCGGTAGAACCCCCGCGCTTCGGTTTGAAAGATGTGCACCATCACGTCGCCGTAATCCATTGCCACCCAGATTGCGTTGGTCGTTCCCTCGACGCGCCAGACCTTTTCGCCGAGCTCCTCTCTGACCTTTTCTTCCACGCCTGCCGCGATGGCCGCCACCTGCGTCGTGGAGTCGGCATTGCAGACGACGAACGTGTCGCAGATTGCCCCGTCGAATATCGACAGGTCGAGCGTCATGACGCCCCTGCCTTTTTTGTCGCGGATCGCCTCTACTATGGTTTGCGAAAGTTTATTCATCGAAACTTGTTAAGGTTTTTCGTTTTATCCTGCGAAGGTAACACTTATTTGCCTTAATAGCAAACTTACTTCATAACCTCGGCAGCCACATCGCCCAGGGCCTTGATGAGGGTCTTTTTGACATAAGTCCGGCGCACGACGATGGCGATTTTGCGCGAAGTGGCCCCTTTGGCCAGCGTTTTGATGTTGTCGCAACGCTTTTCGTCGACGTAACGGGCTGCCATTTCGGGAATTATGGTCAGCGTCGGGGTGGCGTCGACGATGTGCATCAGCGTTTCGAGCGAGTCGCCGGCAACGTTGTACGGCGAGCGGTGGTTGCGTTTGAGACGGCACAGTTCGATCACCTGGTCGCGCAGGCAGTGGCGTTCGGAAAGTATGAGCAACTCCTTCGGCTTGACGTCCTCGATGCGTATGGAGCTCCTCTCGCTCAGGTTGTTAAGCGGCGAAACGTATGCAAGGAAGCGGTCGTCGAACAGCTCCTGTTCGACGAGGTTCGAGGGGGTTGTGCCGCTGCAAACGATGGCCGCGTCGATGGCGTCGCGAGCAATTTCGGCGACGATCTCCGGCGTGGTGCGCACCACAACGTCGAGCTCCACCTTTGGGTAACGCTCTGAAAATGCGGGCAGCAGCCGCGGCAGCATATATGGGGCCACGGTGGGGATCATGCCCAGGCGCAGCATCCCTGCCACCTCGCTGCGCGCCTCGTTCACCCCCTCCCTGACGTAGTGGAACGATTTGAGCGCTTTCTGGGCATTCTCGATGACCAGACGGCCTATCTCGGTCGGGACTACCGGCTTCTTGGTGCGGTCGAGCAGCACGGCCCCCAGCTCCTCTTCGAGGTTCCGGATCTGGACGCTCAGCGAGGGTTGCGTGACGAAGCACTGGTCGGCTGCCAGCGAGAAACTCCCGTTATTGGCCACAGCGACAAGATATTCAAGCTGAATTATGGTCATATCGAATGGGCGATCATTGTGTTTTGTCAATAATCACCGCAAAGATTATAAAAAAAATTTATAATTGCAAATCCTGTGCCGGAAAAGCGGGGGCTTTTTGTTATTGCGAGGGCGCAACCCCGAAACAATCAGGAACGCCTCACCTGATTGTTTCGGGGCTGCGCCCTCGCAATAGACGGATTTAATACCTGTAATGTTCGGCCTTGTATGGCCCGTCGACACTCACGCCGATGTAGTCGGCCTGCGAGGGGGTCAGGCGGGTCAGGCGCACCCCGATGGTTTCGAGGTGGAGCCGCGCCACCTCCTCGTCAAGCTCCTTGGGCAGACGGTAGACCTCGCGGGCAAGTTTGCCGCGCTTGGCCCAGAGCTCCAGCTGCGCCAGCGTCTGGTTGGTGAACGAGTTGCTCATCACGAACGACGGGTGGCCGGTGGCGCAGCCGAGGTTCACCAGACGGCCCTCGGCAAGAATGAAAATAGCGTGGCCGTCGGGGAATGTGTACTTGTCTACCTGAGGTTTAATGTTCACCTTTGCAACGCCAGCGAGCGATTCGAGACGCTCCATCTGTATCTCGTTGTCGAAGTGGCCAATATTGCAGACGATGGCCTGGTCGCGCATGGCCTGCATGTGTTCGAGGGTGATTATGTCGCGGTTGCCGGTGGTCGTGACGTAGATATTGCCCTCGCCGAGGCACTCCTCGACAGGCTTCACCTCGAAGCCCTCCATTGCGGCCTGCAACGCGCAGATCGGGTCTATCTCGGTGACGATCACGCGGGCCCCGTATGAGCGCATACTGCGGGCGCAACCCTTGCCCACGTCGCCGTAACCGCAGACAACCACCACTTTACCGGCGATCATCACATCCGTCGCACGTTTGATGCCGTCGGCCAGCGACTCGCGGCAGCCGTACAGATTGTCGAACTTGCTCTTTGTCACCGAATCGTTTACGTTGATGGCCGGCACGAGCAACTCGCCGCGATCCTTCATCTGGTAAAGGCGGTGAACCCCCGTGGTGGTCTCCTCCGAAACCCCCTGCCACTCGGCCACCGTGCGATGCCACTTGTCGCCGTCCTCGGCCAGTAAAGTCCTGAGCGTGGCGAGGATAACGGCCTCTTCATGGCTGCCTGGTTCGTAATCAAGCGCCTTCGGGTAGTTCTCGGCAGCGAAACCCTTGTGGATAAGCAGCGTCGCGTCGCCTCCGTCGTCGACGATGAGGTTCGGCCCCTGTCCGTCGCTGAAAGTGAGCGCCATGGCGGTGCACCACCAGTAGTCTTCGAGCGACTCGCCCTTCCATGCGAAGACCGCCACACCAGCCTTGGCGATGGCTGCCGCGGCATGATCCTGCGTCGAGAAAATGTTGCAACTGCACCAGCGTACCTCGGCGCCAAGTTCGACCAGCGTCTCGATAAGCACCGCCGTCTGAATGGTCATGTGGAGCGAGCCCATGATGCGCGCGCCACGTAACGGCTTCTGCGAGGCGTATTTACGCCGCACGGCCATCAGCCCCGGCATCTCCTTTTCTGCTATCTCGATCTCCTTGCGACCCCACGGCGCGAGCGAAATGTCGGCCACCTTGTAGGGTAAATTCTCTATGAACATGACTAATTTTCGATTTTTGCCCGCAAAGATAGGGCTTTTCCGTCAAATCGCCGCCGTTTCCGCCAAAATTTCGCGCGCACGGAGGCAATCTTCGGCGATCTGCCGGCGCAGTTCGTCGAGCGAGGTGAATTTTTTTTCGGGGCGGATGAAACGCAGCAATTCGACAGTGATCGTCCGTCCGTAGAGCTCCTCGCCGGGCGGGAGGCAAAGGTCGAGAATGTGAGTTTCGAGAGTGCGGATTTCGGTCGCCGGATCGTCAGAAACGGTTGGTTTAACGCCAAAATTGGTCACCGCGCCAAATTTTTTTTCGATGCCCGTTTCGGCGTTTTCGACCACCGAAACGAGCGCCGCATAAACTCCGAGCGGAGCGTCCAATTCGCTGTATATGTTGATATTGGCAGTCGGAAAACCGAGCTCGCGGCCCAGCCTCCTGCCGCCTTCGACCACGCCGCGGACAATAAATTTCATATGTGCAAAATAATTTTTTTTGCATCAAAGGTATGAAAAATCTTAATTAATCCTTATCTTGCGATGAATTTCACAGCTACACTATGAATCAGGTTAATAGAAAAGTATTCTATTCGATGGGCGAGGTCGCAGAAATGCTCGACGTCAACCCGTCCCTGATCCGTTTTTGGGAGAAAAAGTTCGACATTCTCAAACCCCACAAAAATAAAAAGGGCAACCGAATGTTTACTCCCGAGGACGTCGAGAACCTCAAACTCATATACCACCTCTCGAAAGAACAGAAGATGAAGCTCGACGGCGTGCAGAAACGCCTGAAAGCCAACCTCACGGGCGAAAAAAAGAACGCCGAGGTCATCGAGCAGCTCATCCGAATAAAGGCCATTTTGATGGAGGTGCGGCAGGAGTTGCGCCTGGGCGAGGTGATTCTCGAATCCTCGCAAGAAACCCCAGAAACGCTCGAGACGGAGACTTCGACGGCTATACATTATAATATATATAATATAGAGAAACCGGCCGAAGAGGAGATCAAGGGGCCTGCGCCCGAAGTTATGGCCGGGCCCGAACCGGCAGTCGATGTTGCGCCCGAACCGGCACGGCAACCTGTTGCCAAGCCGAACGCCGCGCAGGAAGCTATCGCCGAGAACGTTACAGAGACCGCTCCGACAGCCCAGACTAAGGCCGCCAAGTCCGCGCCGAAAAAAGAGGCGAAAAGCGAGGCGCAGGTGATGAACATATTCGAGCAGACACTTTTTTAAGCAATGAAAATCAGGGAGATAACCGACGCGGTGGAGGCATTCGCCCCGCTGGCGTTGCAGGCGTCGTTTGACAATTCGGGGCTGATTGCAGGTCGGCCGGAGCGTGAGGTCGACGCGGCGCTGCTCTGCGTCGACGTCACAGAAGCAACTGTGGATGAGGCGATCTCGCTTGGCGCAGGGATAATTGTCGCCCACCATCCGGTGGTGTTCAACCCTCTGAAACGCATCACGGGCGCCAGTTATGTCGAAAGGGTAGTGGAGCGCGCCATTCGCCACGACATTGCACTATACGCAGCCCACACAAACCTTGATGCAGCTCCCTGCGGGTTAAGTCACTGGCTGGCTGCGCTCTTCGGCGTACGGGAAGAAGCAATACTCGAACCGCAACAGGGCAGCGAGACGGTCGGCTTCGGCATCGTGGGCCATCTGCCTGCGCCGCGCAATACCGTGGACTTTCTACGCGAAGTCAAGGATAAACTCGGGCTTAAAGCCCTGCGTCACAGTGCAATAAATCATGATGCCGTGCAGCGCGTGGCCCTTAGCAGCGGCAGCGGCGCCTCGATGATCGCACTGGCAAAAGCCTCGGGGGCGGAACTTTATCTTGCCGCCGACTTCAAGTACAACAACTTTTTGGAGGCCGACCGCGAGTTGACAATCGCCGACATCGGCCATTTCGAGAGCGAAAGTTGCGCGACGGAGATTTTGTATGAGGTAATTCGGAAAAAATTTCCTACTTTTGCAGTTCACAAGAGCAAGAATTCGATCAATCCGGTCAATTACCTAATATAGAAACAGATGGCAACGTCAAAGAGAAGGGCCGCCGAAGTGGCTGATTACTCGATGGAGGAAAAAATCATCGCGCTGTACGAACTTCAAAAGATAGATTCCCGCGTCGACGAGATAGAAAAGGTCAAGGGCGAGTTGCCGCTGGAGGTGCAAGACCTTGAAGATGAGATCGAAGGGCTCGAAACCCGCATCAAGAACATCGGCGAGGAGATCACACAGCTCGGGATGCTTGCCAATCAGCGCAAGGGCGAGATCGAGCAGGCCAGGATACTTATCACGCACTATCAGGAGCAGCAGAACAACGTGCGCAACAACCGCGAGTTCGACGCGCTGTCCAAAGAGATAGAGTTCCAAAACCTTGAAATTGAGCTGGGTGAAAAGCGGCTTAAAGAGTACTCGGCCGAGGTCAAGGTCAAGAAAAAGATGATCGAAGATGCGCAGGCCGTGATCGACGACCGCAAGATCGACTTCAAGGCCAAAAAGTCAGAACTCGAGAGCATCGAGCAGGAGACGGCCAAAAGTGTGGCGGCGCTTCGCGAGCAGGCCGCCAAGGCGC
>JAIRQC010000094.1 GCA_031256675.1 Rikenellaceae bacterium
TGGGGATGTCGATACGGCACTGCATCAGCCGTTCAAGGTCTTCCATTTTGAGGTGGCGGCTCCGCAGCGGCGGCAGTTCGGGATAGATGTTGTGGTAGGGGTCGCGCCGGAGCGTTCCCTGGCTGACCGCCCGTTTGGTCATCTTTTTGAGGTTGTACAACTGCTGGTGTACGCTTTTCTGCATCAAACCCCGGTCTGTCCGCAAAAAGAGGTCGTAGGCATCGTAAAAGTTGCGGTTCAGGCTGCGGAGCGTTACATCGTCCGTGTCTAATTTATTCCGCAGGAATGCCGAAAGGTGCTTGTACGAGTTCAAATAACTCTCGTAAGCCTCTTTTTTGCGGTCAACGCCGACCCGTTTTTGAAACTCGTTGTTGTGTTCCTCAAAGAGTTTCATCAGCGTAAGTGGCTTCTGCGCGATACCCTTCAATGCGTTCTTGACAAGTTCGGCTGTTACAAATCCGAGGTTCCGCCTGATTTCTTCGTAATGCTTTTTTATCTGTTCCGTCAGACGGTCGATAGCCCTGTTCACTTCAAGGGCGTTGCGGCTGCGGCCTGCGGCGCGTCCTTCCGCCGGATTCCATACGGATGGTTCAACGGATACTTTGGTTCCTATTTGTTCCGATTCGGCATCAATGCTTACCTTGCATAATAACTGGCATAAGCCGTCCTTGCGGATTTTCGTCCGGTTGATGTAAAAGAGGACGGCAAAGGTGCTGCGGCGTTTCTCGCTGCTGTTGATTATGTTTTGTTTGTCTTTCGTTTCCATAATTGAAAATATTAAATTGTTATACTGCAAATTGAAACCGTCCGGCAATCCGTTCTTCCAACGCTTTCATGTCTTCGTCTATTTTATCATCGGTAATCTTTGCGTAAATCTGTGTCGTTGTTATCCGGCTGTGGCCGAGCATTCGACTGACGCTTTCGATGGGTACGCCCTGCGACAGCGTAATTTCGCTGGCATAGGTATGTCGTGCGGCGTGGAAAACCAGATGGCGGTCGATGCCGCACGTTTTGGCAATCCGTTTCAGTTCCCTGTTCATGGTTGTATTATCATACATCGGCAGCAACCGTCCTTTGGATGCCGTTCCCCTGTATCGTTCGAGGATTTGCAAGGGAAGCGCCAGCAGGGGAATTTCATAATCCATTCCTGTTTTTTCACGTTGGGACTTTATCCAAACTTCCCCGTCCCCGGCGATGGAAATATCATCGTCCGTCAATCGGCGCATATCCCCGTAAGGGATGCCCGTGTAACATGAAAACAGGAACAGGTCGCGAATCAGATAGTGCTTCGGACACGTCAGCGGAGTGGTCATCAACCTGTCCAGCTCCTCGCGGGTCAGGTACTTTTGTTGGCGTTCGGGACGTTCCGGTTCGTATCCGGCAAAAGGGTTGGCGGTGATGATTCCTTCGGCTACCGCATAACCGACAATCGTGTTCAGGCGGGTGGTCTGCACTACAATAGTTCCCAATGATAATCCGCACTCTATCCGCAAATAAAGGTCGTATTTTTCGATAAACGATTTATCTAATGCGGTAAAAGGAATATCCGAAAGTTTATACTTTGCTTTGAGGAACTTGGTAAGGTGGCCGAGGGCGCACCAATAGGATTGAGCCGACCCCTTCTTGCGGTTCACGCCTACGCGCTTGTCGAAATTCTCATTGTGGGTACGGAAATAGGCCAACAAGGTTTCCTGTCCGAAAGCCATACCCAGCAGGACATTTTTCACATCGTCGGCGGTTACATTTTCCCTGACGGCGGACAGTTCGCGGTAGTGCGACAGGGCGGATGCCCTGATTTCATCCAACCTGCGGTTGATTTCGATTGCCGCGAGGCTTTTCCCCGTTGCACGTCCCGAAGCCCATAAGGATACGGGGACGGCCATCTTCATGCTGAACGTTATTTCGGAGAATTTACCGATGGAAAGCCGCGTCATGACGGGACATTTGCCGTCCTCTTTCGTTTCGTTCTTTTTCAGGTAGAACGACACCTTAACTTCCTGTTGCATAACTCTGTTTTTAAAGTGTAAAATTACTTGATACAGAGTTATTTGAAGCCATGTAAAATATGGCTGAATAGCGAAACAAACTCTTGTTTTCACCCCCAAAATCCATCTTTCCCGTTTTCTTGGGAAAAAAGCGTTATTTTTGGGACGGAGTTTGAAGAAAAACAAGTGTTCTTTGTGGTTTCAGGTTGTCTTTTTTATACCGTCCGGCAAATAAAAAAGGCAGCGGATAGGTAGCAAAACTTTCGCGTAACTACTCTTTATTCTGCTTTTTGACCGAATGGAAGAATACAGCGAAACAATGCTTACCAAACCTAATTACCAAAGACTTACCATATTCCACCCGATTTTGCTACCTTTGCGAAATCTTTTGCTTATCTTTGTCGTGAGTTGTTTGAGATATGTAAAACACAAATTAACTGTTTATCAATATGTTAAACCCCGCGCCTAATGTGCGGCGCAGCCTGATGACAAAAGCAGCCAAACAATGGCGTCAAATCTGATAACTCAACCACAATGCACCTCAAGCCCAACCCGACCCCGACCATATGCAGGATGAAATACGGTGGCGTTGCAATGGGAACAACCGCCATAACTATTAATATTATGTGCTCAACAGTCCGACCATATAAAACTACCCTTCTCACACTCAAACCAGTCAACTCAAGCACAATTCAAACGTAACCCAAACAAGCCACCCCCAATCAAAACCCAAGCCAAATGAAATACGGCGGTTTCGCGAAGAGATCAACATCCATAACAATATTACGTGCTCAATAAACAGTCCGACCATACTCAACCCAAACCCGACAACTCAAACGTAACCCAACCAAGGCAACCCCGATCAAGACCAAACCCAAACCCAAACCCAAACCCAAACTCGACAACTTAAATGCGACCCAAATCAGACAACACAACTCCGACCCGACCTAACCCCGACAACCCAAATATAACCCAACCCGACCCCATGCCTGATGAAATACGGCGGCTTCGCGAAGAGATCAACCGCCACAACCATCAATATTACGTGCTCAACAGTCCGACCATTTCGGACCGCGAGTTCGACCTGCTGCTCGAACGGCTGCAAACGCTTGAACGCGAGCATCCTCAGTACGACGACCCCAACTCGCCGACCAACCGTCTGGGCAGCGACCTGACGGCGGAATTTGCCACCGTAAAACATCGCTATCAGATGCTTTCGCTCGCGAATACCTATTCGGAGCAGGAGTTGGGCGAGTTTTTCAACCGCGTCGAACGCGAGACGGGGCCGGTGGAGTATGTCTGCGAGCTGAAATTCGACGGCACTGCCATCAGCCTGACCTACGAGAACGGCCGGCTGGTGCAGGCCGCCACCCGCGGCGACGGCGTTTCGGGCGACGACGTGACGGCCAACGTGCGCACCATACGCTCCGTTCCGCTGCAACTTATGGGCGAGGGCTATCCGGTCCATTTCGAGATGCGGGGCGAGATCGTGATGCCCTACGCCTCGTTCGACCGCCTCAACCGCGAGCGCGAGCAGAACGGGGAGCCGCTGTTCGCCAATCCGCGCAACGCCGCCGCCGGAACGCTCAAACAGCAGAGCTCGGCCGTCGTGGCGGGCCGCGGGCTCGACTGCTACCTCTATTACATGATGGGCGACGCTCTGCCAGCGGCCACCCACTGGGAGAACCTGCAACGGGCGCGCGAGTGGGGTTTCAAGATTTCGGACACGATGGTACTCTGTCCGGACGGCGCAAGCGTGCTGGAATATATCCGGCGCATCGACACGGAACGCTCGTCGTTCGGTTTCGCCACGGACGGGGTGGTGGTCAAGGTCAACGACGTCGCGCTGTGGGAGCGGCTGGGGGCTACCTCCAAGTCGCCGCGCTGGGCCGTGGCGTTCAAGTTCAAGGCGGAGGCTGCGCTGACCAGACTGCTCTCGGTGGCTTTTCAGGTGGGGCGCACGGGGGCCATAACGCCGGTGGCCAATCTGGAACCGGTGCTGCTGGCCGGGACGACCGTCAAGCGCGCCTCGCTCCACAACGCCGACCAGATCGCGCTGCTCGACGTTCGTATCGGCGACATGGTCTACGTGGAAAAGGGGGGCGAGATCATCCCTAAGATCACCTCCGTCGAGGTCTCGCAACGCGAGGCAGGGGCCGCGCCGCTCGAATTTATAACGCACTGCCCCGAATGCCGCACGCTGCTGGTGCGTTACGAGGGTGATGCCCACCACTACTGTCCCAATCAGGGCCACTGCCCGCCGCAGGTCATCGGCCGCATGGCGCACTTCATCGCCCGCCGCGCGATGGACGTCAAGGGGCTGGGCGAGGAGACCGTCGCGCTGCTCTACCGCGAGGGGCTGTTGCGGAATATCGCCGACATTTATGACTTGCGGGCTGAAAAACTGGCCGGGCTGCCGCGCCTGGGCGACAAGTCGGCGGAGAATATTGTCGACGGCGTTCGGCAGTCGCTGTCCGTTCCGTTCGAGAGGGTGCTCTTTGCGCTGGGTATCAGGTTTGTAGGCGAGACCACGGCCCGAAATATCGCAGCCCATTTCGGCAGTATCGATGCGGTGATGGCCGCTTCGACACAGGAGCTGGCCGAGGTCGAAGAGGTGGGGGAGCGGATTGCCGAGAGCGTGGCGGAATACTTTGCCGACGCGGAAAACCTTGCCATTCTTGGCCGCCTGCGCGCCGCAGGGCTGCGAATGGAGAGCGAGCAGGTCGCGCGGCTGTCCGAGTCGCTGGCGGGGCTGGGCATCGTGATCTCCGGCACATTTGCCCGCCACTCGCGCGACAGGCTCAAAGAGTTGATCGAGCTGCACGGCGGACGCAACATCTCGGCGGTATCGGCCAGCGTCGACCTGCTGCTGGCCGGCGACAACATGGGGCCTGCCAAGTTGCAAAAGGCAACCAAACTGGGCGTGAAGATAATATCGGAAGCGGATTTCGAACGGATGATCTCCCCCGGAGCGAATGAGGCTGCTTCGCCGTCATCGCAGGGGGGCGCCTCTCTTGGGGTCGCCTCGCCGCCGCCGGATGCCGTTGCGCCGCCAGTTGCCTCGCCATCGTCGTCTGCCGCCGCGTCGTCGGGTGTTGAACATTTCACCGCTGTGGAAAAAAATGTTCAAAAATCGACAAACGAACCGTTTACAGCCTCGGAGCAGACGCTTTTCTGAGAATATTAAGTATTTTTGCCAGACTATGAGAGCTAATATCAATGGGGTAGGGGTAGCCCTGATCACTCCGTTCGACGATCGGGGGGCGGTGGATTTTGCCGCGCTCGACCGCCTGGTGGAGCATGTTACCGAGGGGGGAGTCGACTATTTAGTGGCGCTGGGGACGACGGCCGAAACGCCGACACTGTCGAAAAGTGAACGTAATGAGATAATTGCCTGCATAAAACAGTCGAACCGCCGCGGATTGCCGCTCGTGGTCGGCGTTGGGTGCAACAGTACGCAGCACGTGGTGGACGACCTCGCGTCGCTCGACCTGGCCGGGGTTGAGGCCATTCTGTCAGTCGCCCCATATTACAACCGCCCCTCGCAGCGCGGCCTCGTCGAGCACTACCGCGTTGTGGCCGAAGCCTCGCCCGCGCCGGTGATAATCTACAACGTCCCGACGCGCACAGGGGTTAACATTACGGTGGACAGCACGTTACGGCTGGCCCACGACGTCCCGAACATTTGCGGGGTGAAGGAGGCGTGCGGCACGTTGGGGCAGATGGCCCATATCTTGAAGGGGCGTCCCGAGGGATTTGCGGTGCTGTCCGGCGACGACGCGCTGGCCATGCCGCTGGCAGCATTGGGCGGCGACGGGGTTATATCGGTCATATCCAACGCTTTCCCTGCGCAGTTCACCGCAATGGTGCGCGCCGGATTCGACGGCGACGTCGCTACGGCTTCCGCCCTCTACATGCGGTTGCTGGAGGCCACCGACGCCATGTTCGAAGAGGGCAACCCGACGGGGGTCAAGATGGCCCTGTACATCAAGGGGCTGATACGCAATAATTTGCGCCTGCCGCTCGTAAGCGGTTCGGAGGCGCTCGAAGCCAGGATCAGGAAGATCGTCAGGGAAGAGGGATTGTAGCTATCCTGTCGCAGGACAGTTCGCGAAAATCTTTGATGATCAGGTCGTTATCCGTCGCGGCGAGCTCCTCGTGGGTGAACGATGTGGCCAGCGCGACGACCTTCATACCCGCGCTGCGGGCCGCCTCAATGCCGCTGAACGAATCCTCGCACACCAGACACTCCTCGGGGGGCGTTCCCATGAGTTGCGAGCAGGTGAGGAATATCTCAGGGTCGGGTTTGCGCCGCGTCACCATATCGCCGTGGACCACAGCGTCGAACTGCGCCGCGACGCCCAGCTTCTCCAGCACGAAATCCACATTGGCCCGCATCCCCGACGAACCCACCGCCAATCGCACCCCGTGCCGGCGAAGGTCGTCGATAAACTCGATCAGGCCCGGCGTCGGAACGATGGCGTCGGCATAAACTTCGCGGTATATAGCCTCCTTTTCGTCGGCAAGCGCCTCGAGGCCAACCCTTTCGATGATCTCGCGCGGCAGCAGCGCAGGCATGATGTCGTCGTTGCCCATCCCGTACATCGCCAGCAGCCGCTCCTGCGACATCTCAACGCCATAACGCTCGCAGAAAATCACGAACGCCTCGCTGTGCGCCTCGCGGTTGTCGACCAGCACGCCGTCCATATCGAATATAACGCCACTTATCATAGTCTTCCTTTTTGTGTCTGTATAAGTGTTCTTTTTTTGCGTTTTTTGTATCTTGTGTCTGGTCGTCGCTGTTATCTGCTACATCTGTTGTCGCATCTGGTTGTATCTGTGGTCGTACCTGGTCGGAGATGTTGAAATCGTCGAAAAGTGGGGAGTTTCGGTTGTGCAGGGTACAGTCTATGCATGTTATGTGGGCTGTTGCTGGTTGTTTTTTGCAGGTTGTGTTGGCTGCGCAATGGCGTGAAACAACTGTTTTGCTCTGATATATTTTTTTCAGCAATTCTGAAAAATGAATTACAATACTGGTTGTCCCTGAGATCTAAATAAATCTTTTAATGGCAGCAAAGATACGCATTTTATTTTTTGCTGCATTGACGTACCTTTTTATAAAAAATGATTTCAGGTTTTTGCATCTCTTGTGTGTACGGGATGTTGAGAGATCGCACCCTGAGATGCAGCGTGGACCTCTCGTTTGTGCATGAAGCTGCGAAGCAGTTGCAGAAGAGGATACGTATGAGATGTGTTATCGTATGTTCGAGTAATGTCGATGTCGTGAGGCAGTGTCAGCGCAGAATCGGATATTGTTCGATGCGTGCGACAAGCCATATTCTGGATGGACATTGGCAACCACATGATGATCGTACTTCTTTGCAAGTATCTTTGAACGGATATTTTGTTCCAATACCTCGTGATGTTTTTACACTCTCCATACTCCGTTCTTACAAAAGTATGTACTACATAAAACTTGCCAGCGATGGCGGTATATTACTGTTCGGATTGGGATATGTGCGAGATTTCCAGGGTTGGAGAGTTGAAAGTTGTGCCGTATGAATATTTTACACCAAATTACAATAGCTGACTACCGCCGCGCGCTCCGCGGCAGGAAACCCGATAACTGGGCAGAAATCTCGCGGGCGTTGCAGGAGGCTCTCGGCGGCGACAAGTTGGGGTCGGCGATTTTCAAGGCACATAAGGAGCTGCTGATATTGCAGCACCAGTTTATGATAAAACTCGTCGAGACGGGCAATAGGACGCGCATATCATACGCTTGCTGAACGCTGCGGCCAAGCAGCTGGAACTGATAAAAAAGGATGTCGACACGTTTAACGAGGCTTCAAAGCGATTCAACGACACCGGCGTAAAGTACGGACAGGTCATGCAGAAGATAGCTGTCGAAACATCCAAGCTTTCCGATAGCAACAATAACCTTTCAGCCACGACTGCGGGGTTGGAAAAAGCCGTAAATGCGATGACCGGCAATTATTCTCGCACTATAACGAAACTTATTGAAGCGCAAACCGAACTTGGAAAGACGAAAGATCATATAAAAACGCTCGACAAGCAATTTCAATCCCATGCAATTACACAGGACGAATATGTGGCAAGGAAGCGCAATTTGATTGCCGCGGAAACAGAGCAAAAGCTGGCGATTTCGGAACTTACTTCGAGAATGAAAGCGCAGCAAAAGGAGGTGCAGGCTGCTGACGGCTCGATGGATCAGATGGCGCAGAAGCTGGGGCTGTTGCGCGACAGTTATCGCAAGTTATCCGAGGCGCAGCGCAATTTGCCGCTGGGTCAGGCCATGAAGGCCGAGATTGACAAGCTCGACACATCGATTAAGGAGCTCGACGGCAGCATTGGCAATTTTCAAAG
Source organism: Rikenellaceae bacterium (assembly GCA_031256675.1). Classification (GTDB taxonomy): domain Bacteria; phylum Bacteroidota; class Bacteroidia; order Bacteroidales; family Rikenellaceae; genus JAIRQC01. The sequence goes on from JAIRQC010000094.1 coordinate 8,370, forward strand.
AAATGTAGGCAATTATCCGCAGGGCTTTGTGTACTCCATGCAGCTCGCAGGCGTGGAGGGCGAGGAGTTCAAAAAGGTTGCCAAAGGGCTGGCTATTGCGCAGGCGGCGGTCAATGTTACGACGCAGGCCTCAAATAACCTGCAAAAGGAGAGTTTTGTGCGCATGAAAGCGCAACTGCTTATTGAAAAAGTTTTCCACGGATTGAAGCGGGCGCAGGCGGCGGCTACCGTTGCCAACACTGCGGCCACCGGCGCGGAGACGGTTGCGACAAATACTGCGACGGTAGCGACAAAAGGGCTGGACAAGGCTATGAACGCCCTGCCGATAATGCTTATTGTCGCCGCGCTTGCCGCGCTCGTAACGGGCATTATCGCAGCGGTGAAATGGTTTAGCCGCGACAGCGACGAGGTCACAAAGGCAAAAAAAGCTCATGAGAATTATGAAAAGGCGGTAAAGGACAGCGAGCGCGCGGTCAAGGCGATAGATTTCAAGGGAAAAATTGGTGAGTATGAAATAGTTACAAAATGCCTCAATGACTACGCAGCCGCCTTGCGCCGTGGCGCGAGCGAGGCGGAGCTGGCGGCGATAAAAGAAAAAGAGGCTGCGGAGCTGACTGCTAATAATGTCGCTGCATTGGAAGCTAAACGCGAGCAGGCCCTAAAATCGGAAGAATTGGCATTGGCTGATCTCGCCGCGCAGTTTGCGATTGTTAATAGAATAGTTAACGATCCAAGCAGCTGGAGTTCGTTGCCATTGGCGCGTGTAAAGTTTGCCAAGATAGCCGAAAGCGTATCAGATGTCGGCCTAAATGCGGGTAACGCAGTGGGTGTCATTGAAAAGTTTAAGGATGCAGTGAACGGCGGTTATGTAAAGATCAAAGATACTTACAAAGAAGTTTACGACAATCTGGACAATGTAGTCACAAATTACGTTGAGGCGGCAAATCAGGTTGTTGAAACCAATAAACTTATAGAAAAAGAGAACGCTACAAATAACAACAAAGATGCCGAAGCGGAAGCCGCGCGACGCAAAGGCAGCCGCCGAGGCAGCGAAAGCGGCAAGGGAAGCGCGCGACAATGAGGCAAAGCAGCGGCTGGACAATGCCCGCAAGATAGAGGACACGGAGCTGGCCACGGCAAAAGCCATTGCCGAGGCGCATATTGCAGCGATAGAGGATCCGAAGAAAGCGCGTGAAGCGTATGCTGAGGGGAAAATCTCGGCGCAAGCGTATGCGGACGAGCTTATGAAAATCGAGGCAGATGTTGAACTCGAATCGCTGAAGTTGCAGCTCGCCAATATCGAAACGGTGAAAAAAGCTGCCGAAGCCGCGAATTTAGACCCTAAGGAGCGCGCAAAACTCGAAGAGGAAGCCTCCAAACTTGTGACGCAGATAGCTGAAACAGAAGCCGAGAATAGGATTAAGGCTTCAGAGAAAGTATTAGAGCGAGAGAAGCAGCTCACCGAAATGCGGCGTGAGGTGCTTGCGTCGAGCCTGGACGCTATCAACGAGATCACGGCAGCCCTGGTCGACGCTGCCATTGAGCGTATCGACGCGGAAAAGGAGGCCTCCGACGAGCTGTACGCCAAGCAAAAGGAGGGTCTGGAAGATGCGTTGATGATCGAGGAGATGCGGGCGCGAGAGGAGAAACGCATCGAAGAGGAGAAACAGAAGCGCGAGGAGGCTATTGCGGCGAAAAAGAAAAGGGCGCAGAATATCGCCAATGCTATTGATATGGCTGTTAATATTGCAAAGACTATACAGGCGACGAATGTTGCAGCTATGGAGGCGTTGTTAATTCCGCCGCCGGCAGGTGAAATAATCGCAACACAAAGACGCATTCAGGGGGCGATAGCCCTTGCAACAATCCTTGCGACCGGCATTCCGAAGTTGGAAATCGGCCTCGCGAACGGTATTCCAAACCTCGGTGATGGACTTGAAATAGGTTCGCGACGGGCTTGTCGGCGAGATCCTCGTGCTGTCCGGACGCATCAACGCTCTCGAAAGCTCGCTGGGCGAGGTCGCCGCGCTGTGGGACGCGGTCACGGGGCGGCGCGAGTTGCGCGGGATGTACGAGGCGAGAATCAACGCTCTTCGCAATTTGATGATGGATGTAAAGGACAGTCTAATCTCGAAGCAGGAGAGCCTGATCAAGAGTTGTCGCGCCGCTATCAACGCGGCGAATGACAGGGCAGAGGAGCTAGTAAATAACGACAAAAAATAATGATATGGGAACGTTAGCAGAAAAGCTCATTGCAGCGCTCAACTCGCGTATAGCGGTGCGCGACGCGCTGATCGACAAGGGCAGCGACGTAGACGCCCCCCCCTTTTCGGAATATGCCGCCAGGATAGCCGAGCTGCAGGGAGGCAAGGCTAAAGTTTTGCTTCGGGGTAGTGTTGCCCAAAGGGAAACTTGCCTAAATGAACGCTTGTCCCTGAATTCTATGCGAATGAGGTGATCTCGAGGTGGATAAGGTCCCCTATCGATGCTAATCGAGACCGTGGCGTTTACGAAGTTTGACAATCCGAGACGGCCCATGGCAATCTCTGCCGATTCCGCTCCAATGCCGACCTTGCTCCGTTCGCATGGAAAATGAAACAGAACCATTATTCAGCTCTTATAACTCAGCCTCCGATTCCGTGCAAAACTGCATCAAAAAGAGTTGTTTGACAAATGCAAAACGGCACACCAGTGGAAAATAGTGTCCGAAAAAGCAGATTTACAACTCGCTATTCGAAAATACTTCCTGAAAAATCTGCCTTTGCAGGCAAACTGAGCGATTTGCAGGGCAGGCGGCGTTTTCGGTCGTAAATTGTAATACAATCTACGACAACACAGCGTGTTACAATTCCGGACAACTGCCACTTCTCAAAACCCGACGCTCCCACACCACCACTACCCATCCACAAACTCGACAATTTCACACAATTGTTACCTACATCAAAAACGTCAATCAACCCCCGACACCCAAAATATCCATCAAAAATACTCACTAACCTCATAAAAAACCTCTGCCAGAAATCTTTTTCAAAAGCCCCGCCCCGAAAAACACCTGCCAGCCCCAACACTCAAAATCTCCATCAAAAAATATCCACTAACCCCCGCCCCCTCATAAAAACCTCCGCCCAAAATTTCCACCAAACAACCCGAAAAATACCTGCCAGCCCCGCCACCAAAAACCGCCATACAAAATCGCTATCGACCGCCAAAACAAAGCATTGAAACTCACCGCGACAACCACCGCAACAACCGCTGCGACTCAACAACTTAACTTTATACACTCAAAAGCAACAAACTCTCAAAGAGTTTTGCTACTTTTGTGGAAATTTGACCTCTCATGAAATACTTCGGAGCTCATGTCAGCGCGTCGGGTGGGGTGGAGAACGCGCCGCGCAACGCCCTGGCCATCGGCGCCAGGGCGTTCGCACTGTTCGTCAAGAACCAGCGCCAGTGGTCGGCGCCGCCCATTTCGCAGGCCTCGGCCGAGGCTTTCAGGGCCGCCTGCGCGGAGTGCGGCTACACGCCGATGCAAATCCTGCCCCACGACGGCTACCTTATAAATCTCGGCCATCCGGGCGAAGCGGAACTCGAAAAGTCGCGCGAGGCGTTCTATGACGAGATGTCGCGCTGTGAAGCGCTGGGGCTCGACCGACTCAACTTCCATCCAGGCAGCCACTTACGTGAAATTTCGGTCGACGAATGTCTCGCGCGCGTCGCCGAGTCGGTCAACCGCGCCCTCGACCGCACCCGCGGCGTGACGGCCGTCATCGAGAACACAGCAGGGCAGGGCTCGAACGTCGGATTTGCCTTCGAACATCTGGCCGCGATCATCGAAATGGTCGAGGACAAGTCGCGCGTCGGGATCTGCATCGACACCTGTCACGCCTTCGCCGCCGGATACGACCTCGCCACCGCCGAAGCGTGCGACCGCACGTTCGGCGAACTGGACCGTGTTGTTGGCCTCCGCTACCTGCGCGGGATGCACCTCAACGACGCCATGAAAGGGCTTGGCAGCCGTGTCGACCGTCATCAGGGCCTGGGCAGGGGCGACCTCGGACTGGAGGTGTTCCGTTACATCGCCCGCGACAGCCGTTTCGACAACATGCCCCTCGTGCTCGAAACCCCCGTCGAGGAGCTCTGGCCCGAAGAGATTGCGATGCTGTACGGATTTGCCGCTCGGTGAGTTGGGCTTTTCGACCGCAAATCATTGCGGTCGAAAAACTTAGTTCGCCACCAGCGCCGCCGCCCCAAGTACCGCAGCGTTGCGGTCGTCGATGCCCGAGGGAAGCAGTTTGATCTTGCACTGCCAGAATTTCAGCATGTTGGCCTCCATCGACCGCCGCGTAGGTTCGAAAATGTACTTGCCCGCCTTGGCCAGCCCGCCGAACAGGAAGATGGCTTCGGGCGAGGTGACGGCCACCAGATTGGCCAGCGCGCGGCCCAGCTGCTGGCCGGTGTGCTCGAATGCCTCGATGGCCACAGGGTCGCCGTTGATGGCCGCCGTGCAGATCATCTCTGCCGACAACTCATTGAAACTTATGTTTTTAAGCGAACTGTCCGCCACCTGGTCGGCCAGCAGTTTGTACACCGTGCGCTTGATTCCCGTGGCCGAGGCGTAGGTTTCAAGGCAGCCGCACCGCCCGCAGCCGCACTCGCGTCCGTCGGGGGTGACGATCACGTGGCCCAACTCGCCGGCGTAACCGTCGTGGCCGTATAATAGTTTGCCGTCCACCACGATACCGCTGCCGAGGCCCGTGCCGAGGGTTACCACCGCGAAGTTTTTCATCCCGCGCGCGCCGCCGTAGATCATCTCGCCGATGGCTGCGGCGTTGGCGTCGTTGGTCAGCGTGACGGGGATGGCCGGAAACAGCGCTGAGAGTTTGGCCGCCATCGGCAGCACGCCGCCCCACGGCAGGTTGGGGGCGAACTCGATGCAACCCGTGTAGTAGTTGCCGTTGGGGGCCCCGACGCCGATGCCGGCCAGCGTAAACGGCTCGCTGACAGTCTCGTTGAACGAGACGACGAGGTCGGCAATGGCCTGCAGATAGAGGTCGAAATCGTGATACTTGCGGGTCGAGATCGACCCCTCGGCGAGAATTTCGCCATGCTCGTCGACCAGCCCAACAACCGTGTTGGTGCCGCCGATGTCGATGCCTGCGGATAGTTTTTTCATAGTTTTTCCTCCATGTCTTCGAGTAAACGTAACTGGGCCTTAGTGCGTTGCAGGTTGTGCGCGGGGTGATGTGTTTTATAATAGACGTCGCCGTTGAGATAGTCGGCAAAGAACCGCACGGTCTGCATGTAGGTCAGCAGCCGCGCGCCGAAGGGCAGCAACTCGATCTCGACAGGGGTCAGGAATGCGCGGGCCGTTTCCAGATAGCCCTCGGCATAAGCGTTGTAGACGTCCATGTCGAGCCCTGCGTGGTCGGGGTCGTCCTCCGCGCCGCGATTGGCCCCCGTGCGGACGAAATCGCCAAAGTCGGAGACCACGTAGCCCGGCATCACCGTGTCGAGGTCGACGATACACAACGCCCTGTCCCGCTCGTCGAAAAGAATGTTGTTAACCTTTGTGTCGCAGTGATTTATCCGTTTAGGTATCGCGCCCTCGCGTCCCATTCTCTCCACGCGGCACATCTCTTCGGCCCGCCGTTCGATAGCGTCGACGATCGCCTTGTTCTCCGCCACACGTCCGGCCGCATCGTTAGCCACCGCCTCGCGGAACTGCATGAGCCTGAACTCCATATTGTGAAAATTCGGGATCGTCTCGCCGATGGTCTCCGGAATGTCGGCCAGCAGCGACTGGAACTCGCCGAAGGCCTTCCCTGCCGCACGGGCCAGCGCGGGATTGATGGCGTCGTAGCTCCGCGCGCCGCTAATAAACAGATAGACACGCCAGTAGTTCGCGCCGTCGAAGTGGAACAACTCGCCCTCGCGCGTCGGGATGATGGTCAGCGTCCGGCGGTCGAGATCGTCCTCGCCTTTTGCGGCTAGTTTGCGGCGGATATGGTCGGTAACGTGCAGGATATTGCGTTGCAGCATGGCCACATCCTTGAAAATGTGATGGTTGATGCGTTGCAGCAGGTAGTCTGGCCTGTCGGCCTCGGCTGTGCGCACGAGCAGCGAATCGTTGATGTGGCCCATGCCCAGCGGGGCAACGGAGGCAACAGTACCCTCGATGCGGAAATTTTTGTTCAGGTCGGAATATTCCATGGCATAAAATTATTTTGCGCCTCCGAGAAACTGCGCCTCCGAAAAACACGGTACCGCCTCCCGTCTCTCGAAAGCAAGTCGACACGCTCCCTGAAGAAAACGCCGACACGCTCCCGAAAACGGCCCTCGAAAGTGCAAATATAATAAATTTATCGTTTCCGAAAAAGCAAATTTAATGCGTTTATTGCGGCAAGCCGGCAGGCCTCGACTTTATCGCATGTAATCAGGTTGTTGGCCCTGACGCGGCAAGAGAGGCGCACAAACTGCGCCGCAGCACGGCTTTCGGCAGGACTTTTCAATTTACGGAAACAGAACGAAACAGGCGTTCCTGCAAAGGTGGCGATAATTTTGAGGGACGGAGGAAAATTCCGACTAAAATGTGACTGGCGGGTAGAATATTCGTATATTTGCACAAATAATATTTCGATATGGAACAGCCATTTTGCCAGAGTTGCGCAATGCCGATGACCTCGCCAGAGGAGCACGGAAGCAATGCCGACGGGTCGGCAAATGCGGATTACTGTTGCTTTTGCTTTAAGGATGGGGCGTTTGCGTCCGAGATGACGATGGAACAGATGATAGACCACTGCGTGCAGTATCTCGACGGGTTCAACAGCGATGCAGGGCTGCAACTCACTCGCGAGCAGGCCGTTGCACAGATGAGAGAACATTTCCCGACGCTCAAACGCTGGGCAGGGCAGTAAACAGCTTTCAGGTCGCTGAGGGCACGTAGCTATTCTGACATTCTTCGTGTCGCGCGCCATCGTCTCCGTCATTGCGGGTGCGAGAACCGGGCAAAGGAACAGGGCGAGGAAACCGAACGCGGCAATCCGGAAAATACAGGATCGCTCCGCCGGCAATGACGAAAAATGTCGCTACACTCGCCATGACGAAGCCTCGTCCTGACTGTTCCGTTGTGTCGGTAATGATGTAAAAAATTCTTTTTTATTTGGCCGATTTGATTAATTATCTTATATTTGTACCTCAAAGGGTTCGTACAGGGTTTCCCTCCGCATTCTTTGGCGCTTTCGCCGACGTCTTTTGCTTCGAGTCCCGTTACAGATGGAACGAGCCTGCGAAGCAAGAGTGCGTAAGGCGATAATTGCCAAATAAATACGGATAAAGAAGATGAACAAATGCCTTAGAGTTTAACGTTCGAACAATGGCTACCACTAAAAGTTCGCCCTCGCAGACAGAGGAGCAGATCGGCCAGGCCGATACTACGCTACATCCGCAACCGGCAGTCGAACAGGCTGCTACCGTCGTCGAACAGGCCACCGTCGCAGCCGAAACAGCATTAGAGGCCGCCGATGCCGAAACGGCAGGGGAGGCCGCCCGGGAAGCGCCCGAAGCCGCTGCCGATGCGGTTCAGGAGGCTGTCGAAATTCCCGAAGAGATTCAGGAGGAGGCTGTCGAAGATGCTGCCGAAGAGACTGACGAGAAGGCTCCGGACGGGGTTGCAGAGGTCTCCGGAGAGGCTTCGGACGAAGTTTTCGAGATTTCGGGAGATGCTGCCGAAATTTCGGGAGATGCTGTCGCGCCCAAAAAACCGAGGCCGCGCGTGAAGAAAGTTGTGCCCGCCTCGGAAGGGGCGGCCATCGAGGCCATTGCAGAGGCCCCGTCCGTGGGGTTCGTCGCGCAGGACGCTGCCGAACTCCCTGAACCCGAGGCGACAGACCCTTATGAGGAAAGCGAAGGGCATGAGGAAGATGCGGCCCCAATTCACGACTTGGCGGGCAAGAGCAAGCGGCAGCTGGTAGACCTGTTCGAAGCGCTTATGGCCGAAAAGCCCGTGCAGAGTTTCAGGCGCGATACGGATGCGATAAAGGTAGCCTTCTACAAACAGCACCGCGCCGACGTGGAGGCAATCAGGCGCAGGTTTATCGAAGACGGCGGGACGGAGGAGGAGTTTGCCGCGCCGGTTGACGCCGACGAACAGCGGCTCAAACAGATCTTTGCCGAATATCGCAAGAGGCGCGACGAGCATCTCGCCGGCCTCGAACAGCGCAAGGAGGAGAGCCTCGCCCGTAAACACAAGATAATAGAGGAGCTTAAAGAACTGATTGCCAGCGGCGAAACGCTCAATCATACTTTCAATACTTTCCGCGAGCTGCAACAGCGGTGGCGCGATTCGGGCCCCGTGCCGCAGGCCCTGACCAAAGACGTCTGGGAGACATACAACCATCACGTCGAGCAGTTCTACAACTACATAAAGATCAACAAGGAGTTGCGCGACCTCGACCTGCGGCGCAATTACGAGGCCAAAGTCAAACTCTGCGAGGAGGCCGAGGCGTTGCTGCTGGAGCCCTCTATCGTTGCGGCATTCAACAGGTTGCAGAAGTTGCACGACGAGTGGCGCGACGTAGGGCCGGTGGCCGCCGAGTTCAAGGAGGCCGTGTGGGATCGTTTCCGCGAGGCCTCGTCGCGCATCAACAAGCTGCACCAGGAGCATTTCGAGAAGCTCAAGGAGGAACAGAAACGCAATTACGACCTCAAACTGGAGCTCTGCATCAAGACCGAGGAGCTGGCCGAAGGGCTCTATACCTCCCGTAAGGAGTGGAGCAAGGCCTCGGACAGGCTGACCGGGATCCAGAAGATCTGGAAGACCATCGGCTTCGCGCCCAAAAAGGAGAACACCCGAATTTACGACCGTTTCCGTCGGGCGTGCGACCGGTTTTTCGAGAACAAACGCAACTTCTACCTCGGCGCAAAGGACGAGATGGAGGTCAACCTGCAACTCAAAACCGAACTGTGCGAGATGGTCGAGGCCATCAGGAACAGCGAGGAGTGGAGCAAGGCGACGGACGAAATAATCGCCATCCAGAAGCGTTGGAAAGAGATAGGCCCCGTGGCGCGTCGCTATTCCGATCCGATCTGGAAGCGTTTCCGCGCCGCCTGCGACGAGTTTTTCGAGCGCAAGGCGCAGCAGTTCTCGTCGGTCGGCGCAACGCAGGAGGAGAACCTCCGCCGCAAACGCGAAATGCTCGAAGAGATGTCCCGTGCCGTAAACGAAAAGGCCTCCGAACTCACTTTCGATGCAGTGAAGAACTTCCAGCGGACGTGGGGCGAGATCGGCTTTGTGCCCATCAAGGCCAAAGACGCCGTCGCCAAAGAGTATAAAGCGGTGATGGACAAAATGTTCGAGCTGATCCGCGGCAGCGTCGGCGAGTGGGCGTTGAGCAACTTCCGCAGCAAGATCTCCGACATCCGCACCGGCGGCGAGAACCGTCTGCGGCAGGAGCGCGACCGCATATATAACAAGGTACGTCAGCTGGAGGCCGACATCGCCCTGCTGGAGAACAACATCGGCTTCTTTGCCAAGTCGAAGAACTCGGAGGCTATCGTCCGCGACGTGAGGACCAAGATCGACCGCGCCCGCGAGGAGATGGCGCGCGAGATAGAGAAGATCAGGATGATAGACAAAAACGAATAACGCCGGCAGGGGTGCGTTCGGACAAATATTCCCGTCGCGAACGCCCGAAGCAATTCAGTCACCGCAAGCCGCAGGCGAAGCAATCCGGAGAAATCAGCTCTCCCCCGCCGGATTGCTTCGTTTGCGGTTCGCAAGGATGAATAGGGGAATGTTTCCCGCCTCGCAAGAATGAAAACAGGGGCTGGCTTGCAATGACGAAAGCAGGGATCGCCCCCGCCTTGCAAGGATGAACAGGGGATTGCTTCCTGCCTCGCAATGACGAAAACAGTGATTGCCTGCAGTTCGCAATAACGAAAACAGATAAACAGGGAAATTTTTCTCTTTTCGTAAGGATAAATAAGGGGGATTGTTTCCCGCCTCGCAATGACGAAAGCAGGGATTGTTTCCCGCCTCGCAAGGATGAAAGCAGGGAATGTTTCCCGTCTTGCAAGGATGAAACAGGGGCTGGCTTGCAATGACGAAAGCAGGGATCGCCCCCTGCCTTGCAACCACATTGCAACCACATTGCAACCGCCTTGCAAACCCGCGGACGCAACGACGGCACATTACCGAAAGGATAAGGAGCAGAAAAAAATAATGAATAACGAAAAGAAAACCAAGTACGTCTTCGTCACCGGCGGCGTGGCCTCGTCGCTCGGCAAGGGGATCATCTCCTCGTCGCTGGCGCGGCTGTTGCAGGCCCGCGGCTATTCGGTGACCATACAGAAGCTCGACCCCTACATAAACGTCGACCCCGGCACGCTCAACCCATACGAGCACGGCGAGTGTTACGTGACGGAGGACGGCGCCGAAACCGACCTCGATCTGGGCCATTACGAGCGTTTTACATCAATCCCGATGTCGAAGGAGAACAACGTCACCACGGGAAAGGTCTACCAGAGCGTCATCAACAAGGAGCGGCGCGGCGACTACCTCGGCAAGACGGTGCAGGTGATTCCCCACATAACCGACGAGATCAAGCGGCGCATCAAGCTGCTGGCCGGCAAGAAGAAGTTCGACATCGTCATCACCGAGATCGGCGGCACGGTGGGCGACATCGAGTCGCAACCATATATCGAGACGGTGCGCCAGCTGCGCTACGAGATGGGCTTCCGCAATACGGCCATCGTCCACCTGACCTTGATACCGTACATGTCCGCCTCGGGCGAGTTGAAGACCAAGCCCACGCAGCACTCGGTGAAGATGATGCTTGAGAACGGGTTGCAGCCCGACATCCTCGTCCTGCGCACCGAACATCCCGTCACGCCGGAGATCAAACGCAAGGTGGCGCTGTTCTGCAACGTGCCGCAGGAGGCCGTGATGCAGTCGATCGACGTGCCGACCATCTACGAGGTGCCCCTGCACATGGCCGATCAGGGGCTCGACCGCGTGACGCTCGACCGCCTTGACCTGCCTTTCGACCGCGAACCCGACCTCGACGGCTGGCGCGATTTTGTCGACAGGGTCAAGAACCCCGACGGCGAGGTCAAGATAGCCTTGGTAGGCAAATACACCGAGCTGCCGGACGCCTACAAGTCTATCGCCGAGGCATTCATACATGCCGGCGGCACGCTCGGCGTCAAGGTGCGGCTGCAATATGTCAATTCGGAGCGCATAACCCCCGAAAATGTCGCCGCGCAGCTGGACGGGGCCTGCGGCGTCGTCGTAGCCCCCGGGTTCGGCCACCGCGGCGTTGACGGCAAGATCACAGCCGTCAAATATGCCCGCGAGGGTGGCGTGCCATTCTTCGGCATCTGCCTCGGAATGCAGTGCTGCGTCATCGAGTTCGCCCGCAACGTGCTGGGCCTCACCGACGCCAACTCCTCCGAGATGGGTTACACCTCCCATCCGGTCATCGACCTTATGGAGGAGCAAAAAGGCGTTACCGAGAAGGGCGGCACGATGCGCCTCGGCGCATACCCGTGCGTGCTTGAGCGCGGCAGCAAGGCCTTCGACGCATACGGCGAAAGTCAGATCTCAGAGCGTCACCGCCACCGTTACGAGTTCAACGACAGCTATCTGGAACAGTTTAGCTCTGCCGGTCTGCGGCCCGTCGGCATAAATCCCGACACGAACCTGGTCGAAGTGGTCGAACTGGCCGACCACCCCTGGTTTGTCGGCGTACAGTACCACCCCGAATACAAAAGCACGGTACTCCGTCCACACCCGCTGTTCGTGGCATTCACCGACGCGGCAATAAAATATTGTAAGAAATCATAAGATAATGAATAAGAATACTGTAATTGGTTTACTTCTGATCGGCGCGATCTTTTTCGGATTTACGTGGTACAGCTCGAAGCAAAGCAGGGAGCGGGCGCGGCTGTCGCATATCGAGGATTCGATTGCGCGGGCCAATGCTCCGGCAACTGTCGTCGTGCCGGACAGCCAGGGCAACCAGGGCCAACCGGACAGCCCGGGCGGCGCGCAACAGCTGACGGCAACGCAGGCGAACGATTCGGCTCGGGTGCAACAGTATGGCGCCCAGCTTGTCGAGCGACTGGAAGGCGAGGAGAAGTTTTATACCGTAGAGAACGACCTGCTGAAACTTACCCTCTCGAACCGCGGTGGCCGGGCGGTGGCCGTGGAGTTGAAGGAGTATAAAAAGTATGGCGGCGGGCCCCTGCAACTTATCGCGGAGGGCAGTGCGCGGTTCAATATCGGTTTCTTCGTGCAGAGGGAGGGGCGGTCGGTGGAGATCAATACCGCCGACTATGTTTTCGACGTTGAAGAACCGGTTCAAAGCGAAGATGCACAAATCGTCAGGATGCGGCTGCCGGTGGACGGGGAGGCCTGTTTGGAGTATGTCTATACGGTGCGCCCTGGGCAGTATATGGTCGATTACTCGGTGAACTTCGTGGGAATGGGGGCAATGATGTCCAACCAGTCGGAATTTACTGTCGACTGGCGCAACGACAGCCCGCAGAACGAGCACGGCTTCAAGAACGAGAACAAGTATACCTCTGTATACTACCTCTATCCCGGGGCTAAAAGTCCGGAGAGCCTGTCTGTCGGCGACGGACAGAAACGGGAACAGACCGACGGCAAGGTGCGCTGGGTGGCTTTCAAACAGCAGTTCTTCTCGTCGGCGCTGATCGCCGGACGCAGCGGCGACAGGAAGGAGGGCGCGCAGACGGCCTTTCAGGGCGCAGAGTTGAGCTACGCAACCTATCCCGACGGCAGCGGCAAGGTGAAGGATTTCAACGCCACGCTCTCCGTGCCGTTCAACTCGAACGTCTCCGCCTACGATTTCAGCTTCTATTACGGCCCCAATAAATATTCGGTGCTCAAAAAGTACGGCATGGAGTTGCGGCGGCTGGTACCGCTCGGCGGGGCCATCATCCGCTTCGTCAACGTGTGGATCGTCATACCGGTGTTCGACTTCCTCGGCAGCTTTATCAGCAATTTCGGGCTTATCATCCTGCTGCTCACCATATTCATAAAGCTCATAACCCTGCCGCTGACCTACCGGTCGTACCGCTCGCAGGCCAAGATGCGCCTGTTGAAACCGGAGATCGACGAGCTGGCCAAAAAATTCCCCAAACCCGAGGACGCCCTCAAAAAGCAGCAGGCCACGATGGAGCTCTACAAGCGCGCAGGGGCCAACCCGATGGGGGGATGCATCCCGATGCTGATACAGTTTCCGGTGCTCATCGCGATGTTCTACTTCTTCCCCGCCTCGATTGAGTTGCGCGGCGAGAGTTTCATGTGGGCCTCCGACCTGTCGTCATACGACAGCATTCTGACCCTGCCCTTTACGATCCCATTCTACGGGTCGCACGTGAGTTTGTTTGCGCTGCTGATGGCCGTCTCGGTGTTCCTCTCGTCCAAGATGAGCTACAACCAGACCTCCGCCGCAGGGCCACAGATGGCGGGCATGAAGTTCATGATGCTCTACATCATGCCGATCATGATGCTGCTGTGGTTCAACGACTACGCCAGCGGCCTGAGCTGCTACTACTTCCTGTCGAACCTGATAACCATCGGCCAGACCTACGCTTTCCGTTACGCCGTCGACGAGAAAAAACTCCACGAGGCGATGAAGGCCAATGCCAAAAAGCCCCGCAAAAAGAGCAAATGGCAGCAGCGTTACGAAGAGATGCTCAAAGCCCAGCAACAGCAGGCGCGGAAAAGATAGTTTTTTTGTCACCCTGAACGGGGCTTTTTCTGAGGCGCAACATGAATATTCGGGACGTAGATCGGGCTACTGTGGCGGCGTTGCGCCTGCCGACGGACGAGTTTGCCCATAAGTGGCTGCTGGGCCATGCCCTGCTGGTCGTCGGGTCGCGCGGAATGGTCGGCGCGGCGCTGCTGGCCACGGGCGGGGCGTTGCGTTCGGGCTGCGGACTGGTCTCGACGCACCTCCCTCAGGACGAGCGCGCAGCCCTCCACGCCCGTTACCCTTCGGCGATGTTAAGCCTTGATCTGACGACGCTTGACCGTTACGACGCTGTCGGCGTCGGCTGCGGACTGGGACAGACGGAACAGAGCGTGGGCGTTTTCAGCCGACTGCTCGAAAACGCCGTCCGGCCTGTGGTTGTCGACGCCGACGGCCTGAATATTCTTGCCGCCAGGCCACAGCTCGGTGCGCAAATCCCCCGCGGGTCGATCCTCACGCCACATCAGGGCGAACTGCGGCGGCTTGTCGGCGAGTGGGAGGACGAGCGGCAAAAGATCGAGGCCTCGACGGAACTCGCCGCCCTGCTCGGCTCGGTGGTGGTGGTCAAGGGAGCCCGTACCATGATCTGTATGCCTGACGGGAGCGTATGCCGCAACACAACGGGCAATTGGGGCATGGCGTGCGGCGGCAGCGGCGACGTTCTGACCGGATTTCTGACCGGCCTGCTCGCCCGCGGCTACGACGCCCAAAGCGCGGCCATGCTCGGCGTCTGGCTCCACGGCACGGCGGGCGACAGGGCTGCACATGCACTGTCGGCGGAGGCGATGAACAGCATCGACGTCATCGACCATCTGCCCGCCGCGTGGAAAGAGTTGGCCGAACCATTGTAAATTTGGAAAATATCCGTACCTTTGATAACAAACTTAAAAAAACAAAATTATGGCAAGCATCAGGGCAATCAAGAAAGATATTGATTATCTGCTACATGAAGTGATCTCGAACAGCTATCTGACCATTTGGTTCCATCCCGAACGGCGGGACGACGTGGTCAGGGTGATGGAGGAGGCCGTCGCCCTGCGCAACGACCTTATAGCCCGCGCAGGCAATCCCGTCGAGAAGAACAACCCCCGTCTCGTGCGTCGCCACTATGGCCAGATCCGCCGCGAACTCCTCGCCGGAGCCGACGCACTCTTCCGGAAGATCAGCGAGTTGTGCAAATAATCTTTGCAGGGCTCTGCCGGGCGACGTAAAATAAAAAGCTATGGACTACGCATCGAAACTGGGTGAGTATGGCCTTGATGTTGCTGCCGAAGCGGTCGCAGCCGAGGTCGCGCGGGCGCGGGCGGAGGCTTCGCGCAATGAGAATAATGAGGTTTATAAGCTGTGTTACAGCGCAATAGACCTCACGCAACTCAATGTCACCGATTCGGAACGCCATATCGCCGAGTTTACGAAAAAGACCGTGGCGTTTCCGGGACATTTCCCTGATATTCCGAACGTTGCGTCGATATGCGTCTATCCGCTGTTCGTCGACACGGTGGCTCTGGCTGCCGGCGACGGCGGATTGACGATAACGAGCGTCGCCGGAGGGTTTCCATCGTCGCAAACCTACTTGGAAGTCAAGATGTTGGAGGTGGCGATGGCCGTTGAGAACGGCGCGGACGAGGTGGACGTAGTTATAAACGTCGGGCAGTTGCTGGACGGACAGTATGATGCGCTGGCCGGCGAGATCGAGACGATCCGCAATGAAATGGGCAGCGAGGTGATACTCAAAGTGATAGTGGAGTCCGGAGCATTGAAGGCGCCGCGGTTGATCCGCACCGCGTCGCTGCTGGCGATGCTCGCCGGGGCCGATTTCGTCAAGACCTCGACCGGCAAGATCGACATTGCCGCCACGCCCGAAGCTGCGGTCGTAATGTGCACGGCCATAAAGGATTACTACGCCCGCACCGGTCGCCGTGCAGGTTTCAAGGCCGCAGGAGGGGTCAAGACCGCCGAGGACGCCGCGCTCTACTACACCATCGTCGAGAACATCCTCGGCCCGGAGTGGTGCACCCCTGCGCTCTTCCGCATCGGCGCAAGTTCGGCCGCCAACAACATCCTCTCGACAATCACAGGGCGGGAGGTGAAGTATTATTAAGGTATCGCCGCCAGTCGACGGAGGGCAGCCTGTCGCCGGCGGCGGGCTGGAACGGCATTATTAAGAACTTGGCAGCCCTGTTCCGTGGAGGCGGTTGCGGGCTTGTCGGCATATACGGGGCCTAAAATAAAACTGTTATGAAAAATTTTCTTACCCTGATCTTTGCCGCCCTCCTGTCGGCATTGTCGTTGTCGGTTGCAGCGCAGACCGACAAACCAAAGCATCTCGAATTTATGGGTATCCCCATAGACGGGAATGTAAATTCTTTCGTCGCCAAATTGCAGGCGAAAGGATTGAAATTTGTCAAGTGGGAAGAAGGTTCGGCTATTATGTCTGGAGATTTTATTGGGCGCAAATGCTTTATGGTAGTATTTCCTACGCCCAAATCGAAGACAACACATAGTGTGATAGTTATTGTTCAGGGAGCTAAGGTATGGAGTTCGCTTAAATCCCAGTATGACAATTTGGTCAGATTATACACCGACAAGTATGGCGAGCCTGACGAGGTTGAGCAAACCTTCAAATCCCCGTTCCATGAGGGTGACGGGTTTGAAATACTTTCAGTACAAAAGGATAGATGCAGCTATAAAACCACTTGGCGTTTAGACGAAAATAAGATTGTTACAGGTACGGTGATAGCGATCGGCATAGACTCGTCCTGTGATATTATGATAGGTTATGCTGATGGTATAAATCTCTGTAAACATACCGAAGAACAACAATCCGACATCTGACGCTTTACCGGCCTGTCCGGAAAGAGAGACCGATGAGGCCAAAAGCCAACCTGTCAGACAGTCCGTGCATCAGTTAAAGGTTGCCTGCGTCGACGAGCTGAACCGCACCTTGGTGAAAACTATCCCGTCAGGCTGGGCGAAGCGCTGGACGAGAAGAAAAAGGATGCCCGAACTGTCGCAAAGACATCACGATCGAAGAGGTGGAAAAAACATGTATAGATGAAAATGGTAAATGTCTGATAAAAGATAAAACATTAATAATCGCAGCATTGCCCTATCTTAATATGTATAGAGAGAAGGCAGGCATTAATACTTGTTTGCGTAAGGCACATTTCCTTGCTCAGTTGGCGCATGAAAGCAAATTTGTGATACGGCTGAAATTATGGATTTTGCTGCAAGCGCACTTAAATCAAAATTTAATAACGTTCAGACGTCGGAAGGTTTACAGAAAGCCGACCTTTGGGGCAGGGAAAGCAACAATGGGACGCTGCGGCAAATGCATTTGCCAACACCGAGGAGTTCGAAACTGTCACAAAAGGCATATTTAAACTGGCGGCAGACTGGGGATTTAGCAAAAATCTTGCGTATAAAACGTTCGATACATATGCAAAATTTTATAAAGTTCATGAAGATCATTTTCATTTTAGGATACGGCAAACGATAAACCTTAATAATTAAAACCTATAAGAACAAGATATTTAGCGACAATGCTGTTGGCACTTGCACTCGGCTGTGTGTGCACGAACAGCGGCGGCTCGACGAGTAACGGGCAAGTCACTTCCGGGCCAACCGGTACAGGCGGACAACAGAAAGAGCAGCCGAACGAACAGCCTCCCTCTTCTGCGCCGTAAGTAACAGAAACAAAATATGAATTCGAAATGCAACTTGAATTAGATAAAGAAGAGATGGAATTTCTGGAAAGTGAAAAAAGAGCTTATTTGGAATTGGCGAGATAAGAATATAGAACAAAAAGATGACGGCGGTACCCCTTCATATATAGCCAGATGTGCAACCATTTATTTCAAGGCGCTGCAAAAGGTTGGGTTCAAGTCGGTATCCGATGCGGAGTTCAAGTCGAGGGTAAAAACGTTTTTTCAATATCGATATGGCCCGCCTTGGATCATACAGATATGTGATCGACAGGGCCAACTATTTTGTATATATGATCTCTGACATTGGTCTGGAAATAGTTTCGAAAGATGAATTTAATTACACGTATCCAAACGTATATTTCATCAAGGGGCATAACTTCATTTCAGATATGCCACAAGTACCGACTTACAATCTGGATAAACAATCCGGAGAGGCTTTCAGGTTTAATCTCGACAAAAAGATATTTCACAGGAACAGTTTCATTTTCAACGACAGCAAAGCCAGCCGCACGTGGTTGCTGCTGAACGACAGGGAATTTATCAAGCGTCTTGTCACGGTTTTCGGCTATGACAGTGATGAGCAGTTTAATATGCTGGTTTTGAAAGACGCGTTCAAGGAAGCATATCCCGAAGATAGGCGGAGCAGGGTGAATGAGGTACTGCTTGGACTGTTCGCCGACAAGGGCCCCGACGGTAAACTTCGGATCAAAACCGGCCGGATGCAGACCGTGGTGGACAATGCAAATCCAAAAGACATTTACAGTTTAAATCCCGTGGGGTTGTTGATTGATTATGCTACGGCATTAATTTCCCCTTTCGACGAAACCGGCAAAATGCTGTTTAAGGGGTTGACTAAAGACGAGAGATATAAAATTGCCGCATACGCCGGATATTAGTGCAGATGGCTTACGACAAGTTCAATTTAACCGCCGAGAATAATCCATCGAGGTGGCCGTACGGCAGTATTTTCGAGCTTGTGACGACCCAAATCAATTTCGGGTATGAAGAGTACAAAACTTTCAAGCAATACATGCAAAAAACAATTTTTATGGCATAACGTTCATAAAAGAATGGTTCGGATATTAACCGGTAATGCTGTCTTCTATGAACAGGCATGGCAAAGAGGAGCTGATACGCCGCGTGTTGGCCAAGCAGTTGGATTTGGGCCATGACCCCGCAGCCTATAATGACGACAAGTATGGTGCGGACAACGTCATGGCCGCTTCGGAGTGTCTGTACCGCTACTTTGTTTCCAAAGGCGACACCCCGCCCCCGTCCGGGAAGTTCGATTCGCTCGTACGTGAGATCTTCGGCGTCGAGCAACGGGCCGTTTACCGTACAGGGCCTCACATTGGTGGCGAAAAATGCTAACTTCTGCAAAATTGACATCGAATCTGCTTTCTGCTTGTTAAAGAGGGGTGGCAACAACTATTATATCGACTGGGACAACCGACTGATGCTCGAATCCCATCTGTTGCCCGAACTTATCAATTATCAAAAGGATTATCCCGACCTGGTTTATTCGAGGATAATCCGCCGCATGTTGTTTATGACGGCATAGAGAAGGTATACGACACGCTCGGACGGTGGCGCGATATGAGTTACTTGTCTCGGAACCGCAGTAATAATTTGCAAATCGAACTGGTGCGCAACCGATACCTGTTCGGACGGTCAATGGCAGATTTCAGATGGTTGCTTCAACACCAGAATAAATTCACCCTGAACTTGGTACGCAATTTCGGTTACGATGCCGATCCCTCGCTCAACAAAGCAGCGTTAAACGACGCTGTTATGTGCCTCAATAAAAGGAATTATACAAATCCCTGCCATGATCAATATATGGGAGAGCTGTTTTATGGTTTCGACTGTACCGGATTGTTGCATATCCGGTCAGGTATGATAGAGTATTTTATGAACCATATTGTATTGAAAGCGGGCAAAAACATAATACAATTGATGACCATTTTTCCCTGCTACAACAATGCTTGCTTGCCATGGCAAAGGATGAGAAGATCCGGTTCAAGGACAAGTCTAAAATCATTTGTACAATGGCCCAACTCGAAGCGGATTTTATTGCAAAGACTTCGTTTTTCGGATATTCAGCGCATCTTTGGAATATATGCTATACACGCATAACCACGGCAATATTCGAAGAGGCACGAAGACGAAATTTCTATGGTCTCGACATCAAAACAGTTATCCGATATATGCTTGAAGTTTACGAAGGAGATTATGAAGCCCGCGAAGACAATTCGCTGTCTAATAACATATTTCGCCACATGCTTCAGGGTTTTGCAGGACAACCCCGAAAATAACCTTTTTGTTGCGCCAATCACATCATAACAGACTAAATTATGATGAAAAGAATTTATCTGCCCATCATTGTTGTGTTGCATGCAGCCAGTACAGCCTGCAACATATTTACCCGTAACGACGGACAAAATCATGCAACAGCCGACTCCCATACGTCAGCGCTTTGTTAATTAAAACATGCCGCTAACGGCACATGATAACGGTATTCGCGCGTCCGCGCTTATTTTCCTCTGATTTTCAGCATGAGAATGGTGAACAGGAGCCGGCACACGAACTTGACCCGCTCCATTCCCCTGTCCGTCTCCCTTATCACTGCGATGTTGTCGAGCAGCCCCCTGACGCGCCGGGTGTGCGAGACGCCCGAGGTGTCGTAGATCACGAAAGGGCGGTTGACATGCGTCAGCAGACGCCCCTGCAAATAACACTGTTTGAAGAACTTGAAGTCGGCGGACATTTTGTGTTCCACGTCGTAAGGCATACGTCGGGCCAGTTCGGTTTTGACAAACGCGCTCTGGTGGCAGAAGTACATGCGGTGCTTGTTGGT
This sequence comes from Rikenellaceae bacterium, assembly GCA_031256675.1. Taxonomy (GTDB): domain Bacteria; phylum Bacteroidota; class Bacteroidia; order Bacteroidales; family Rikenellaceae; genus JAIRQC01. The sequence continues at coordinate 28,712 of JAIRQC010000094.1, forward strand.
CGGCCCCGAGGCTACACGCTCGACGAGTTCCCCGTCGCGCTCCACAAGGATATTGCCGTAGACCACATCCGAGGCGGCGTGCGCTTCGAGGGCTTCGGCCACGAGGGCAAGCGTCCGGCTGTCAGGAAAAACGTCGCCCGCGTTCAGAAAACATATCCACTCGCCGGAGGTCATTGCCGTCCCCTTGTTCATTGCGTCGTATATCCCCCTGTCGGGCCCCGAGGTCCAGCGCGCGATAGAACCTTCGTAACCCTTTATCACATCGAGCGTTCCGTCCGTCGACCCCCCGTCGACGACAATATATTCCACGCCCTCATACGTCTGTTCGGCAACGCTTTTTACGGTTCGCCCCAGAAGGGCAGCGCTGTTGTAAACAACTGTTACTATGCTTATTGTCATCACAATAGTGTTCTGTACAGGTTTGCCGTCCGTTGCGCCGTCCTCTCCCACGAGAAGAGCTCCGAGCGTTTGTCGCCCCGCTCTACCAGTGTTTTTGCGAGGGCGTTGTCGTGCAGTATGCGTTCTACGGCCTCGCAGATCGAACCTTCCGACAACGGATCGAAAAACAGCCCCGCATCACCGGCCACCTCCCTGAAACAGCGGTTATCGCTCAGAACCACAGGCGTATGGCAGCTCCACGCTTCGAGGATCGGGATGCCGAACCCCTCGTTGAGCGACGGGAAGACAAAAGCCGCGGCCCCGGCATAGAGAGAGGCCAGTGCGTGGTCGTCTATCCTGTCACACATCAGCACATTATCCTCCACGCCCAACTCCCGCAACATGGCGCGCTCGCCCTCTCCCGAAGGCCTGCCCCCGGCGCAGACCAGCCGGAGGCCGTCGCGTTTCAACACCCCTCCGATAGAGCGGACAAGCATCTCGAAGTTTTTGTGCCCGCCGCGGTGACCGACATACAGCAGATATTTGTCGGGTAAAGCGGGCAATTTCGCCCCGACCATCCTGTCATTGATGGAGGCCCCGTGATAGATCACCTCGATTTTCTCCTGCGGCAGTCCGTACAGTTCGACAATATCATCCTTCGTGGCCTGCGACACGGCGATTATTCGGTCGGCCCGTCGCGCAAAATCGCCTTTGGTGGCCAGCAGTTGGCCCGTCTCACGCTCGACGATCGCGTCGTGAATAGTGACGACCATAGGCTTGTTATCAGGCAATGCCCTGAGCATGAATGCTTCGGTATCGGTCGGGTGAAAAACGTCATACCGCGCCGGGCACATCAGGGCCAGCTTGACGATCATGTCGTTCACCGTTGCGAAGATGGCCTTGTCGTCGCGCACAAATTTTCGCCTTAGGCGCGCGTCGGAGAGGATATATCGGTTTTTGGTGAACAGACTTGCTAACAGCGAGTTTGCCCCCTCGTCCGCCATCCGTTTGCAGAGTTCGTAATGGTAACGCGACACTCCCCCCGCCCGCTGCCGGGCAAAGGCCGTCCCGTCGTAAAGTATATTCATCACCCTTTGTAATCTTTCGGACACAAAGATAGCAAAATTAGTGAGAATTATTCGGAGCAAAGCGGAGAATAATCACCGACCGGAGCAGGCCCTGTCGCCGGTGGGCAGCGCAGTTGCCCGTGCGGCGGCGGACGAACAGCGGAGGGAGGTAACAGGAAAGTGCGAAATGAGAATTATTCGGAGCAAAGCGGAGAATAATCACCGAGCGGAGCAGGCCCGTCTCGCGAAGCGATGCGGCGAATAGCGAAGGGAGGTAACAGAGAAGTGAGTAGTGGTTAATGAATGACAATTAGTTACTTGTCTCTCAGCACTTATCATTATTCGCTATTTCTGCATTCCTCCTGCGGTTTCGGCCAGACGGATGAACTCGCGACGATAGCCGTTGGGGTCGTCGCCGAGGCCGAGACGGGCCAGTTCGACCACGCGCCCGTATGTTGCGTCGCCCTTGGAGTCGCTCTCGCGCAACAACTGGGCGAACATCGCCGCCGCTGCCGCAAACCGGAAGTCGTCCGAATCGCACTCCTTTTCGCGCCACACCACCGGAATCTCGAACTTGCTGCTCACATCGGCGTCGGGGGCCTTGTAACGTATCTTTATGTTCATCAGCTCGTTGCTCACCGTGCCACCTGCGATGGCGGCCTCGGCGACCCCCGGGACGGATTGCTGTCGATAGCGCAACGGATCGACGCTCGGCTTTTCGCTTCCTGTGGGGACTATCTCGTAAAGAGCTGTCACACTGTTGCCTGCGCCGATCTCGCCCGCGTCTTTCGTGTCGTCGTTGAAATCCTCGCTACGTAACAGACGGCTCTCGTAACCCACCAGCCTGTAAGATTCCACCTGTGCCGGATTGAACTCCACCTGCAACTTTACATCTTTGGCCACCGTGCAGACCGTGCCGCCAAACTCGCGAACAAGGAAGCGGTTGGCTTCCTGCATGTTGTCGATGTAGGCGTAGTTGCCGTTACCCTTCTCGGCCAGCGTCTGCATCTTGCTGTCCTTGTAGTTGCCCATGCCGTAGCCCAACACGGTGAGGAAAACCCCTGCCTCCTTGCGCTCGCGCTCTATGAGCTCTTCGAGCCCCGCGTTGCTCGACACTCCGACGTTGAAATCGCCGTCCGTGGCGAGGATCACACGGTTGTTGCCATCCTTGATAAGATTCTGGTGGGCAACCTGATAGGCCAACCTGATGCCCGCACCTCCGGCTGTCGAGCCGCCTGCCGAGAGGTTGTCGACAGCCTCGCGGATCTTCTGCTTGTCGCTCCCTGAGGTCGAGGGCAACACCAGCCCCGCGGCCCCTGCATAGACTACTATGGCGGCCCTGTCCTCGTCGCGCAAATTGTTGACCAGCAGCTTTATCGAGGCCTTGACCAGCGGCAGCGCACTGTACATCGACCCCGACACGTCGATCAGAAAGACGAAGTTGGCTTTGGGCAGCTTATCCGAGGGTATCTCCCTGGCTTTGATCCCGATACGCACCAACTGATGACTGCCGTTCCAGGGGCAGGGGCCGATCTCGTAATCCACCGCCAGCGGACGGTCGCCCGTGGGCTTGGGATAGTTGTATGAGTGGTAGTTGACGAACTCCTCGACGCGCACCGCATCGCGCGGCGGCATCTGCCCTGCGGAGATCATCCGGCGGACGTTGCTGTATGACGCGCCGTCCACTTCGAGCGCAAAGGTCGACAGCGGCTCGCGTGCCACGGAGATGAATCGATTCTCTCTGAACGAGTTATACTCCTCCGTATTCTTCTCCTCGCGCACGACCGGCATGGTGAAACTCATCACAGCATTATTATCGGGGGCGGCGTATTCCTCCTGAATGGACGCCTCGGCCGTGGCCAACGCGCCCGTCTTAACTTTTTTGTATATTATACTGCGTGAACCCGTCACGACCACATCGTCGATTTGGAGGTCGTCCGGCTGCAGCGCAACGTCGATCACCCCGGCAGCCTTGACCGTGCGATTTTCTGTCTTGAAACCCAAATAGCTGTAAATCAACACATCTCCCTTTTTTGCCGAAATGCTGTACCTGCCTTCTGCGTCGGTGACAACGCCGGTTTTGGTATTTTTCACCGCAACGGCCACCCCGGCAAAAGGCAGTCCGTCTGTTGAGTCGGTAACACGTCCGGTGACGGCGAGGTCTGCGGACGCAGCTGCAATGGCGATCGTTCCGATGCATAGCGCACATAGCGCGACGCTCATAAACAGTTTTTTCATGGCACGTTATTTGTTGGTTTTGTTTTATTGATGCCGCAAAACGACTTTTTCCACAAAAAAATTTCTAATTTTGTCAATAAATTTTGATCTTCTATGCGTTGGAACCGTGATAACATGGAGCGAATGAGCGACGCCGCCCTGCTCGAGAACTATCTCGATACGGGCGAGGCCGAGTATTTCGGCACGCTCTACAATCGTTATATTCAGCTTGTTTACGGCCTGTGTCTGCGCTATCTGCGCAGCGTCGAGAGCGCCGAGGACGCCGTGATGCAGATATTCGAGGAGCTCATGCCGCGCGTCGGACGCTATCGCATCGGCGAATTTCGCACCTATATATACAGCGTCGCGCGCAACCACTGTTTGCAGGAGTTGCGGCGAAAAAAGATCGCGTTTGCCCCTGAATCGGAGCTGGCATTTGTGGAATCGGGCGACATGGCGCATCTACTGGACAAACGCGACGACCAGCGGCGGCAGCAACGGCTGAACAGATGCATCGAGCGGCTACCCGCCCCGCAACGCACCAGCATCCGGCTGTTCTTCCTCGAGGAACGGTCGTATGCCGACGTGGCCGAGATGAGCGGCTACAACGTCAAGAGCGTCAAAAGTTACATCCAGAACGGAAAACGCAACCTCAAAAAGTGTATCGATGGCGACCTCACTGCTTGAATATATCCGCTCGGACCGCCGCGGGCCGAAAGCCCATCGCATAGAACTCGAAGCGATGGGCGACGCGCTGTTGCATAGCGCAATAGAGGGCCTCGACGCTGTCGATGGCGACCACGAACAGGCCATCGAACGGCTGCGGCAGCGCATCGGCGAGCGCGTGGCGACAGTTTCGGGGCGCGCTGTGGCCGAGCAGCGCGGTTATGTGACTACGGGCCGCTCACGTGCGCCGAGACCATTGCGGCGACGGGTTGCGAGGTGGAGTTTTGCCGCCGGATTGCTGCTGTGCGTGGCTACGGCCGGACTGCTGCTCTATCTGCGCGACGAAACGCCCGACGCGCCGCTCCTGGCCGAAATATTGGAGTGTCCGTCCGGCGACTCCCTCCACATGCCGTTGGACATGCTTGCCTACGGGCCAGCTTTGAACGAGGCTCTCGCAGAGGCGGGCGACGCTTCCGTGGCCGAACAGGCCGAACAGTTAACTGTGCCCGTGGTTGTCCCCGACGCAAAGGCGCGCGACGAGGCAGCCCCGCAAAGGGTCAGGGACAGGAGCGCAGCCAATGCCGAGGTTAAGGCCTCGCATGTTGCCGAGCCTGTTCACATTGCCGAACCTGAGCATGTCGCGGGGCCGGCCGCCGTCGAAGGGTCGAGCGTTGACGAGGTGGTCGTCGCCGGTTACGGCACGTCCGTCAGGAGCGCTACGACAGGCGCAGTCGCTGCAAAGGATTTGTCGTCGGAGAGCAAAACCGAGATCGGCGCGAACAAGGTGCAGACGGCAGAGTTCGACAGCTATGTGGCCGCGAAAATATCGCCGCAGAAGGACAGCGACGGCAACACGATAAAAGGCACGGTTACGGCCCGATTCACCGTAGACGCTAAGGGGCGCGTAACCGACCTGCAAATACTCACCCCGCTCTCTCCGAAGGCGGACAAGGAGGCCCGCCGCCTGATAACCAAATATCGCCGCTGGGCTCCGACCACGGCCCCGATCACCGTCACTATTCCGTTCGAGTAGAAAACCTTGCCCCTCGCGCGGGTAGGGAACAGCGCCAGCAATGTTGCGAGCGGAACGAAGCAATCCGGTTTTGGCCTGCCGGATCGCTTCGCTCCGCTCGCAATGACTGCGGCCCCCGCAAAGGCGGGAAACCGGACTATACCCTTTTCTTTCCTATCCTGAACGTCAGGCCGAACTGAAATTCGGTGGTCAGGTTGTTCAGGGGCATGTAGTAGCGCGGGGCAAATTCGAGGCTGCCGACATGGGCGGCGACGAAGAAGTTGACCGGGCCGGAGAATGTCATCGACAGACCGCACGAGAATGGGTAGTTGAATGGCTTGGCAACGTCTGCCGAGAGCGAGAACCAGCTTGCCGGACGATATGTGGCGGCGAGCATCAGCTCGTGGTAGTTGACGGCGGCAGGGGAGTTGAGATAGCCCATGTAGCTGAGCCCCACGGAGAGCAGGTCGCGGTTATCTTTGCGGAATATGCCGTATTCGGCGCTGGCGCGCAGGTTGGCGCTCAGCCATTGGGTTTTGTTGCCGCCCGCCGAAGCGTCGGGACGGAAACGGATCATCTCTTCGAGGTCTTCGACCAACTGCTCGTACTGGTCGTCGACGTTGCCTGTGACGTTTTCGAAGCCGTGATAGTCGGCATGACCCTGAGCGTGGGCGTAGAGCGTCTGACGCCACGACATTATGCCGACGTCGTTCACCGCGAGGGCCAGCGTCAGGCGCGGCACGAAAAAATCTTTGTACGTCGCGCCGAGGTCGACGCCGAAGCCGTTACCGGTCAGTTTGAATTTGGAAAAACTGCCGAAGTCGAAACTGTCCCAGTCGATCGCGCCATTGCTATCAAGGTCGTATTTCAGGTCGGTCGAAGCCCTTATCACGCCGTCGGCGTCGACAACCCATGCGTCCTGACCGAGAGTGGCTTTGAAGTTGTTGTAGCGAACGTCTGCGCGGGCAAGGCCGGCCAGATATTTGCCACGCAGCCCGACGCGCAGATGCTCGTTGATATCTTTCGACACCCCCAGCGAGTTCTCGATGACCAGGTCCGCGCCGATGTTGAGGCTGGAGAGGTTCATCACCCGCTGCGACGAGCCGGTGCCCTCTTTCGCCATGCGGATCAGGTCGCCGGGAATGGTGACCCAGCTGCGCTGTTTGACCTGCGAGCTGAAATCCCAGAATGTGCTTTTGCCTGTGTAGAACCCGAACGAGACGAGGTTCAGGCGCACCTGATCGCCGACGTTGTTGTTGTCGCGCACCTTGTTGAGGTAGCTCGCGGGGATGCTTTTGTCGAGCAGGGTCACCAGATGGCCGTCCTGAGGGATGATGAAGGTCTTCGGGACGATGTTGCTGGTCACCTTGAACGCTGTGCGGCCGAGCGGGAACAGCGCGAGGTAGCCCTGCTCGGGGGCGAACGAGGGGTTGAACTCCGAGCGGAAGTTGTAGCGTTCGTCGAAGTAGAACGACGAGCCCCCCTCCTGTGCGTTGACGGCCATGACACAGACGAGCGTCGCCATGCCGGAGATTATGATTTTTTTCATGATCAAACGATCTTCAATTTATGATAAGCTGTCAGTATCCCGCGAGTGGCTTTCGCCTTTTGTCCCATTCGTCCGGCCTGCCAGGCAGCTGAAACAAAAGGCAAAATCCATCTTGCGACAAACATCGAACATAATTTCAGATTACTTATTCCTTTATTTTACCCAGATGAATGCCGCCATTTAACTTGCCCCAGACGCGCGGCAGGGAGAAGTAGCCGTCGCCGTAGAGCTGGCCGCCCTGGCCCTGACCTGGCTTTGCGACGACCTCGAAGATGATGTTGCGCAGCTCTTTAAGCTGTTCTTTCGGGCCGTAGAGGGCGATATTGACGGTCGATCTGGCCGGTGCGCCGCGCTGTCCGGCCTGCACCCTCACCGTGTTGGCCCCGTCAAGCGTGGTATTGACCCCGGTCAGGGCTTCGTAATTCTCATTGCAGGGGACTACCGTAAGCTGCATCCCCAGCGGTATGGTGCTCTCGACCTCGCAGCCCAGTTCTATCCTGTTGTTGTCGGAGTGGAACAGGCGGTCGACGGTCTCCTCGTCAAGCATGTCAAACGACACGGTATCCCTGAACGCAATGGCAAAACTCTGGCCCAGCGAGAGCGGCATCCCGAACTTCAAACCGATGTTGTATTCGGGCGCTATGTCGTTCAGGTTGAGCGTCTGCGTGCCCGTGGAGGTTTTGATCTCATATTCGGCCTTGATCTTTTCGGGCTGCCCGACGAACAGAGTGTTCAGGTCGATGCTCATGGGGTGCGAGTAGCCTCCCTGCGACGAGGGCGAGGTAACTCCGCTGTTTTTGACGGTGAAGTCGTAGTGGGAGTGTTCGGTTCCCAGCCTCAGCGGTATTTCTATGCCATTGCCGTCGACGCCGCCGACCACCGGAATGAGCTTGACGACGGTTGTGAGCCCTACGGGCAACTTTTTGGCAGCGCCGTCCCCGTCGAGAATGTCTATGCCGAGGTTGAACGTCGGATCGTCGAAGTTGATGTCGGTCTGGCTGTTGCGGATGCGTTCGATGCCGTCGAGCGGAAATTCGGCGTCGTTGTTCACCGACAGGTCGAACTCGCCGGTCACCGCGCTGATAGCCGCGTCGAAGTCGACGGTTATGTCCAGTTGCCCGGCAGGCAGCGTGGTTGTCGCCTTGACTGTTCCGCCGATGCTGAATGAGGCGGCGTAGCTGTAGGTCGAGGTGGCGAGCGGCGTGGCGAAGTCGATCCTCGTCACCCTGAAAGTATACGCGCTCCTGCCGTTCTTCAACGGGAAACTGCGGGTCACAGGGTCGAAGTCCAGGGAGGGGTCTGCCACGATGGTCATGCTCGGGTCGATCGTGACGCTAAGTCCGGATATGTCCATAGTCGCAGGAACGCCGGAAATGCTAAGCGTCACCACGTCGCTCTGACCGTTGGGGCCGCCGCCGAAATCGATGGAGCTGAGCGAGATCACGCCTGGGGGCATGATCACGTCGAAGGTTATCTCCTCCGCCGAAAGCTGCTGGGTTGTGAACGGCGTGTTGATTGCGCTGATGGTCGGGTAGCCGATGTAGTCGTCGAGCGAGCCCGTGGCGGCGATGGCGGTAAAATCCAGATCGTCGCCGAGCGACACCTCCTGCTGCTCGTCGAAGTTGATCGACATAAGCCCGGTCTGGTCGTCGAAGGTGATGAAATCCGCATCGCCCTCTTCGAGCAACTCCCTCAATGTCTTGGGGTCGGCCTTTCCGAGCGGAAAGACGAGCCCGTCGCCGAATAGCACGATGTTGTCGGTCTCGAGATCCTGGAGCCGATAGTCGCTGTTTATGCACGCCGTACATGCAACGGCAGTGATAGTCAGCAACATAATCTTGTTAATCAGTTTTCCCATAAAATTAAGAATTATTTTTGTTTGTATTCGGCGTAAAAGTAACATTTTTTTATGTGATTTGTCCACATTTTCGTCACTTTTTCGTCACTTTTTCGGTATACGATGTTATTAAGGCCGTTGCAGCGCGCAATCCGTGTTCCATTCCCCTGCTGCGTCGGGGTAGAGTGTCGGTCGCGGGTCGCCGAGGGCTTTGAGGCGGCGGTAGGCGTTGTACATGTTGTATCCGTTGCCGCACGCCCCGCCGAGCGACCAAGCAACGATGCACACATGGCTCGCCGAACGACGGTAAGCCGCCTCGACGCGCTCGGTGAAAAAGTTGGTCAGCCGCGGATCGTTCACCGCCCCCGAACGGTCGGCATGCGCCTCGCAGTGGATATTGGCCTGATCTATAACATACAGGCCTATCGCGTCGCACAGGTCGTAAAACCAGAACGGCTGCGGATAGTCGACCCACAGGGCGTTGCGGCCTGCGCTTTTGAGCCGTTTCAAGTCTGCGGCGGTCTGTTTTTCGGTCGGCGCGGAGTTATAGCGCGCCATGTTGAGCTCCAGCGGTTTATGGTTGACCGTTATCCGCCCGTTCTCCATGCCTGTTGTCGCAAAGCCCACCCGCAACGGCACATATTCGATCGCACGGCCCCTGTTTTTTATATATAATGTAGTCTTGTAGAGGCGCGGGGCCGCCGGGCTCCACAGGTTGGCGAGAGCGTCGGGAACGTCGTCCGCAAAATGCACCGTGTCGGCCCCGCCCGGGGCGAGCGACGTTTCGCGCAGGTCGTAGTGGAGCCGCGTGCCGTCGGGCGAATAGATGTCGTAGCCGACGCTCAGCCGCTCTTCGGTGCGGTTGTCGTTGCGCACGGCCACGTCGATCATGATGCGTTTCCCGTCGGGCAGGGTTGTGATCCGGTAATCCTCGATGCGCACCCTGGGCTGGGCATATATAAAGCAGCGGAGGGGTTCGCTCCTTGCCGGCTCCATAGTCGCATCACTACTGTCGACGGCGAGCTCTATTTTGTTGCCGCCATCACGTACCAGCTGCGAAACGTCGAACTCCGACGGGGTGCGGCTGTCCTGCGAGCGGCCCTTGAACCTGCCGTTGACCGTCGCCTCAAACTTCGCCACCCCCTCGACATGCAGGAACACCTCGCGCCCCAGCCAGTCGAACGGCAACTCGACCCATGCGACAAGGTTGCCGTCGGCAAGACGTTCGAACGTAAGTTCCCTGTAATATGCAAGTTTCGTGCGGTCATACGCTTCGGCCAGCGGACGGGTCTCGTAGCTCATGAACTCGTTGCGAAGCGGCGCGCGTCCCTCGGAGGCCGGACGCGCCGCCTCCCACTGCTGCCGGGCCTGCGCCGAACAGGCGACAAGCGTCAACAAAAAAAACAGTCTTCTCATTTTTCAATTATCATCCTCATGGCAAGGGCGAACAATGACGGAATGGTACGCAATCCGCTATCTCCTCCTCACCGCAATAAAATCTTTGGCCGTCGCGCCGCAGTCTGCCGAAGCGTCTGCGCCGTAGCTGACCGTCATCGCCCCCTCGGAATCGCGCGCGCCGTCCTCCTCGGCCAGGCGGGCGAGATGCTCCATCTCGGCAATCCCCTCGCGGACTGCCGTTTCGACCTCCTCCGCCGACGGTTCGCGCCCAAGCGCCGCCCTCAGTCGCCCCATAGCCCAGCCGCGGGCACAGGGGACGTAACCCTCATGCAGCGCCTCGAACCGCGCCTGCAACTCCGCCAGCGAACCGACCGAGCCGCGCTCCACGTCGTCGCAAAGCCGCTCCACAAGCCCCTGCGGGGCGTACATCCCGCCTATGTCCACCCAGCAGCCATCGCCGTTGGCGTTGCAACCATCGCCGTTGGAGAGTATGAAGCCGAGCGTGGCCTTGCAGGCGCGGCGGTAGAGGTCGAGGCCGCGGCGGAGCATGGTTTTGCGGATGCGGACGCGGTCGACGGCGTAGACCTCCATGTCGGTTTCGAGCAACGCCTCGCAACGCTCCACGGCGCGCATCATCCGCTCGCCGAGGTAGGGATTGTAGGCCTCGAAGCTGATCATGTCGCGTCGCGGGCCGGTGCGAACGTCGCGCCGCGGCCACTTGGCCATGTCGCGCACCATGCCGTGGCTGCGCAGCCCCGCCCCCGGCATCAGGAACGACCGTCCCTCCTCCTGAATAAGGTGCGAAAAGGGGAAGTCGCCGGTGTCGTGGTGGCTGAAATGGCGGCCTATGACCGTCGTGAACGCCCCCTCGCGCGCGGGGAGCATGATGTATGAGTCGCTGCCGGTCTTGCAGCCGCGCTCGTGAAGTCCCTGATGGACGGGGCCGCTGCGGAACAGGTGGTTGCTCTGGTTGGAGCCGCTGCCGGCGTTGAAGAACGAGAACATCCCGGCTATGAGCAGCGTCGAGCGGTGGTGGCTGACGGTGAAGGGGCCGGCAAAGATGGAACATGCTTCGCCGTTGGCCATGAAGCTGTTGGCGAAGAATATGGAGTCGGCGGCCGCGAAGCCGCTCTCGGTGCGCACCCCCTCGCCGACGTAGCAGCGTTCGAGGCAGGCGCCCGTGTCGACGCGCGCGCCTTCGGCAAAGACGAAGTCGCGCGCCATAACCCCCGCGCCGACCCTCGTGCGGGCCTCGGGGGAGCTGTTGACCGTGCCGTTGACAAGTTGCACCGCGCCCGTCAGCCGCGCTTCGGGGCCGATGCGCACGTTGGTGATCTCGCCGCAACCCTCAATGCAGGCTCCCTCGCCGACGGTACCTCTGACAGATGCAACGCTGCGGGCATGGTCGCCGGAGAGGGCGCAGAGTTTTTCCACAAGTTTGGAACGGTGACGGTAAACTGCCGTCAGGTAGGCCGTCTGCGAGGTCAGAACATCGGTCAGCGTCACTTCGCGCCCTCCGGCCTCGTTGATCACCGCCGCCTGCACGCCGTTGCCGAACGAGCTCTCGCCCGTGGTCTGCATCACCCCCACGTCGGAGATATAGGCCCCGCTGCATATGTTGTAATTGGCGATATACGACCTGACGCCCGAGACGAACACCCTGTCGGCGAGGTCGCAGTCGATAAATTCGCACCCCTGCAACCGCGCCCGCCTCTCGACGCCGGCAGGGGAGACGACGCTGCCGTCGATGCGTCCCAGGCGCACACGTCCCGAAAAGCGGCACCGCTCGATGTGCTCCGGCGTGAAATCCTCCGCCACGCTCACTCTCGTCCAGTCGTCCGACCCGTTGCCCGCCGCGATCAGCCGCTCTATCTCGCCGTCGTATAATTGCCTGTAACTTTTCATCATCTCCTGTCAATGGTTTGTTCATGCCCTCCGCCCACGTTCTTTGGCGTTCTTGTGCCTCGTTGCCGGCAGCTATTCATCCGCAGAACTGCGACAGCGGGCCCGTCTGTGTCCCGCCTGCGGACGAGTAGCTGCAATACAATAAGTGTCAAATGATTGCGAACACAGGGCTTGAATAAATCCTAAAAATTAATGTCGCATTGGCCGCAAAGATAGTTTTTTTTATTAATTTTGTCTCGCACAAAAAACATGCCGAAGCCATGAAAAAGTTCATCTTTTGTCTGGGCGTTGCAGCGTTTGCCGCCGGATGTCTCAAACCGATCAAAACGGAGGTTTCGCCCGTAGCGAAGGGGATTACCATTTACAACTGCGCCGTAGCGCAGCACCTTCAGGCGATGGAGCCCGTCAATGTCGCATTCCGGCTCCACATCCTGCTCAGCGAGGCACAGGCACAGGGGGCGGCCAGCCTCGACGACGTAACGGTTACCATCGGCAACCAGAGCAAAATGTTGAAGGAGGTGCTCTTCGGCAGCAATTCCCTCGCCGCCACGCTCACCCCGAGCGGCGACGTATGGACGATAAGCTACCCCTCCTACTCCGGCTCGCGCAGCATCTATGACGGCAATCCCAAGTTCGGCACGCTGACCGTCGACACCGGCGGCAGTCTGCTCGACGCAGACGGCGCCGTATGGTCGGTCTCGACGCTCCCCGACGCCTCTCCTGTCGACCGTTTCGGCGTGGTGTGGGTAAACAGTTACAGCGAAGACCACGTCTACTCCGAGTTCTCCAACCTGACCATAACCCGTCAAAGCGCGTCTTCGTCTTGGAACATAGACGCATACAACGTCAAAAGCAACTTTTCCGGCTACATCCCCTCGTCGTGGACGCTCGGGTTCACCCTGAGCATGACGCCTCCCGCCGCCTCTTTAACGACACTCTTCGAGACCATGCTCGCAAGCGAGTACACCCTCTCCGGCGACGGCTACGGAACGAGTTTCTATGCGCTGGACAACACTTGTCGCTTCACGTACAACGCCGCCGAACTCAAATATTCCATCTGTAACTACGCGCCCTCGATATCCGGCGGCGACGCGCGCGCCACAATCGCCAACGACACATACGACATCACCTCGACATTCCCCGCCTCCCACGTCGAGTTGGTATGGAACCCATCCGCCACCGATCGCTGCAAACCATCTTTAACAATATCTTACAACGGTTCACAGGATACGCAGGAATCAAATTAAAACCTATGAGAGAAAGAATTGCCGATATGCTCCGCTCGGGCGCAGTGGAGAGAGACGTAACCGTTAAGGGGTGGGTACGCACCAAACGGGGAAATAACAATATTGCGTTCATTGCGCTCAACGACGGGTCGACGATCCATAACATACAGGTCGTTGCACAGGTTGCGCACTTCGAGCAGGAGCTTCGGGAGGTGTCGACCGGGGCCTGTCTGCGGGTTGAGGGACGGCTGGTGGAGTCGATCGGTTCGGGACAGCCGGTGGAGGTGCAGGCGACAGGGATAGAGATACTCGGCCCTGCCGACCCTGCCACCTATCCGTTGCAGAAAAAGGGCCACTCGCTCGAATTTCTGCGCGAGATAGCCTACCTGCGCCCGAGGACAAACACTTTCGGGGCGGTGCTGCGCATAAGGCACGCAATGGCGTTCGCCATCCATAAATATTTCAACGACAAGGGGTTCTACTACCTGCACACCCCGCTCATCACCGCTTTGGACGCCGAAGGGGCCGGAGCGATGTTCACCGTGACGACGCTCGAGGTGGGCAATCCGCCGCTGGGCGACGACGGCAAGGTCGACTACTCGCAGGACTTTTTCGGCAAACACACCAACCTCACTGTTTCGGGACAGCTGGAAGGAGAACTCGGCGCGCTGGCGCTGGGGCAGATCTATACCTTCGGCCCGACGTTCCGCGCGGAGAACTCCAACACGCCGCGCCACCTGGCCGAGTTCTGGATGATCGAACCCGAAATGGCGTTCTACGAGCTGGAGGACAACATGGAGCTTGCCGAAGATTTCCTCAAATACCTGATAGCCTACGCGCTGGACAACTGCAAGGACGACTTGCAGTTTCTCAACGACATGTACGACAAGGAGTTGCTCGACAGGCTGCGTTTCGTCGTGGCCAACGACTTCGTGCGGCTCGACTACACAGAGGGGATAAAAATTCTCGAGGCGAGCGGCGAGAAATTCGAGTTTCCCGTCGGCTGGGGGCTCGACCTGCAAAGCGAACACGAGCGTTATCTCGTTGAAAAACACTTCAAAA
>JAIRQC010000083.1 GCA_031256675.1 Rikenellaceae bacterium
GCGTTCCAAAAGCCACAAGGATAAAGAAAGAATCACCGGAACCGCCATCGTAACGGTGGTGCAAAATCCGGTAAGGTTGGCCAAGTTTTACCCTCGGCGTTCGGGACAGAACGGAACCGTTATCCCGAACCTCGCAGCAGCCACCTACATGCAGGTGCAAATACTGCCGAAAATCACCTCTTTTATCCATTTTCCCGAACGTTTATCAATTCGGGGGCGAATCTAAGGTTGGGTATTATGATAATAAAAATACTCCTGCGCTAAATCATCTGTTATTTTACATGTACTCCATACATCATAATTTACTGTCCCCAAATGCTGCCCACAATATTTCTTACGCAACTCGGGAAACTATTGTTGTAAATGATGTGATTTTCTATCTTTCATCTTTTTAACCAATTCACAAATACTCACAGACAGCGGATACTTGACATGAAGATGAACATGAGTTTGCTAATAACGCCGTTCAGTATCTGCACCTTTTCACTGTCGCATATCCGAATTGACAAATCCATGCATCGCTGTTGAATCTTGCCTCGCAATACATGATAACGATATTTGGCAACCCATACAAGAACGTACCGTATGCGTACTACGTCGATAATCTATCATCCAATAAAGACACACAACTTTTTAGACACTAAGGCGATGTAATGAAAATTGCAGTTTTTTGAACCGTTAACTGGAAAATAAACCCAAACAAAATACTCGTATCCAACTAAAACCTGTTTCTGTGTTTTCTTAAAAGAAAATAAGGGAAAGCAGACATAAATTTATACTTTTGCAAAAAAAGTATATGAGTGCCATTAATATTCCTGAGAAGACGATCGAGCGGTTGAGCGAGTACCGGCGGACGCTGCGGTCGTGCAGCGAGCAGGGGATTACCCATATTTTTTCGCATGTTATTGCTGGTATGCACGGTATTACGGCGGTGCAGGTGCGGCGCGACCTGATGCTGATCGGCTTTTCGAGCGACACGAAGAAGGGATATGATGTGCGGGTGCTGATCGAGTTTATCGACGGCATACTCGACAGCCGCGACGTGCAGCATATCGCTATCATCGGCATGGGCCACCTGGGCCAGGCCATAACCAAATATTTCAACAGTAAACGCCATAACCTCAGCATAGTAGCCTCGTTCGACGTCGACCCTGAGAAGGCGGGACAGACGATCGACGACATACCGTGCTACGATATGGACGAGTTCGAACGGCGGGTCGAGGAGCTCGATATTAACATCGTGGTACTCAGCTCGCCTACTGATGTTGCGTCGGAACTGGTGGTGCCGATCATCAATGCGGGGATCAAGGGAGTGCTCAATTTCACCTCCAAACCGCTTAATTTTCCGCGCGGCATAGTAGTTGAAAATTACGACATTACGACGCTGCTCGAAAAGGTGGCGTATTTCGTCAAGGAGAACGAGGAATGAGGGTGTTCCGGTCGTTTGACGAGGCGCCCTCGCTGCGCGCTCCGGTGGTTGCGGTGGGGTCGTTCGACGGGGTGCACCTCGGCCACCGCGCGCTGCTCGAAATGACCATGCGGCTGGCCCGCGAACGCGGCGGGGAGAGCGTGGCGGTTACGTTCGATCCGCACCCGCGGCGCGTGACGGGCGGAGAGGTTCCGGGAGAACTTACCTCGGTGGAGGAGAAGGCGTTGCTGTTGGGCGAACTGGGTGTGGACAACCTGCTGGTCGCGCCTTTTACAAAGGAGTTCAGCCGCCTGCCGCCTGAGGAATTCGTGCGCGACTGCCTTGTGGGCCGCCTCGGGATGAGGGCGTTGGCGATGGGCTACAACCACCATTTCGGACGCGACAAGGAGGGGGGACTGGAGCTGCTGCGACGCTTGCAGGGACAGTCGGGTTTCGAACTTCACGAACTGCCGAGGCAGGAGGTCGGCTGCCATAAGGTGAGTTCGACAGTTATTCGCGGCCTCATAGCCTGCGGCGACATGGCTGGCGCGGCGCAACTGCTTGGGCGGCCATATTTTATGCTTGCCCGCATCGAAAAGGAACGCCTGCTGCCCCTCTCGCCGTATAAGCTCGTTCCGCAGGAGGGAAGCTATCCGGTCGAGGTCGACGGCGTGCGCAACAGGCTGATTGTGGGCGCTAAAGGCCGGCTGACGCTCGAAAGCGCGCGGTCGGTTTATGAAAAAGTTTTGATAACTTTTGGGTAAGGGTTACAGCAGACAGGCAAATTTGCGCAGTCATATCAAAACAGGGTTATGAATATCGTATTTACGGAAAAAGAGTGCGAAACGCTGAAAAATCTGATCGCAGAACTCGATTCGTTTTATTATGACGACGAGGAGGAGGTCGACGGCGGCAATAAAACATGGCGTTTCGACGACGTCGACGCACAAAGGGAGATCGCGTGTGAACTGGCGAATATTTTGAGGACTAAATTTTAGAAAGTATGCCGAAGCTGTTTTCAAATTCGAATAAAAAGTTCCTGTCGCAGGTAGACAAACCCGAAAGGGAACTGAATAAATTTATTTGCGAAAACTGGAAAAATCTCTTTCCGAACTATACGTTTATTGCCAGCGAGTTCCCCCTGAAAGGCAATGTACGCAGTTTGGGCAATAACGGGCGCATCGACATTCTCGGTTATAATCCGGAAAGCAGAAAATTTGTAATCTTCGAGTTAAAGAGAGATTACGACAAGAACATAACCGACCAGTCTGCCGATTATCGCGATTATGTACAGGACAATTTTTCAGATGTTTATCTGCATTCGACACAGAAATACGACGTCGAACTGCCCAGGTTCACCGAGATCTGCATGGATAAGGTGGAAATTGTACTGATAGCCAAAAAGTTCAGTCTGACGCAGATAGACCGTGTCAAAAAGATAAGGGACAACAATGTTACACTGATAAAATACTATTGGTTTGAAGATGATTTGATATTTATAGATTACATCAACAACGATCCTGACGACATAAGGATAGAAACGGTCAACACAAAGAAAATAAACGAGATAAAGAACATTATCGCGCAGGGGCCGGAGATGTTCGAGATCGAACGGTTTTTCGGGCTGACAGCGGCAGGTAAAGAGGTCTTTCTTCTGTTTTTGAAATATCTGAAAGCAAACTGCAGCAATATCAACCTGGATTTCAAACAGACAAAAATAGGCATTAAAACCGCTCAGACCTCTTTTTCCGTCGTGAAGTGCGGTGGTAAAGGTGGACGGAAGGCTGTCCTGCAAATAAATACCGATATTGACGTGGCTGATTTGGATGCTGAGATCCAGAAAGATGACAGGGTCAGGGAGGACGGAAGGAAAAAAGGAAGTCTTGGGCTGGAACGCTACGAGATATATTTCAGAAATGAGGACGAAATGAGAATATTCTGCGAGTTTATAAAAGACAGAATGTAAATTAACTCCGTCCGTAAGAAAAAAGCCGTCTCTTCGCGCGACTTTCGCGGGGGGTGGAAGGCGTACAACAAGAAAATTATAGAGAATTTCGAAGTCGTTTTGTAAAATGTCGTGCGGTTCGGGAAAATTTGTGTAATTTTGCCAAGAAAGTGCGTATGTCATTTTTAGAGGAGAAAATCGCAACCACGGGGCTCACTTTCGACGACGTCCTGCTCATTCCCGCCTATTCCGAACTTATGCCCCGCGAGGTGGATATTGCCACCCGCTTCTCGCGCAACATCACGCTCAACGCCCCTGTCGTGTCGGCCGCAATGGATACCGTCACCGAGGCCGAACTGGCTATCGCTTTGGCCCGCGAGGGAGGCATCGGGGTGATACACAAGAACATGTCCATCGCCGAACAGGCCGCCCAGGTGCGTAAGGTCAAGCGGGCCGACAGCGGCATGATCTACGATCCGGTCACCATCAGCAAAGAGAACTCCGTCGGCGACGCCCTGATGCTGATGCGCGAGAACAGGATTGGAGGCATTCCCGTTGTGAGCGACGACCGCACGCTGGTGGGCATCGTCACCAACCGCGACCTGCGCTTCCAGAAGGACATGTCGCGCCCGATAGCCGAGGTGATGACCGCCGAGGGGCTCATAACGACGCACAACCCCGACCTGAACAACGCCGCCGACATTCTGTTGCAGAACAAGATAGAGAAACTGCCGGTGATCGACGCGCAGGGACGGCTGGTGGGGCTGCTCACCTACAAGGACATAACTAAAGTGCAGGCCAATCCCAACGCCTGCAAGGACGACAAGGGCCGACTGCGCGTGGCTGCCGGCGTAGGGGTGACGCACGACTCGATGGAGCGGGTCGACGCGCTGTACGAGGCACAGGTCGACGCGGTGATCATCGACACCGCCCACGGCCATTCGCGCAATGTGGTGGGGCTGCTGCGACAGGTCAAGGCGCGCTATCCGTCCCTCGATGTGGTGGTCGGCAATGTGGCTACGGGCGAGGCGGCGCGTTTCCTTGTCGACGCGGGGGCCGACGGGGTCAAGGTCGGCATCGGGCCCGGGTCGATCTGCACCACCCGTGTCATCGCCGGGGTCGGGGTGCCGCAACTCTCTGCCATTTACGACGCTGCACAGGCCGTTCGCGGCACGGGGGCGACGATCATCGCCGACGGCGGACTGCGCTACTCGGGCGACGTGGTCAAGGCGCTGGCCGCAGGGGGTGATTCGGTGATGGCCGGTTCGCTGCTGGCGGGCGTTGAGGAGTCGCCGGGCGAAACGATCATCTACAACGGGCGCAAGTTCAAGTCGTACAGAGGTATGGGCTCGCTCGAAGCCATGCAGCAGGGGTCGAAGGATCGCTACTTTCAGGATATGGAGGACGACATAAAGAAGCTCGTCCCGGAGGGCATCGCCGCCCGCGTACCCTACAAGGGGACGTTGCGCGAGGTGGTCTACCAGCTCGTGGGCGGGCTGCGGGCCGGTATGGGCTACTGCGGCGCGCGGAACATAGAGGCGTTGAAACAGGCGCGTTTCATACGCATCACCGCCTCCGGAATGTACGAAAGCCACCCCCACGACGTAACCATCACCCGCGAAGCCCCGAATTACAGCAGGGGAGAGTGACGCTTGCCGGTCGGCAGGGGGCTGAAAACCGGCTTAATGTATTATATGGCATGATATATTGCCGGGTTCGGGGCGACATGAAAACATTGCGCTACGTTTCGCCCGTGGCGACATAACATAAAAACAGGCGGCGGCTGAAAGTTCTGAACATCTTGATTAAAATGACACTCAGAGAGTTGCACGACAAACTTTTCTCGCGGCTGGCCCCAATTTACGGAGATAAGGAGGCGAGAGCGATCTTTTACCGTGTGGCCGAAGAGCTGTGGGGGACGTCGCGACGCGATATGGTCGTTGCGCCTGAAAAGGAGGTTCTCGGTGTTTGTGTGGATGAGGAAACTGCATCCACACAAACACCTCCTCCCGATACGGAGGAAGTTCTGGAACGGTTGGCGGCCTGCGAACCGCTACAGTACGTGACAGGGCGGACGACATTTTGCGACGTTGAGCTGGCCGTTTCGCCGGCAGCCCTGATCCCGCGTCCCGAGACCGAGGAGATGGTGCGGCGGTTGGCGGCTTCGGTCTTGGCGTCGGGTTTGGGCGGGACGGCCCTCGAAGCGCTCGACATTGGCACGGGCAGCGGGGCTATTGCCGTGTCGCTGTCG
>JAIRQC010000028.1 GCA_031256675.1 Rikenellaceae bacterium
CAGAAGCACCCTAATTCCGGCAAAAAATGGACGAGCAAGGCCGACCAATTTTTACTTAAACTCCACCAAGAGGGGAAGAGTGTCAAGTATATCGCAGCAAAAATGGGCAGAAGCCAAACTTCCATCGTTATGCGCTTAGGGAAGTTGAATAGCTTATAAACCTTATTTTTGTTCCTTGCCCCCTACATGGAACATTTTATGTACCTTTGCCGCAAACTCAAAGTTAGGTTCGATGACGGCGAAAGACGATATATTCCAATACTATTTTTACTTCATGCAGGAGCGTATGAATATGTTTTGGAGGAGATATGAGGGAGATTCATACCCGTTCTCCTCTGATACCATATTGGCGAATCATAAATTCACGAATGTATATCGATCCACAGATAGGGTCAGTCAATACTTGATAAGAAATGTGATATACAATCCGAGTAATAAATGCCTTGATGGTGAAGATATACTGTTACAGATTCTCATATTTAAGATTTTTAACAAAATAGAAACTTGGGAGTATATTTTGAAAGAATTTGGCTCAATCACAGTAAGGACATACGCCCCCAGCAAAATATCAACGCTTTTATCAAGTCGTATCAAAGAGGAGCCTATTTTCAGTCCAGCATACATGATGACCGGCTCGCATCGAGACTACGCCCACTTAAATTCCAAACACGAGAAATGGCTGAATATGGTCTATAAAGAGTTTATTGTAGCCTCAAAATTTAAAAAGATCATTGCGGCAAAATCACTTGAAGAAGTCTATAACATTCTTAATGAATGTGCTTTTCTGGGAGGTTTTTTGTCTTATCAATATGCAATAGATTTCAACTACTCTGAAGTCATAGACTTCGATGAGAATTCTTTCGTAAAAGCGGGAATAGGTGCGATTCGGGGGATAAAAAAATGTTTTACAAATTTTGGGAAACGCGATTTTGAAAAGGCCATCCGATATACGCACGAAAATTTAGAGAAATTTCAAGATCGATTTGGCTATAGGGATTTCAAAAGCCTGTTTGGACGGAATCCTACTCTTATCGATCTTCAAAACTGTTTTTGCGAAACAGACAAATACTTGAGGGTTAAACTCCCCAAGCTAAAGGTGGACAATGTGCGTATAAAGCAAAAATTCAAAGAATCAAAGGGGAACTACCCTCTTTTCTTTCCACCGAAATGGGGAATATTAATAGAAAATGATAAATACAAACAGCCATGTTCACCGCAGAGTACGCAGGGATTAACTCTTTATTAAAGGGGACTGCAAAATTGTTATTGGATCATGCTGTAAAGCGCGAGATAAGAGGGCATACATGCTGGGAACTCCCCAGCCCCTGTATGTTTAAAATCATTAACCCTCAAGCAAGAATCGTGACCATCCCTGAGCGAAAATGGAATCCGATACTTCCGTATGCCGAATCGCTATGGCTTGCCTCTGGAGGAAATGATCTGAATTTAGTTGGTCGGTATGTCAAACGCATGAAAGACTATTCTGATGACGGTATTTTCCTAAGAGGAGGATATGGGCCAAGATTGAGAGGATACAACGGCATATCTTCAGATTATAAAGTAACTGATAGTCATAGTAATAACAGGATTAATTTCTCTTTACTGCAAATAGATCAATATAAATATATTGAGGATGCGTTTAAGGTGGACTTCAATACACGGCAGGCAATTATTACGATAGGGGATCCACCTAAAGATGATTTTAATAACGACGGTAGTTTGAAGGCAACAAAGGATTATCCTTGCACTCAATTGTTACACTTCCAAAAGCAAGCGGATACAAATAAATTGGATTTAACAGTGTATATGAGATCTAATGATGTTATGTGGGGAGCAAGTGCCGTTAACATTTTCAATTTCACATTCATTCAGGAGTATTTTTCTTGTATTTTAGGATTGGAGATTGGCAATTACTACCATATCGTGAATAATTTCCACTACTATGAAAATAAGTATAATTTCAAAGACCAACTGACTCGAATCTACGAATCAGAAATGAATGATGAGGCAGATTATTTATATAGTAAATCATTCAAAAACCTTGATGAATTTGATCATCTGATAAAAAGATTGAGTGAAGAGGAGGAAAAACTTAGATGTGGAGAAAGTACAACGTTGGTGGATTTTGAAGATGATTTTTTTAATGACTGGTATAAAGCATTTACAAGTATAACACAAACCGTGACGTGAATTTCTCTAACCCACATCTAAATCGAGTATTATCTAAACAGGCAACATCATGAATAGGGATAGCATTGATCAGATAACGAAAGAAGTAACCGATATACTTCTGAGAAAGAATCAAGACTACGGAGGAGCCAGTTTTGATTTAGGCTTAAATGGGAATATGGTACACTTATGGGATAAAATCAAAAGGTATCGCAACATTATTGAAAATGGAGGGGAGAATATAAATTTTGAGGGGCTGACGGATACTTTGAAAGACATTATAGGCTATGCAGTTATTGGACTTCATATACTCAATAATCCTGAAATAAAAGATAAAATATATGGCAAAAACACATAACATTTTCATCAGCCATTATGGGAGAGATGACGAACATGTACAGCGTCTTAAGCAGCGTCTCAAAGATGGAGGATATGATGTGCGCAACAGCTCAATAGACAACACTAAACATCGACCGTATGTTCCCAGTGAACAGACCATTGCTCGTTATTTAAGAAATGGAATAAATTGGGCTGGGACTTTTATCTGCCTGATCGGAGAAGACACACATACTCATCCATGGGTAAATTATGAAATTCAGCAGGCCCATTTACAAGGGAAACCGATAGTCGGCATCTTCAAGCATGGATGTAAAGACAATGTTGAACTGCCGGAAGCATTAAAAAAGTATGGTGGCACAACTATCGGGTGGAATTCGTTGGACAGGCTTGGGGATATTATGTCAGGGAAAGAAACGCCTGAAGAAAATCCTTCTGGAGCAACTCGTGAACCCATATATAACATAGACAGAATAAAATGCTAAGGATATGAACTATTTTTCTTACAAACTCGATCATGATTACGGATTAGCCCCTAACCCTTTTCATGGATATTGTACCGTGGCTGTATGCAAATCCCAAATTAGAAATAATCGGAATTTATCCGTGGGCGACTGGATTATTGGAACTGGCTCGAAGGCGCTGAGTAAGATTAATCCTATTGGGGACCTAAATCATCTTATTTACGCAATGCAGGTAAATGAAAAGATAACGTTTGACGAGTATTGGAGGGATGAACGATTCCAATCTAAGAAACCTGTAATTAACGGAAGTCTTGTTCAGATGTACGGCGATAACATCTACCATATCGACCCTGTTAGCAAAAAATGGATACAGGAGGATTCTGCACACTCTGCAAACAATAACGTTAATAAAGACCATTTAGAACAAGATACCGGTGGCGAATATGTATTAATTTCTCAAAATTTTTATTATTTTGGCGATAAAGCTCCTCTAATCCCTGGCGATTACCGCGAGGTTTGTTGTAATAGTAGAGACTACCAATATAGAAATACTCTCGTTAAGATCGCCGAAGAATTCATTCGTTGGTTAGAAAACAATTATGAGGTTGGTATCCACGGTGATCCGATTAATTGGACAAAACACTTAAATCAATAATTTGAACAATATGGATATTGTGAAAATTGCTTTCGATGACAATTATAACCTTGTGATTTTGATGCACTGGGTTATTTTGATTCCTATCGTTTTAATAGCAGTTATTGGGATAATGCACCTGCTCAAAGGGAAATATCCTTTTCTTAGGAATGTCGAAATTGATAGTGCTGAAATAGGAATACAAGGCCATAAAGTTAAAATACGACCCAATCATACCAACATCGAAGTGGCTTATAGGATATGGGTGGAATTAAATACCCGTAAGATCGGTATTCCTATTGATTTTGACCATGATTGTATCGTTGAGGTATATAACTCATGGTATCAGTTTTTCGGGGTTACCCGTGAACTTATTAAGAGTTTGCCCGCAACAAAAATTCGAAACGATAAAGACACACAAGAATTAATAGATGTTTCAACTAAGATACTAAACGAAGGACTTAGACCGCATTTGACCAAATGGCAGGCTCGATTTCGGAAATGGTATGATAATGCTTGCAAAAGGCCGGAAAGCGATGATAAATGCCCACAACAAGTTCAGGAAGAATTTCCCGATTTCGCCGAGCTTCGAGAAGATATGATCAGAATCAATCAGCACCTGATGACCTACAAAGAGAAAGTATATGAATTAGCATTTGGACAAAATAGCTGATGGGATAACACAATCTGATTGGGAACGACACTTATCCGCAAACATAAATGCGATCCGACTGACCATAAGGCAAAAGATTCGGATAAGCAATGCTAAAAATCGACTGGTATTACAAATGTATTACAAAACAAAAGTAAAACCGCCGTACAGCATACTGTGCGGCGGTTTTAGTGAGGTCTGAAGCGGATTCGAACCGCTGTACGAGGTTTTGCAGACCTCTGCCTAGCCACTCGGCCATCAGACCATTAACCCGACGTCGCAAAAGCTGCAATCGACGAGCGGGGTTGCAAATATAAACAAAATAATCCGCTTTGCACAATTACGAATTAAAAATTACGAAATAATTACCGAATCGGAGCAGCCTTCGCCAGCTACGTACCGAAAACGGCATTACCGCTACCTCCGCAGCAGACAAACACACAACCGAATGCACAGCAAACAACAAAAGACCACACACGCATCCCCAAGGCAGCGTCCCAAACAACCCTGCCCCGTGAACGCCATGTATTTACAGCCCCGCCAATAGCCCACAAGCACCCCGCGACGCGAACACCAGCGAGCGAACACCAAGCGAGGCCCCACACTCCGCGACGCGAACACCAAGCGAATACCCGCAAACTCCCACGAAGCAGCTTTCGCCGACTGCGTGCCGAAAACAGTATTACCGCTACCTCCGAGGCAAACAAATGCACAAACGAATGCACAGCAAACTACAAAAGACCACACAAGCATCCCCGAGGCAGCGTCACAAACAACCCTGCCCCGCGAATGTCATGTATTTACAGCCCCGCCAATAGCCCACAAGCACCCCGCGACGCAAACACCAGCTAACACCCAGCAAACACTTCGCGAACAAGGATCTTTACTGCGCCTCCATGCCAGCCTCGCCTCATGCACCGCGAATACCCTGCAAACTTCCTCGGAGCAGCCTTCGCCGGCTACGTACCGAAAACGGCATTACCGCTATCTCCGCAGCAAACAAACATACAAACGAATGCACAGCAAACAACAAAAGACCACACACGCATTCCCGAGGCAGCGTCACAAACAACCCTACCCCGCCTCATGCGCCGCGAATACCCGCAAACATCCCGCAAGCCAACACCCGGCCAACGCCCCGCAAACTCTCGCGAGCGAACATCCAAACGCCCAGAGGCAACACCGCGACAGCCTTACCTCATGCCGTATATCTCCACGTCGTCGATAACGATCCCGCCGCCGTTAGTGCTTCCCCTTACAAGGTCGAACCTGATCTTTGTGCTTGCAACGGGGGCGCCGCCTTTCAATATCGCAGTATATGTACTTGGGTCGGAGGTCAATGCGATCGTCGATTGTGCTGCCAGGTCGACGCCATTTACGGTGGTCGGAGGTAGCCATGCCCCGTCTTCGTAATACGAAACCGTAACGCCAAAACCCGACGAGGTCCGTTTCGCCTTGAAAACCACTTTGGTCGCATTGACCAGTGCAAAATCGGTTTGCGTGTAGCCGATATCTCCGGATGTGCTGCTATACCACCTGATCAGCATGGAATTGGGAAGCGTTATAGCGGAATTTGTCGACGGGGCGCCGAAGAATGTCAACCATTGATTGTCGGCCGGGCCGGTGAGGGCGGCCGGATTTGTACGGGTGTCGGAGCTTGTCTCAAAACCATCATCGAACCCTGTGGCGTATATTATCTGTTCGGTCGGCGGCGGCCCTGAGGGATCAGCAGGCGGTTCGATGACGTCGGCCGAAGACAGGTTGACGCTTGAATGGTAAACCACGCCGCGCAACATGCTGCGGGTGACGTTCGTCCGGTTGAAAACATATCTCGTCCCGTCGCCCGTCGTCACCTCTATTCTCAGGTCGGCGGCCACGATCTCGGTTGGCAGCATCACGATCCGCGCCGTGATGTTGTCTGCCGTCGAGGGGTTGGCAAAGGTTGTCGATATGCAGCTCGACTTTGTAGGCGAGGCGACGGTGATCGGCTTTCCGGCGGGCGATGAGTAGTCCTGCGTTATGTCGACCGTGCCGCCGGAGACGAACGGCGCGTTGTCGAGGTTCGTCCCGACTATCCTTACGCTTTCGACGCTTTCGCCCGCATTGGTTATGTTGACGTCCCAGACGGCGGTCAGCGGCTCGAACGGCATGTCTATCACGTCGCCTGTCGTGATGGTCGTCGTGCCGGCCAGCCATTCGGGAACGGCGGCGCGACCGATGTTGATCATGTATTTCCCCACGCCGCCACTGTCGCCGGGCCCGTCGACGAGCTGGTCGACGGCAATGGTTATCGGCACGGCCTCCGGACTGGGCACGCTGTCGGTAAAGAACGGCGAGACGGCATAGAACATCGTGCCCGGCGCGCGGGTTATCTTGCCCGAAAAGGTTGCCGACGACGTGTTTGCGCTCGCCGCATCGACAGTCATCCACCATGTGTAGCCGCCTCCCGGGGCGGCGTTGTCGAACAGTCGGAACCTGTCGCCGACTGTCCAGCTCTGCACCGTGCCGTCGAGGGCCACGCGCGTCGGGCCGTCATACCTTGTTGCGCCCTCCGTATTCGGCGCGGGGGTCGAGGCGGCGAAACGCAACTCGATCATCTTTTCGGCCCTGTGGCCATTCTCCATGTTGCATGATGCGAGCCCTGCTGCAAGGGCTGCGCCCAACACTGCAATAATCTTTTTCATACGGCGGACTAAATTTCATTTGGATCATCGCCCATCCTCGGCAAGGTGGCCCCGCCGCCTGATCCTATAAATCCCTTTTCGACGACAAGGTCGATCAGCTCGATGGCAGGGGCAACATAGCTATCATCGTGGCCTGGCAGCGTAATACACTGATTTTCTTTTATTTTCATAATGTAATACACGCTTCTTATAATCAAGCAAAAAAAAAATCGACAGTTTGCAAGGAAAACGACCACAAAGATATTATCTTTTTGTGTAAAAAAATATTAATTTTTACATTATTTTTTTACCCGTATTGTGTATTTTCAAGACCAAATTTGTTATAAATATGAATCCGAATTGAAATTTAGAGCGAAGCGCGCTCGGAGCATCTTTATCCGGCGCGGGTTGCGAGGCCCCATGCCGTTAAGTTCGCAAAAACCGCGTTGGGCGGCAACAAAAAACAACGGCGGCGTCCCGAAAGACGCCGCCGCCGCAAAATGATCCCCAACCTTATGGCTGCGGTTTCACATCCCTGTCGGTGTTGAGCACCAGTTGCCAGGTGCTGTTGAATTTGGTCAGAATACCGGTTATCTCTGTCAGCATGTTGCCGGTATTGGGGCACTCCTTGCCTGCGAACGACGAGTAGCCGCTGGTGCGCACCATTACATCCTGTGCGCCGGAGGAGAAGCCCAGCCAGTGTTCTCCGTATGCGGCTGCGACATTCCCCGCCGCCGGTTTGGCCCATGTGGAGAGGCCGCTCTGTCTTTTGAAGTATACATTTTTGACTGTCGCCAGCCGCCCGACGTTTGCATCCGTGAGCGCCGCCGTGGAGGCGATTTCCACCGGTTGCAGCAGCGGGTCGGTCGCGGCGAGTTGCCCGCCGCAGAAGACTGTCCGTGCTATCACCGGCGCAGCGTCTATCCATGTGTTTTCGTTATTGCTTGTCGGACGGTCGGGCAGGCCTATGGAGATGCTGCCGCCATATTTGCCCAACGCCAGCTCCCTGACATTGACATACAGCGTCATGCCGATCGGATAGCTCAGGTAGAGACCCGGCTTGCCGATCCTGACCTCAATGCCGCCCGTTCCGTCGACGATATAGAGCGAACGGTAGAGGTTGCCCTCCTGGTCGGAGCTGACCACAACCCCCTTGACGACCACATTATGGCCGACGGTTGCCATTGACTGTCCGGCCACCATCGGCACATACATGCCTTTAAGCGCGGCTATCGAGGTGAAGTTCGCCACTATTCCCGAAACGAAGTCCTCATCTGTCGCCGTCCCTTTCGGGGCGGGAGCGTCGTAGCTTTTTTCGCACCCGGCAAGCAGCGCGGCAAGCGAAAATATTATCAGGATTTTTTTCATCTCTCTAAAATTGTTATCTTGTCTGCCCTCCATTGTCGAACCCTCTCCCCCGCCATTGCGATAGCCCTGTCCCCAAGCGAAACAGGCCGGCTTCTGCCGAAAGGCTCCGCTCCGCCCGCAACGACGGCGCTAAAAGCGGAAGTATACGTTCAGATAGTACGAAGCCCCGTACAGGTAGTAATATTTCGAAGCGAAGGGGACGTAAACGTTGTGGTCGCCGCTCGACTTGTTGACGTCGGCATACATTCTCATCTGCTCGAAGCCTCCGCTGCGGATGTTCTGGTTGTTGAGTATATTGTTCACGCTCAGGCTGACGCCCAGCATGTGACTGCCCAGGTACCACAGTTTGTTGACGCTGGCCCCCAGCAGGAATGCCGGGCCGAACTTCTCCTGTGCCCACAGCGCGTCTATTGCGCCCTGCAATCCGGCGATAGCGGACTGGTCGGTCGTGCCGGCGATCAGATAATCGGCCCCCTCCCTTGCACCGTCGGTGCGGCGGATGGGCGATATGTCAATGTAGTTGCGGGCGTAGTAGCTGGCCGTCAGGTCGACGAACAGGCCGTTGAAGAAGCCGTGCCCCGACCCGCGATAGCTCAGCCCGAGGCTCGCGGCGGTCTGCGGCGTGCCGCCCACGTGGTAGCCGCTCCACCAGACCCTGCCTCCGCCAAGTTCGTCGCCGGTGTTGTCGAAATACTGGTTCATGATCGGGTTGGAGGAGTAGACATACTCGCCGATGCTTGCCGCCCCTTTGATCGACAGCCCTTTCAGCGCGAAGGGCAGCGGCACGTCCACGCCCAGCTCCACGCCCAGGTGCTGCTGATCCATGCCGCTGAGGCTCAGGTTGCTGAACGCGCGCTGAATGTCGTCGTAGAAACTTATCGCCCTCATCTGGTCGTCGAGCCGTCCGTAGAAGCCCGTCACGCGGGCCTTAACCCACGGCATGCGCAGCGTGTAGGTAACGTCGGCGCTAAGGCGCTTCTCGGTAGTGATGTTCGGGGCCACGTCGTTGCGGGTGCGCGGGGCGGCAAAAGCGTCCTGAAAATAGGGGGCCGACTCCTGATATGCGCCGCCGACCGATATGTTGTGCGCGCCGGAGAGCTTCCACACCAGCCCCGCTTTGAGGTCGCAGGTGAAGAAATTCTGCTTTTCGGAGTTGCCTTTCGAGCGTCCTGGCGTGTCGGCGAAGAGCCCCTTGTTGTATATGCCCTCGCGCCAGAAACTCGTCATGCCCAGCTGCGCCCCGAGATAGGCCTCGACGGCCCACTGACGGTAACGCCACAACGTCCATGCGTCGCCGCTCTGCAAATGGGCGTTGTAGTTGTAGCCGTATGTGTCGCCCTCGTTGATAAGGCGCAGCGGGTGGTCGGCGTCGGTCTGCAACAACTGATCGTCCGGCGCGGAGGCCTGCTCCTCGACGAACTTGTCGATGTCGAGCCAGTACTGCCCGCCCATCAGGTCTTTCATCGTCTTGAAGTAGTGGGTGGTGTTGATGCGCCCGTTGAGGCCGACTATCGCCGTGAACCACCGGTTTATGTTGCGCGAGAACTGCACTTTGGCCGAGAGGTCGCGCTGGTCGGTGCGGCGGTCTTCGATGATGTAGTTCGAACGCAGGGTTGCGGCGTCGATCTGGTCGGCATTGTTGGCGTTGATCGCGCCGATCAGCCCCGTGTTCGGCGAGAGCGGATTGCCGCCGAAGGTACTGTGGCGGTTGCGGTCGTAGAGCGCCTCCCAGTCGACCTGCCCGAAGCTCCCTGTGGCCCAGCTCTCGGAGATCTGCTCGAACTTGATCTCGTTCTCGTTCTTCATCCCCACGCCGTAGTAGCTCGGCAGGTTGCGATAGTAGTCCGGCTTCGGGTCGAGGCCGTCGTACCAGTCGAAGGCCGAGTAGCCGTTCCTGCCGAAGCGGAACGAGGCCGCCGCGTCGAGTTTCGTGGCGTGATCGGGCTGCCAGACGTAGTTGAGGATGGCCACCGGCTCGTGGAAGTCGCGCTGGCGGGCGTTGCGCATCTTGCCGCCGATGTAGCCCCAGTTGGGGTTGTAGTAGTGGTCGCCGGTCAGGTCGTAGACCTCCTGCACCGCCGCAGCCGACACGCCGCGAACGGTAGGCGCGCCGAAGACGGTCAGTGACACGCGGTGGGCGTCGCTCAGCCTCTTCTCCACGCCGGCATAGTAGCTCAGCGTGTTGTATGATACCCCGTCGACCCAGTCGCCGCCGCCCTGCCGCGTCGAGACGGAGAAGGCGTAGGCCCACCCACTGTCGTTGAACCCTGAGGCGTAGGAGGCCATGAGCCTCGTGCGGTACATGCTGTTTGCCACCACTGCGCTCACCCGCAACCCTTTACGCTGTGCCGATGGGCGCATGTCGATGTTGGTTGCGTAGTTGACGCCGCCCAGGCCCCAGTCGAGCGCGCCGATGGAGCTGCTGCTCTCCTTGCTGCGCGAGGCCTCGTTCAGGCCGCCGATGAGCGAGTAGGGGCCGTAACCGTTCATGGCGTCATTGAAGTAGAGGCCGTTGATGTATGTGTCCGAGGTGGAGGTTTTGAACCCGCGGTTGCGGAAGCGCATCTGGCTGAACGTGTAGCTCATGATGTTGGAGTAGGTGTCGCGCGAGGCGGCCAGCACCGAGGGCATCATCTGTCCGTCGCTCTCCGATGCACTCTCGAACTCGACCATGTCGTCCGGCGAGTCGAGGTTCGCTATCTCAGGGTTCATGATCACCAGCCCCATGTCGCGCATTTCGTCCATAACCTTGACCGTCAGCTCCAACGGCTCGAAATCCTGCGCCTGTGCGACGAGGATGTATGTCCCTGAGGGCAGATCTTCGAACATAAATTCGCCCCTGTCGGAGGTGTGCATCGAGGCCGTTTCGGGGCCCGTGACCGTCACCGTGGCGTCGGCTATCGGGGCGCGCCCGACACGCGACGCCACCCGTCCTTTCAGCCCGCCGAACTGCGCCGAAGCGGTTACGGAGGCCAGCGACAGCAGCGCGGCAAGAAATATATTCCTTATCTTCATCTCCTTGAATTTTATTATTGCGCCGCCGTCATGCGGATGATTGGGCCTGACGGCAATCCGAAAGCCGGATCGCCGTCAGGCAGGCCCGCGACTGCGCTACTTGATTATGATGAACACCGGAAAATGGTCGCTGTACCCGTTCATAAAGTTGTCGCCGATGAAGGTGCGCAGCGGGTAGTGTTTGTACTGCCCCTCGGTCTGTTTGAGGAACGGGCGGTCGAAGATGTTGCCGTAATATTTGTTCCTGGACGGTTTGTAGAGTTTCAGTCCCGGGCCGTTGGCCACCTCGCCGCTGACTATGATGTTGTCGAACAGATTCCACTGGTCGTCGTAGGCCAGCGTGCCATACCCGCGGCGGAACATCGGCAGGAAAGGGTTGAACAGCCCTGTGGCCGGCGTGGCTGCCGCATCGCCTCCCGCGCCGAGGGTCGTGAGGACGCTCTTGTCGATCGGGTCGTCGTTCAGGTCGCCCATTATGACTACCTTTATGCCCGGCATGGCCTGCATGATGGAGTCGGCGGCATGTTTCGCCACGGAGGCCGCCAGCACGCGCAGGTGTTCCGAGGCCTCCTGTCCGCCGCGGCGCGAGGGCCAGTGGTTGACCATAAAGCAGAAAGTCTCGCCCTCGATCGTTCCCCAGGCCATCAGCACGTCGCGGGTCTTCCAGTTGGGATAGCCGGGCCTGTCAACCGGCACGGCACGGCTGCCGAGCAGTTTGAACTGGTCGGGGCGGTACAGCAGCGCCACATCCACGCCGCGATAGTCCGGCGAGTCGTAATGCACGATGCGGTAGTTGGCTTTGGCCAGCTTCGGGTTGGCGGCGATGTCTTCGAGCACGTTGCGGTTCTCTATCTCCGACACGCCGATGATGGTCGGGAAGGTTGCGTTCTCTTCGGCGATCCGGCGGACCACCTCGCACATGTTGTTGTTTTTCTTCCAGTACTTCTGGCTGTTCCAGCCCTTTGCCGCCGAGGGCAGGTACTCGCCGTCGAGCACGCCCTGCGATTTGAGTGTATCGAAGAGGTTTTCGAGGTTGTAGAACATCACCACATACTTGCCGTCGCCCCCTTTGGAGTAGCCCGCAAAGGCCGTCGCCACGAGGGCGAACAGGAGCAGATAAACAGTTTTTCTCATAACTCTTTTGTTTTTCGCCGCCCCTGCCCTCCCCTTTTGCAGCGGCGTGGCCTCCTCGGGAAGCCGGTTAATTTTCAAATGTTACAGCCCCCATTGCGAGGGGTTGTAGTCTGTCGCCTCCACCCTGTCCTGATCGGCCTGCGACAGGTTGGCGAAAAAGTTGAACCCGGTCAACGCCTCTATCTCGCGCACGCTTTTGGCATATGCGCGGGTGGGTTGCTTGCCGGTAAGCGGCTGGTTGTCATACCAGAAACCGATAGCCTTTTTGTATGCGCCGCCCTCGCGCAGCAGCAACGCCTTGTAGTAGTAGTTCGGCACGGGACAGTCCGCGCCGTTGTTGTCTTTGGCGTAGCGGATTGTTTCGTTGCCGCCGACCTTGCGCAGGATCGCTCCGGTGACCACGTACAGGGTGTCGCTGTTGTTGTTCGGGGCCATGTCGCGCACCCAGCCTTCGAGATTGCCCCACGCCTGCTGGTTGAACGTGCTGTTCTGCGGGGTCATGTTGGTGTAGTAGAACGTCTGCTGGTTCATCTCCACCGAGCATACGCGGTCGCCCGACGGTATCTGGTGTCCTCTGTCGTAACTGCCGCCGCTGTACGCCTTTTTGATGTTGGCCTGTTTGGGCCCCGCGATATATGGGTCGTAGGCCCACTTGTCGGTGCGGCTGGTCACCTTCTGTTTGTATGTGCCGCAGAGCGGATAGGCCACCCAGTATGATATTTTGACGTCGGCGTCGTAAAGCATCGAGTAGTTGCGGGCGCGGCCCGTGCCCAGCTCGCCGAAGTGGACGATGAACGCCAGGTTCGTTCCCGCGCCTGTGTCGACCTGCGGCAGCTCCGGCCACAACAGCACGTTTGGCGACGGCGTGGGGTTGACCACTCCGCCGTCTGGCGGCGGCGGGGTGGTTGTGCTGCTGTTGCCGCGCTGGCGCAGCCGTGCGCTGGCTGTTTGCCCGCCGCCGGTGAGTATCAGCTCCACCTCGCGCGCCTCCTCGGACAGATTGGCACTGTAATTGACCGCTATGGCCGAATTGTTGCCCGAGCCGCTACCTGGTGTGAGCGAACGTATCCACCCCTCGCCCTCGTCCATCGGCCCCGAGTCGTCTTCGACGATGTATCGCAGGTCGAGCGTCCACGCCCCTGCCGCCTCGACGCTTGCCCAGACGTTGCCCGCCGTGTAGACCGCCTCCGGCGAGGATAGCGTCAGGCGCAGGGCAACGTCGGCAGTCTCGCCGCCATTTTTGCACGAGAGGGCGGCCAGCGCGAGGCCCGACGTCAATATCATGTTTTTCATAGCCACAGTTTCATTATGGTATCTCGCCCCGCGGGGCGCAACCCTGAACTCACATCATTGCATGGGCTCCAACCCTGCCACTCACATCATGCAGGGGGTTCAACCCTGCCGCTCCAGCCATTGCGGGCAGGGCGAAGCAATCCGGAAAACGGCGTTGCGCCACTGGATTGCTTCACCCTGCGGGACAGCAATGACCAAGCCGTTGTTACGCGGTCTTGGTGACCGTGAACGGCATGACTATACGCGCGGTGCCGCCCGAAGCGACAGTTGCACCATTGATCGACGTCGTTCCGCTCGGGGTCAGCTTGATAAACAGCGACTCTTTCTGATAAAGCGCACCGGCCGGAATAGTGATGGTAAGGATTACTTCCGTTGCAGACCCGACAGCAGTACCGGTTACCTCGTATGTGCCGCCCGAAGTTGGGTTCTGCCACAACGCATTGTTGACAAGCGAATACTGCGCCGTCCAATTCTTGGGCCCTGTGTTGGAGCCGAATACTTTGAACTTGACGGTCACCGTGCCGCTGAGGTCTTGGGCGCAGGGTATCTCTATTTGCCATGCAGCGTCGGCCCTGGTCCATGAGTCCGTATAGACTGAATAACTTGTGGCTGTATATGCGAAAGTTGCAGTACCCGGATCGATGCGCGAAAGCGTCATTCCCGAATCGAACGTTACGCTCGTTTTGCCGGTTACGTCGCCGGCATTGAGTTTCGCGTCGGTGATTGCGGTTTCGAGTACCGTTCCCACGCCATACGCCGTTGCCAGCCCTGCGTCGCGCACTATGCCGTCGAGCACAAGGTTGTCCGTGAGGCCCTGAATGGAGACTGTGAACTTGACCTCGGCAAAATTGGCAGCCGTAGGCGTTCCGCTTATCGGCACCTCGATCTCGCCCGTGCCCGACAGCGCATAGGATGAGGCCGGGGTTGCGGTCAGTCCGGCGGCCCCCGCCTCGGTGATCGTCACGCCAACCGTCACGTTGCCCGCGCCCGAAGTGTAGGGGATTATGAGTTTTGTGCCTGCCGCGTCCGTGCCCTTGACGAGCCTTGCCGAGAGGTAGGGCGTGCCGTAGGAGGTGGGATAGACCACCGTGAAACGTGCGCCGGTCATGTCCTGAGTGTCGGTCAGGGTGCGGGGCGAAATTTGCAGCGTGCTGTTGTTGATCCCCGCGATGCCAACAATCTTGCCGCTGCCCTGAGGCACGTTCGTGGCGCGGAACGAGGCGCCGCCCGTGCAATACATCACATACTGGTCGCCGTTGGTGAGCTCCATTATGGTGCTGCCAGTGCCGCCGCCTGTACCGGGGTTATACTGTCGGGTGAGGTTGGAGGCAATGACCTCCGTGGTGGCAAACGAAACGAGCTGCGACTCATAGTCCCTGATGTCGAGAATGCCGTTGAGCACAACCGGCTCGAAGATCGGCGCCGACGTGCGGAGCGTGGTGATCTTCTCCCTGGCCTTGATCTGCACCTGCATCAGTTTGCCGTAGTAGCTTATGTCGGCCCCGTTGCAGTCGATCTCGACCTCGGTACCCGAAGTCCACTCGCTATTGTTCACACCCGAAGGCAGACGGAACGTCACGCCGCTATTGACGCCGACGCCGTCCTGAACGACAAGCGAATACTGGTCGATGTTGCCGCCCGACGACGAGTTGTCCGAAATCACAACCCCCTTGATTGGATTTGCGAGGGTGATGTCCGCGACAGTCGTGCTCTGGTCTGTGCTGCCCAGCGCCCTCAACGCCGATATGGGGCTGTAGGTCTTTGGCGCGCCGTCCTGGGAGACGACGATCTTCGCCATGAGCGTCGCGCTGACTTTGAGGGTTATGACCGCCGAGCGTTCGGTGCCGCCCGTGTTGTCGGCAGCCGTGATTTGCAGCGTGGCATTGCCGTTGCCGCTGCCCGTCGGGCTGGTTTGCAGCCACGATGCGCTGTTCTCGATAGTCCAGTTGCGATTGGAGGCCACGGTCACCGATTGCTGTTCGCCGGCGATGCCAAAGCTCAGCTCAACGTCGTCCGTACCTCCGTTGATCGTGATCGTCGGGGCGGCGTAGCCGGGCTCCTTGTCCTTGCACCCGCCCATCGACACGATCGCCGACAGCAATATCGCCGTCGAAGCCAGTGTGAAAAAATTCAACTTTTTCATAATCTTAAAATATTTATAAGAGTTTGTCTAAAATTTACCACTCAGCGTTGTTTTGTCCTTTTCTGCAAATAAAGTTCAGGCGAACCATTAAATCAGGTTATCCCGACCAATTTGCTCATTATATTGCTAATCGCAACAATTTTCATGCCATTTCAAAATAAAAACGCTATATGCTTATGACAAAAATAACTATTATTTAACACAATTCAATCCTTTTTATGAAATATTTATCAAAAAAACTTTCACAGCCCGTCCGTTCCTCTCCGAAATTTGACATGCAAATCCGTCCGTTACCCTCCCGAAGGCCCTCTCGCAGGGGTTCGGCGGATAACAGTTATAAAGGTAAAAAAGTTTTTACGGATTATGCAAACCCGGCGAGGCGGTCAATCACCTCCTCCAGCGCGCTCTCCCACTCGGCTATCTTCACCACGAAGGTTGTCATGAAGCGGCCCTTGTCCATGATCGAGAAGGCAGGGCGGCGGGCGACGGTGGGATATTCGGCTGTCGTCAAGTGATTTACGCGACAGTTCAGGCCGGCGAGCCCCATTATCTGCTCGGCGAACAGCGCCCAGCTGGCCGTACCCAGGTTGGAGTAGTGATAGAGGCCGTAACGCGGCTTGTCGACAACCCTCATGATGGCCGCGGCCAGATCGTGGGCCGAGGTGGGCGACCCCCACTGGTCGCCAACGACGTTCACCTGGTCGCGCTCGGCCCCGATGCGCAGCATGGTCTTTACGAAGTTGTTGCCGTAGACGCTGTACAGCCAGCTCGTGCGGATGACGACACTGCGCGGATTGCCTTTTATGGCCGCCCGTTCGCCCTCCAGCTTTGTCCGGCCATAAACGCTTTGGGGATCTGCGGGCTCCTCCTCGGTCAGCGGTTCGGGGTTCGAGCCGCCGAAGACGTAGTCGGTGGAGATATGCAGCAGCGACGCCCCTACCCTTTCGCTCTCAGTGGCGAGGATACCCACCGCGTCGGCGTTGAGCCTGCGGGCCGCCTCGGGATCGCCCTCGGCTTTGTCGACCGCCGTGTAGGCCGCCGTATTGATCACCCATTGGGGACGTTCGCGCTCCATGAACTGCGCCGCAGCCTCGCGGTCGGTCACGTCGAGCCCGTCCACGTCGGTAAAGACAAACACACAGCCCCCGCACTGCGGCGCGATCTCGCGCAAACAGCTGCCCAGCTGGCCGTCAGCCCCCGTAACCAGAATTTTAGTCGCCATACATCTGCCGGTAATAATTTGCATACTCGCCCGAGGTCACCCGTTCGAGCCACTGCTGATTGTCGAGGTACCAGCGGACGGTGCGTTCGACGCCCTCCTCGAATTGCAACGACGGTTGCCAGCCCAGCTCGCGGTGGAGCTTCGACGAGTCGATTGCGTAGCGCAGGTCGTGGCCCGCGCGGTCGGCGACAAAGGTTATCAGCCGTTCCGAATGGCCCGCGGGATTGCCCAGCAGGCGGTCGGCGGTGGCGACGAGCGTCCGAACGAGGTCGATATTGCGCCACTCGTTGAAGCCGCCTATATTATATGTGTCGCCCCGCCGCCCGCGGTGGAAGATCGCGTCGATGGCCCGCGCATGGTCTTCGACGTAGATCCAGTCGCGCACATTGTCGCCGCTGCCGTAGACCGGCAGCGGCTTGCCGTGACGTATATTGTTGATGAACAGCGGAATCAGCTTCTCCGGAAACTGATTGGGCCCGTAGTTGTTCGAGCAGTTGCTGACCACCGTCGGCAGGCCGAAGGTGTTGGCAAAGGCCCTCACAAAGTGGTCGCTTGACGCTTTGGAGGCCGAATAGGGCGACTGCGGGTCGTAAGGGGTGGTCTCGACGAAAAATTCATCAGGGTTGTGCAGCGAGCCGTAGACCTCGTCGGTCGAGACATGGTAGAAAAGTTTGTCCGTCAGGTCGTTCCACGCCACACGCGCCGCCTGCAACAGGTTCAGCGTCCCCATCACGTTGGTGCGGGCAAAACTCAGCGGGTCGCGGATCGAGCGGTCGACATGGCTCTCCGCGGCCAGATGGACGACCGCGTCGATGGCATGGCGCGTAAAGATCTCCTGCACCGCTTCGACGTCGCATATGTCGCCCTTTATGAAGGTGTAGTTCGGCTTTTGCTCAACGTCGCGCAGGTTTTCGAGGTTGCCCGCGTATGTCAGCGCGTCGAGGTTAAAAATATGGTATTCAGGGTATCTGTTGCAAAAAAGCCGCACCACATGCGAGCCGATAAACCCCGCCCCGCCGGTTATCAGGATGTTTTTCATATTACTCGGAGCCTTTTATAATTTTCATCCTCTTGAATTTTTCCTCTGCATAATCCGTATTTCCGTCTATTCTCAACGCCCTGCCAGCAGGTGTAACAATTCGCCGCCGGGTCGAAATCATAAATTACGGGGCTGTCCGCCTCGCTGTCATCCGCCTCACTGTCATCCGCTTCGCCGCCAAAGACGACAAGGCAACTGTCCGACGCCCGCCCGCCTCGTCGAACCCTGCCCCGCTGCCGAAACAGAGCAGTTTGCCTTGCAATATCGTTCAGCGCCGCCTCCGAATCATGGTCGCCATACAAGCGTCGAGCCTTCGATAAAAATTCTTCGCGTGTAAATGTCTGCGCTGTAGCTGCCTGACGGCGAGAGGACATTATACGGCAGCTTGGGGAGACACACATCGTGCTCACAGGGTTGCACGTCTGCCCGTCCCCTGTTTTCATGCCGGCCAACGGGCCGGACGCCCGCGAGGCGTATCACTCTCCGCAACAATGGCTTCCAACCCCGCGCTCCGCCCTGCACAAGCAGCATGATGCGGCGAGGGCCGCAATATCGCAAGGCGCATCACAGCCACAACTTATACTGGTCTATCGCATCGAACCTCTTGTAGACGAGGTCTTTGGCCGAAACGGTCAACTGCTCCGGGTCTATGCCCCACCGCCCGAACTCCCAGTCTATCGCCAGCGCGGGGTCGTTCCACATGACGCCATCCTCGCTGTCGGGGTCGTAATAATCCGTACACTTATACATGAACTCCGTCCCCTCTTCCAGCGTCAGGAATCCGTGCGCAAAGCGCGGCGGCACATAGAACAGCATTCTGTTCTCCGCGCTGAGCAACGCCTTCTCCCAGCGTCCGAAGGTCGGGCTCTCCGGCCGCAGGTCCACCGCCACATCGAGCGCCGCCCCCGCCGTAACCCTCACCAGTTTGCCCTGCGTGTGTCTTTTCTGAAAATGCAGTCCCCGCAACACCCCGCGCCGCGACCGGCTATGGTTATCCTGCACAAAGCGCTCCCCGACGCCGATCGCCTCGAAGTCCACACAGCTGTAACTCTCCATAAAAAAGCCCCGCTCGTCGCCCCACACCTGCGGCTCGATAAGACACAACCCTTCGATCGAGGTATCTATCCTCCTGAACTGCCCCATTTTTACATGAAAATTTCCAGCAACAGGGCCAGCAATCCGGCGGCGGCGCAGTAGATTGCGAACCAGACGAGCTTGCCGCGTGAGACCAGACGTACCATTGCCTTGCAGGCGAACAGTCCGGTGAAGAATGCCGTTGCGAAGCCTGCCAGGTCGTGCCGCTCGAAAACAAATTCGGACTTCGTCATGTCGAGGGCTGCCATGCCGAGGATGGGGATGATGACCATCATGAACGAGAAGCGCGCCATTTCCTCGCGCCGCACACCCTGCAACAATCCTGCGACAATGGTCGTACCCGAGCGCGACAGCCCTGGCAACACCGCCACGGCCTGCGCCAGACCGACCACAAAGGCACGTTTCGGCGTTATCGGGTTGACCCCTGCCCTGACGTAACCGGACAGGGCCAGCAGTCCTGCGGTAACGATCAGCATCGCCCCGACAAGTATCAGGCTGCCGTCGAACAGCGTCTCGATCTGCTCGCCCAGCATAAGCCCGACGAAGATGACGGGCAGCATCGAGACCGCTATATTTATAAGGTATACCGTCTGCGGGTTCAGTTGAAACCGGAATGCCCCTGCGATGATCGCCCCTATCTCGCGGCGGAAGACCACGATCGAGGCCAGCGCCGTAGCCAGGTGCACCGTCACGTCGAACGACATGTTGCCGCCCTCGACGCCGAAAAGTCTCTGCATGATAGCCAGGTGGCCGCTGCTGCTCACCGGCAGGAACTCCGTCAGCCCCTGCACCACCCCCATGATGGCCGACTCCCACACCTCCATCACCTGCTTTTCTTCATTATGGCGTAGATCTCGAACACGAAGCCACCGATCACCAGTATCGGGGCCAGCGTGATGCGCCGGAAGCTGAACATAGCCTCGTTGAACTCGTCCGGCGACTTGCTGCCCCCGCCGATCATCAGCACAAAGCCCAACACGATGACAGCAAAGCCGACAAGCATCAGCTTATAATTCACCCGCCCCATTGCCATCCGGCCATCATTGCCCGTATCGGGCTGGTTCTTAGTATTTTTCATGTTT
Source organism: Rikenellaceae bacterium (assembly GCA_031256675.1). Lineage (GTDB taxonomy): Bacteria > Bacteroidota > Bacteroidia > Bacteroidales > Rikenellaceae > JAIRQC01. The sequence goes on from JAIRQC010000028.1 coordinate 20,310, forward strand.
TTTATGTTTTTCTGAGGTTATCCTTCCCAAAAGCGGACAAAACCTGTGCGAAAGTACGACTTTTATTTGTTGCATCCAATCTTCGGGCAATGAAATTTTATGTCATGACGGGCCGGAATAAATGCCGCCGTTGCATTGCGTGACACAAACGGGGGCGCGCGCGCACGACAGCGGCCCGAAATGCAAAAAGCATTTCGCGGAGCGGCATTTTTGTGTTTGACCTGCCGGTCAGGCGGCCATAACTTTGCCGTCGGACAAAAGCCTGTTTTTTATCGCCATGAAAAGGAAAAAAGTTGCAGTTATCGCGGTCGACCCTGTCAACGGCTCGGGACTGTTGCAGTATCTCGAAGCGTTTGGCGAGAACACGATCCCTTTCGATGTTTTTGCCGTGGCCGAGCGGCGCGACATCATGACCAATTCGGGCATTGCGCTGAGCCTCGACAGCACGATAGCCGAGTTGAAGGGGCGTGAGGCGGAGTACGACGCCCTTGTTTTCGCCTGCGGGGACGCCATGCCTCGTTTTGTCGAGAACGCTCAAAAACAGTACAATATCGACATGATGGAGGTGATCCTCTCCTTCGCCGCGCATGGCAAGACGATAGCCGGCCACTGTGCTGCCGCGCTGCTGCTCGACCAGCTGGGGATCGTTGTCGGCAAACGTGTGGCCGTCCACCCCTTTGTCAGGCCCATCATACGCGGCGGCATAGTCGTCGACGGGCCCTGTGCGGTGGCCGGCAACATCTTCACCGCCAGCAGCGAGAACAACATAGCGGCCATGCTGCCGCGGCTGCTCGAAGCATTGAGGTGAAGGAGAGTGGCGTCCTAATAATCTATTTTTAGACCTAATACAAATGTATGTTGTTGATGTGCATCCTGAGGAATTTCGACACGGCGAAAGAGGTGAATATTAACGATATAAGTATCGCCGAGAGGATAATTGCCCCTGTGATGGCCGCCAGTGGCATTTCGCCGCGTATGATTGCTATTTCGGGCAGCCCCTCCTCGACGCCCGCCACAAGGCCGACGAACATCGCCCCCGCCACAACGCCCGCCACAACGCCCTGCAACATGGCCGAGAGCAGGAACGGCCGCCGAATGAAACCGTTGGTGGCCCCGACGAGCTTCATCGTCGAGACTGTGTAGCGTTTGGCGAAGATCGTGGCCTTGATGGTGTTGTTGAGCAGCACGAGCGATATGAGCAGCAGCATGGCGGCGAAAGCGGTTAGCACGATGTTGAACTTGTTGAAACTGCGCCCCATCTGGTCGAGCACCCCGCGCTGGTAGACCACCTCGCCGACCCCCTCCATAGCCATCGCGCGATGTTCGAACTCCTCCACCGAGGCCTTGTCGTAATGGCCCGGGTTGAGTTTTACGTCGTAGGAATCGGGTAGCGGATTTTCGTCGAGGAACGAGATAAAGTCGCGGTTCATGAAGTTGCGATAGTCGGCGGCGGCCTGCTCCCTGGGGACGAAGAGCAGTTCGCGCACGCTCGGGTCGGCTTTGAGCGCCTTGCCTACCGTCTCGACGCCGGCCCCGGGAGCGAGCATCACCGTGAGTGTAAAACGCTCCTGCAACCGTCCCGTAGCGGCCAGCCCGTTGAGCGCCAGGTACCCCACGCTACCCATCATGAAGACCACCAGCGCGATGCTGACCGTCGATACGAGGTACGAACTGCGCACCCGTCGCCTGATGCGGCGGTTACTCTCCTGAGCCATCTCTCCTCCGTTTTATTATGGTGAACGCCACTGCCGCCGCCGCGAGCAGGATTATCGCGACCGTTATCCCCCTGTTGAGTCCCGCCAGCAGCGCGTAATGGGGCGCGGCGAAGCGGAACTCGACGGTGTGGCTGCCCTGCGGCAGTACCATCGCCCGCAGAACATAGTCGGCACAGAAATACTCCACCGGCTGTCCGTCGACGGTGCAGCTCCAGCCGTGAGGGTAGTAGATCTCTGAAAATACCGCCACGTCAGGCTGGCACGATGTGTATGTATACCGCTGGTAATTAACCCTGTACTCTGCCATCCGGATCGTGCCGACAGTGTCTTTCCGCGCGGTGGTCGCCATCAACCCCTGCGGCATGTCGCGTTTCTCGACCACCGCCATGTTCCTGAGGTCGACCTCGCCCAGCATCGTCAGGGCGCGGTCGGCGTCTTCGGCCTCGACTACGCCCTCCACGAACCACGCCGCGCCGAAGGCTCCCGTGCCCTGCTGCGCCGTGGGGCGGCTGGTCGAGTCGGGAATGATAAAGTAGCGGGTGTTGAGCATGTTGAACGCCGGTCGGGCCCGAAGAAGGTATTCGGCTGTCGGCTCCTGCTGGCGGCGCGCCAGATAGCGGTCGATGATCTCCTGGTAGCGTTGCATTTTCGCGCCGTGATAGCCCCCTATCGAGCGGTGGAAATAGGAGGTGGTTGCGTCGTTGAAGGTGCTCACCGCGAGGTTGGCCACCCTGAACCCGGGGGTCGTGTCGGCCAGTATTGCGCGGTCGGCGGCGGTGGGCTGAATGGCGTTCTGCCGCGCCTCGACAAACCTCTCGTGGGGCAGGAAACGCATGTCCACCGTCATCAGGTCGGCCACGGTCAGCCCCAGCAGCAGCACGACAAACCACCCTTTTTTCATCCGTCCGCAGAGCATGACCGCCCCTGCTGCAAGGGCCACGAACACAAGCGACCGAAGGGCGTCGAGGCGCATTATCGAGGCGCGCTCGTCCCGCATCGCCGCCAGTACGTCGTCCGGAATACCCTGCAGTATAAGCGTACCGTCAAGCGGCGAGACGAAATCGAACAGCATCCCCCCGAACAGCGCAAAGAACAACGCCAGTCCGCCAAGCACATACAAAGCCCGTTTGGCCGCCCGGGCCACCTCCGCGCGCGTATACCTGTCTTTCCACAGCCCGCCAAGCATCAGCGCGGCCACCATCGGCACGGCCCACTGCACGATAACGAGCGTGGTGGAGACCGCCCTGAATTTATTGTATCCCGGCAGCCAGCGGAAAGCGAACTCCGTGAACCACATAAGGTTATGTCCCCACGAAAGCAGCAACGCCAGCAGCGAGACCGCCACGATCCACCACTTGTGCCGCCCCTTCAACAGGAATAGCCCTATGGCGGCCAGCATCAGGATCACCGCGCCGATATATGTCGGCCCTGCCGTATACGGCTGCTCGCCCCAGTAGGCCGGAAGCTGCGCCGCCAGGCTGCGGGCGTTATATTTTGCCAGCGCTCCGGCCACCGCGCCCTCCTGCGAGAAACCGCGCCCCGAATCGCCGCCCATAAAATCAGCCACATACAGGTTGAAACTCTCCGCGCGGCCATAGCTCCAATCCGTGGCATAACCGATGTCGAGCCCATTGCCCCGCGGCCGCTCCGCACTCTGTTTCAGCTCCGAACCTCCGCGCGTCGACGACTGCGACGACTGCGACGTATACCACAGCGACGACACGTTCGCCCCCACGGCCAACGCCCCTGCCACAACCAGCGTTGCGGTAGCTTTCGCAAACCACGGCAACGCCCTGCGACGCACCGCGCGCACCAGCTCATTGATCCACAACGCCGCCGTCACTATCAGGAAATAGTATGTGATCTGCGGGTGGTTGGCCGCCAGCTCTATCGCCCCGAAGAGCGCCGTCAACGCGCCCCCCACCCACGCATTGCGCCGCAGGGCATAATATACCGCCCCGATCATCGCCGGAGCGTAGGCCATCGCCACCACCTTCGAGATATGTCCCGCCCCGACGATGAGGATCGTATAGGTCGAAAGCCCGTAGGCCACCGCCGGAACGACGCCGATCCACGGGTTCACCCCCCACAGCAGCAGCATCAGCCAGAAAGCCGCCATCGCAATGAAAATCAATGCCGCAGGGTCGCCCATAAAGCGCAGCACGCCGTTAATTTGTTGAATAATGCCTCCCCCCGAATCGAAATTGATCTGGTACGACGGCATCCCTGAGAACATCCGTCCCTCCCACTGAGGGTCTTCGCCGAAAGCGGCCCTGTGTTCTCTAATATCCTGGCTCATACCCAGATACTGGGTCACATCGTGCATCGGAAGTTCCCGCCCGCCGAACTGCGGCGCAAAATAAACCGCCGCCGTCAGCGCAAAAACCGCCAGCGCAGCCAGGTACGGAGCAAAATTTTTCAGTCTCATCCCAACAGTTTGAAAGAACAAAGGAACAAAAAAATTAAGAAAAAGAGAAAGAAAATCGTACCTTTGTACGATATGGCGTCATTGCAACAGATACGGAGGGTCGTCGGGGCGGATTACGCGGCGTATGAACGTTTTTTGAGGCGTTCGCTTCGCAGCGGGAGCGACTATCTCGACGTGATCCTCGATTATATTTTCGAGCGGCGCGGCAAGGGGCTCAGGCCGCTGCTCGCGCTGCTCTCGGCGGCCCTGAACCGCGACGGGGGGCAGGCCGGGGAGGGCGTTTTTACGGGTGCGATGATCGTGGAGATGATCCACACGGCCTCGCTGGTGCACGACGACGTGGTTGACGAGGCATATATCCGCCACGGGGCCCCGTCGGTCAATGCGCTGTGGCGATCGCATAACGCGGTGATAGCCGGCGACTTCATCCTCGCCCGCGGGTTCTCGATCGGCCTCGGCGGCGGCCATTACCGGCTGCTGACGCACATCGCCGGATGCCTCGACGCACTGTGCGAGGGGGAGATCGAGCAGGGCCGCCGGAGCGACTCGCTGAGCATGACGCGCGAGCAGTATTTCGACATTATATACAAGAAAACAGCCTCGCTGATAAGTGTTTGCTGCACCTCTGGCGCGCTCTCGGAGGGCGCGCCAGAGAGCGCGATGACGGCGATGAAGCTCTACGGCGACAACCTCGGCCTCGCGTTCCAGATCAGGGACGACATCCTCGACTACACCGGCTCCATGACTGGTAAACCGCGCTGTCAGGATCTGCGCGAGCGGAAGATCACCCTGCCGCTGCTCGCACTGCTCGAGAAGAGTTCAGCCGCACACCGTCGCGAGTTGGTCGGGCTGCTGGCACAGGCGCGCACGCGGCCGCAGAATGTCGAGAAGCTGCACGGGATCGTACTGGCCGAGGGCGGCGTCGAACTGGCCGCACAAACGATGAATTCGCACATCGACAACGCTATTACCGCGCTCGACCGCTATCCCGATTCTCCTTACAAACAGGCGCTTGTGGATATAGCCCGCTTCGTGGCCGAGCGAAACGAGTAGTGCGCGGCGCGATCATTTTCCACCGAAGATACTGTTGATTATCAGGTCGGCGGCCCCCCTGTTGGAGGCTACGTAGTCGGCTGCCGCGCGACAGTCGGCCCCGTAGCGGAGGGGCTCGGCAATGTAGCCGCCTATCCATGCTTCGAGTTCCTGCGCCGTGGCGACGCTGCGGGCGCAGCCGAGGTCGACCATTTCGCGCGCCTCCATGAACCTCCGGTAGTTAGGGCCGAAAGCAACGGGGCGGCCAAAGACGGCGGCTTCGAGAGTGTTGTGGATGCCCGCGCCGAACCCTCCGCCGATGTAAGTCAGCCAGCCATAGCGATACAGCGACGATAGCAGCCCTATCGTATCGACCACCAGCACGCGGGCGGCGGCCAGGTCGGCCCTCTCGTCCGAGTAACGCACGGCGTTCAATCCCTTTTCGTCCAGCAACGCCATCAGCCTGTCGATGCGGGCGGGCTCCGTTTCGTGCGGCACGATAACCAGCTTCAGGTCATCGAATTGCGCGGCGGCCTCCATCAGCGTCGCTTCGTCGGGCGGCCAAGTGCTGCCGGCGACCAGCAACCGGCCGTCGCCGCCAAACCGCTCCACCGTCCCGTTGCCGCGGGCGGCGGCGGCGATGGCGGCCACGCGGTCGAAACGGGTGTCGCCCGCCTCGACCGCACTGTTAACGCCCAACTCTGCAAGCAGTTGCAGCGACAGGCCATGCTGTGCAAAAATGGTTTCGTATGTGGCCAGCGCGCGGCGGTATGCCCCTCCGTACCAGCGAAAAAATACCGAATCGCGCCGGAAAATGGCCGAGACAAGAAATGTGCGGCAGCCGATGCGTCGCAGTCCCCGCAAGTAATTGAGCCAGAACTCATACTTGACAAATATCGCCACCTCGGGCCGCACTGTCCGCAAAAACCGACGGACATTAGCAGGGGCGTCGGCAGGCAGATAAAAAACATGGTCGGCCCCCTTGTAATCCTTGCGCACCTCATAGCCCGACGGCGAGAAAAAGGTCAGAAGCAGCTTATATTCAGGATGTTGAGCTTTGATAGCCTCGATCAGTGGGCGGCCCTGCTCAAACTCGCCCAACGATGCGGCATGTACCCACACAACACGCTCATTATCAGCAAAAGCCTCGCGCAATCGCCGAAAAATACGACGTCGTCCCCTCACCCACAGCCGCGCCTTGCGACTGAATGGCAAGGCGGCGCGTATCGCCATGACATACAGGAAGATCAGCAGGTTATAGGCGAACATACCTATTTGAGTATGGCTTCGAGCGCAGCCCGGTTGAGGATAGCTATCTGGTCGCCTTCGATGGCGATGATCTTTTTGCGCACCAGCACGTCGAAAACCGTCCTGACCGCCTGATGCGTAGCTCCGAAGACCTCGGCGACATGCGCGATGTCGGGCATGGGCGTCAGGTCGCGCCCGCTCTCCGTTAGGAACGAGGCAACTTTCTGGCGCAGGGACTGGAACGACAGAAAATATATGCGTTTCGACCAGACGTTGGCCCTGTCCGAAAGTATGTCGATGAAGTTCGAAAGCACGAGCATGTGTTGCTGCATCAACTCGAAAATAAATCCGCGGTGGAGCGTGATGATCGTCACGTCGCTCTCGGCCACAACGTCCACCGGCAGACGGTTGTAGCCTCCGAACAGAAATGCCGGAGCGATAAGTTGCGGGCTTTCAAGCGATTCTAGCCTCGCAACCTTGCCCGACGGCTCGGTCGTCTCGCCGCGCGCGCTGCCGGCAAGGATGATCATCAGGCCTGAATAGGTGGTCTCGCGGCGGGCTATCACATCGCCCGTATTATATTGAGATACAATGTAATTGCCCTTGTCGGCAAGTATCTCGTCGATCTGCTCGCGCCCCATGCCGCGAAACAGCGGGCAGGCGGTCAAAATTTCACTGATATTTCCGGTTTTCATCGTTCGGTAGTTTGTCGGCTTAAAATTACGAAATCTTCGGCATAAAAACAAATCTGCCGTAATTTGTGAATCAAAAAATATTATATTTGTACAACTTCGCATCACGCACGATAATCATCAAATATCGAGTTATTTATGGAAATATTCAATTTTACGGGGAGGCCCGACGGGATAGGAAACAGGCTCGAAGAGGTTATTATTCTTGAAGTTATCGGCAATAAACATAATACGGCCATTAACTATGTTTGGCAAAACAGGCACGTATCACGCAGTTATCCGATTCTCTTATCCTCGAAAAATGTCAATATCGTACAGCATTGCGACAACAACGCTCCGTTCTGTAAATTATCTGACTTTTCGTGTTCCTTTTCGCAGGAAGAACTTCTCAGCGCGGCGAAATCCATTCGACCGACCTTCGGCGTCTCTTTTGCCCGATCGGTAAAACCGACAGGAATCCATATTCGAGGAACGGACAGGATCGGCAGAGACCATCCTCACTTCATGAAGGATGCAACCGAATTTAACCGCTTTCTCTCAAAAACCATCGAATTGCTCAATACGAACAAGCCCCCGTATGTTTTTATCTGCGCCGACGACGAGAAGGTAAAAAGCGAATTCACGAAATATCTCGATCAAACGATAACCATCGTAGAACCCGTTTGCGAAGAGGGCGTTCCGGCGGAATACAAAGACTTTTTCGCACTGACCTTATGCAGCGAGATTTATATGTGTTCAAAGTTTTCCACCTATTCTATTGTCGCATCCCTGATAGGAAACATTCCACTGGTCACCTTTTATTATGACAAAGCGGTTTCGGAGAGATACAAGGCATTGTTCCGTTATGAGCCGAACATTGAAAAGACGAAACCAGTCAATATTGTCAGCCGTAATTATCACATAATTAAAAAGATAAAATCGAAGCTAAAAGAGTTTCATGCCCGATTCGCCAACTGCTCTGCATGGATTGCCCTGCGTGCTCCCCGCCCTCAATGAAGAGGCCGGCAGGATTGCTTCGCTGCCACACAGCCCGCGACGACGACCCTCGCAGGATTGCTTCGCAGGCTCGCCGACCCTCCGCCGACGACCCGCGCGCTCTTGCAACAACGACCGCACGTTCTCTTGAGGCAACAACCTCCCGTTCTCTTGCGGCGACGACTTTACCACCCGCACTGCATTGCTCCAGGTATATACCTGACGCGGTTTTCGCATCCGAAACGGTCTACGGCGACAAGGTCGAACTGCAACTCGTTGTCCAGCGCGAAACATTCCAGATAGGCCTCGGCGGCGCGGCGCAGTGCACGAAATTTGGCGGGAGTGATGCTCTCTTCGGGATTGACGGGCGCGCCCAACTCGCGGTAACGCACCTCGACGAAGTGGATCACCCCACCCCGCTCGGCCACAATGTCGAGTTCGTAACGTCCTGCCCGCCAGTTGGTATGTCTTATGGTAAAGCCCTGCCGCACAAGGTATTCCGCGGCCAAATCCTCGCCCATACGACCAGTTGCGGCCCTATCCATCAACATTTTGCCTTACTGCGTGCCTCTGCGACCTTCTCCTCTGTGGCGGGATTGATCACCCCCACCCCCTGTTCGATCGCAATGCCGAACAGCGCGTAGTTCGTAACCATCGCCCTGACCTGGTACAGCGCGCCCGCCGTCGTCTCCATCTCCACCGGCACATCGTGCGGGCACAGCGCCGGAGTGAAGGCCGGCATCGTCAGGTCTTGCGCGCCGAGCCCCTGCACGGCAAATAACGGCACGGCAAACATGCAAATTCCGTTCATGGTATTCAGGGTTTATCGTTGCCCTGAGAAGATGTCGAGCAGCTGGCTGGTGATGGCCATCTGGCGCGACTTGTTGTATGTCAGCCTCAACTCGCCGAGGAGTTTGTCGGCGTTGTCGCCCGCTATCTGCATCGCCACCACGCGGGCGGCATGTTCGGCGACGGACGAATCGGCCAGCCTGGTGTAGAGCCGCTGGTCCAGTGCATGGTCTGTCAGGCGATCATATAGCGTGGCGCGGTCGGGTTCGACAATGAAGTCGCGCTGCCGCCCGCCGGAGCGTCCGGATAAAGGGCTCACCGGCAACACCGTTTCGACCACCACCTCCTGCACGGCCATGCTGCGCATGTGCTGCGAGACCGTGATCACGCGGTCGACCTCCCCTGCGAGGAACATCCCCTTCAAACGCCCCATCAGCGCGGCGGCGGAGGCGAAATCGGGCTTGTCAATCAACTGACGATACTCGCCCCGAGCTTCGTAGCCCATTCGCCGCACCGCATCGGCCACCTTGTTGCCGACAGGGAACAGCAGGATATTTTCACTGCCGAGCTGCGCTTCATAATTCTCGACCTGCGTTTTCAACTCCTTGATAACGTTGGCATTGAAAGCCCCGCACAGCGACGAGTTGGAGGATATGGCCACAATGGCGACCCTTGCCGTGCGGCGCAGCTCGCCGAACGGGCCGACCACGGCGTCTTCCGACAGCAGGTCGTCAAGCATCGCGGCCAGCGCGCGGTCGTACTGCAACACCGCCTGGAGCCGCCGCTGCGCCTTGTGCAGTTTCGACGAACTGACCATGCGCATGGCGTTGGTGATCTTGCGCGTCGAGTCGATCGACTTGATCCTCTCCTTTATCTCCTTTAACGAAGCCATTCCAAGATTCCCTCTAAACTATCTTTGCCACATCGGCGGCCACCGTCTCTATCGTGCCGGTTATCGTTTTGTCGATCTCGCCGCGTCCGAGCGCATCGAGCACATCGCGGTGTTTGTGCTCCATTTCGCGCAGGAACTCCGTCTCGAAAGCGTGTATCTTTTCCAGCGGCACGTCCTGCAACAGACCGTTGGTGGCGCAGTAGAGCACCGCTATCTGGTGTTCGACGGCCATCGTGCGGTGCAGCGGCTGGACGAGCAACCGGCTGATACGCCGCCCCTTGTCGAGCACCGAAGCCGTGACGCTGTCCATATCGCTGCTGAATTTCGAGAAACTTTCCAGTTCGCGGTACTGCGCCAGGTCGAGTTTGAGCGTTCCTGCCACCTTTTTCATCGACTTGATCTGGGCGTTACCCCCCACGCGCGACACCGAAACGCCGACGTTGATGGCCGGACGGTTGCCCTGATTGAACAGCGCCGTGTCGAGGAAGACCTGTCCGTCGGTGATCGAGATGACGTTGGTCGGGATGTAGGCCGAGATGTCGCCCGCCTGCGTCTCAATGATCGGCAGCGCGGTGAGCGAGCCGCCACCCTTGACGCGCCCATGCAGCGATTCGGGCAAGTCGTTCATGTTGCGGGCCACATCCTCGCGACCGATAATCTTGGCCGCCCGCTCCAAAAGGCGCGAATGAAGGTAGAATACGTCGCCCGGATAGGCCTCGCGTCCTGCCGGACGGCGCAACAGCAGCGACACCTCGCGGTAGGCCACCGCCTGCTTCGACAGGTCGTCGTAAACCACCAGGGCGTGGCGTCCCGTGTCGCGGAAGTACTCCCCAATGGCCGCTCCCGCGAAGGGAGCGAAATATTGCAGCGCCGCAGGGTCGGAGGCCATCGCCGAGAGCACGACAGTGTACCTCATCGCCCCGCTCTCGCGCAGCGTGTTGACGATACTGGCCACCGTCGACCCCTTCTGGCCAATGGCGACATAGATGCAGTAGACCGGATTGCCGGCCTCGTAGTTGGATTTCTGGTTGATGATAGTGTCGATGGCGATGGCGGTCTTGCCCGTCTGCCGGTCGCCGATGATAAGTTCGCGCTGTCCGCGGCCTATGGGGATCATGGCGTCGATGGCTTTGAGCCCCGTTTGCAGCGGCTCGTTCACCGGCTGGCGGAAGATCACCCCCGGAGCGCGCCGTTCGAGCGGCATGCGCAGTTTTTCGCCGCCAATCGGCCCCATGCCGTCGATAGCCTCGCCCAGCGGGTCGATCACGCGCCCGATCATCTCCTCTCTCACATCCACCGAGGCGATGCGTCCGGTGCGCTTCACAACGTCGCCCTCGTGAATGGCGTCGGACTTGCTCAGCAGTATAGCCCCGACATGATCCTCTTCGAGGTTCATCACCACGGCGCGCGTGCCGTTCTCGAACTCCAGCAGTTCGTTGCTGAAAGCGTTCGACAGGCCGTAGATGCGCACCACGTCGTCGCTCACCGTGAGTACCGTCCCCACCTCCTCGAAACGCACCGAAGCGTCTATCTCTTCGAGCTGCATCCGCAGTATCTCGGAGGTCTCGCTCGGTTTAATCTTCTCTGCCATACATTTTTATTATTGATGCGAATTAAGGGTTGATATATTCGTGCCGGTTGTAAGACGGTCTCCTGCGGCCTGCGGCCCGCTGCCGGCGGAGGCTGCGGGCCGCAGGCAGTGTTGACAGCAGCCTTGCGTCCGGGGCGGCATTTCGGCTTGCATGCCCCTGCAAGTCGGCCGGCAGGCCCCCTGAAAGGCCGAAATGCGCTGCCAATGCGTCACGGCATATTATCTCGGCATGTTATTCATCTCTGCATGTAGCCACAGCATGCGGTCACCAATTTTCAACCCTCAAATTATGTTGTCCTGTTGCGTTCGCCGAAGCCGCGGGCCACCCGTCGAAGTTGCGTGGCGAGGCTTGCGTCGAGACGCCACGTGTCAAATTCGAGGATGAATCCCCCGCCTATCGCGCTGTCCACCGTCAGGTCGAACTCCACCGTCCGCACCCACTCCTCGCGTTTAACCAGAGGCACAAGTCGCTCTTTTATATCAGCATCGCTCTCGCGGGCCACGGTCAGTCGGGCCAGCATAACGCCGTAATGGGCCCGAAAAATCCGCAGGTAGTGGTGGGCTATGGCGCGGAAATACCCCTCGCGCCGGTTGCGCATCACCAGTTTGGCGAACTGCCGGAACGCGCACTCGCCCTTCGCTCCCGAAGCCTCGCACACCAGCGATAACTTCACGCCCCGTCCCAGGACAGGGCTGTCGAGGCTCGACGAAAAGTTCTCCACCGCGGCATAGCAACCCAGCAGGCAGGTCATATTTTCATATATCTCCCTGTCGGCCCCCTGTGCGCGCGCGAACTCGAAGAGCGCCCTCGCATAGCGTTGGGCTATCATACGGGCCTCTCCTTTTCTGAGGCCTCAGCCTCGGCGATCATCCGTTCGACGAACGGACGGTCCATACCCTTATCCAGCTCCGAGCGCAGTATCTTCTCGGCCACGGTCACCGACAGCGCGGCCACCTCGGAGCGTATCTCCTTGATAACCCGCTCCTTTTCCGCACGTATCTGCGCGCGCGCATCTTCCAGTTCGCGCGCCCCCTCGGCGGCGGCCTTTTCCCGCGCCTCGCGGACTATCTCCTCCGCCGCGCGGTTGGCCTCGTAGAGTATCTGCGACTGGTCTCTGCGCGCGGCCCTCATAACCTCCTCGCTCTCGACGGCCAGCGCTTCCAGCCTGCGGTCGACCTCCTCGGCATGGCGCAACGACTCCTCGATACGCTCGTTACGCCTCCTGAGCGACGAGGTAATGAACGGAAAAGCCCACTTGCCAAGCGCGCCGAGGACAATGGCGAAGATCACCGCCATCCAGAACAGCAGCCCTATGTCAGGCGTAAGCAACGACATGACCTCTCGCTTATAACGCCATCAGGCAGACCACAATGGCAAAAAACGCCACCCCCTCGACAAACGCCGCCACGATGAACATGTTGGTGCGGATGTCGCCCGAAGCCTCCGGCTGGCGGGCGATAGCTTCAAGGGCCGACGCCCCGATCTTGCCGATACCCATACCGGCCCCGATAACCGCCAAACCGGCCCCGATCGCCACGCCCATCGCGCCCAGTCCCTGGACCGCCTGCGCCAAAACAGTTGCAAACATAATTTTTTATTGTTTAGTTAATATTTCCTATTCTCTCGACAGTCCGATAAACACCGCCGAAAGCATCGTAAAGACGTATGCCTGAATGAATGCAACGAGTATCTCAATGAAACTCATAAATATTCCCATTATGACGAACAGCGCGGTCATGGAGCTGCTGCCGACGATGTTCATCGTGGTGTGGACGACAAAGATCAGCATCACCATGCTGATTGCTATTGCGTGGCCGCCCATGATGTTGGCGAACAGACGGATCATCAGGGCGAAGGGCTTGGTAAATACGCCGACGAACTCGATAACAGGGATTATCGGCGCAGGGGCTTTGAGCAGCAGCGGCACGTCGGGCCAGAAGATCTCGCGCCAGTAGTGACGCGAGCCGAACAGGTTGATCATCAAAAATGTACATGTCGCCAGCGTGAACGTTACGGCGATGTTGCCCGTAGTGTTGGCCCCGCCGGGGAAGATAGGGATAAGTCCCATCAGGTTGTTTATCAGGATGAAGAAGAATACGGTCAGCAGGTATGGCGAGAAGCGGCGGTAGTCGTGGCCGACGCACTTGACGATCACATCCTCCTCTATCATCTTCACAACCACCTCCGTCGCGCCCAGAATCCCTTTCGGGGGCTGCATCTCGCGGCGCCTGTACCACCTGCGCAGGGCGAAGAACAGCCACATCATCAGCGCGGCGTTGATCATCAGCGCAAGCACGTTACGCGTGATTGATATGTCGAACGGTCGGCTCCCGTCGTGTGCGCGAACTATCTTGCCCTTGTGGTCGCCATCGGCGGCGATGCGGTAGCCGCGATATTCCTCCCCTTCGGTCAGGTGCGACGACGAGAACAGTTCCACCCCGCCGCGCCCGACGATGATCACCGGCAGCGACACGGCCACCGGATGGCCACGCCACGTGAGCAGATGCCACTCGTAGCTATCCTGCAAGTGTTCGAGCAGGAACTCCTTTATGTCGGGACGCTCGCCCCCTGCGGCCTGTTCGTGGCCCGCCTGCGCAGGAATAGCCACGCAAAGAAGCAGCAGGGCGAATATGTGTCTGAAAAATTTCATTTGTAAATATTTATTTTTGAGGTTTGCAAGCCTCAAAAATCAATTCTTGTCGCTCCCGTGTCGCACGAAATATATCGTTTCCCAAACCATATATATAAGGTAAAACACGGCGAATATCACGATGAACGGCTTGCTCCATCCCGCCGCAAGTACATAGATCGCCACGAACAGCACCGAGAGGGCGATCTTACCGACCCACAGCCCGAGCATGAAGACAAGTTGCGAGTGCGGCGTGCGACGGCCTCCGGAGGCGAGCAGCAGTATGGTCGCCGCCCCCGTCGCGAAAAAAAACAGCGGCATTGCCCAGTATGCCGGCACACTGTAAAACACCGTGCACACATACGTCTCCACCGCCGCCGCCAGCAGCAGCACGGCAAACAATGTGGCTATATGTTTCAAACTGTACGCCATTATTTTCTAAAAATGCCCTTGCAGCACAACAAGCAATGCGACTATATGTTTCAAAATGTACGCCATTATTTTCTAAAAATGACCTTGCGGCACAACAAGCAATGCGACTATACGTTTCAAAATGTACGCCATTATTTTTCTAAAAATGTCCTTGCAGCACAACAAACAATATGGCTATATGCTTCAAACTGTGCGCCATTATTTTTCTAAAAATGTCCTTGCAGCATGGCAAGCAATGTAATCATGGTCTTCAACACCAGCATCTGTCGCAAATCAGTTGCTGTCCTTCGCTGTTAACTTCGTTTTCCATCTCCTTGCAAGGCGGAGTTTCAAATAAACTCGACTCTGCTCTCACCACGAGCGTCGGTTCGCCCGCCGCCCTGCGGGCTTACTGCGATGCAATTTTCGGCCCGCAGACGGCGGAGGATGTCGCTATGCCTCTGGCAGAGCAGGCAGCCCTCCGCGAGGCGCGGCTGCGGGCTGCCGGCCTTGCTTCGCAAGACCGTTTTTAACTAAAACTTCGTCGCCCACCGGCAACCAAACTGCTCCGGCCAGCGATTATTCTTCGAAGCATTGTTGATTACCTTCCTCCGCTATCCCGCGCTGTCCTGTGGACAACGAACAGGCTCCTGTCGGTGATTCTTAGGTGCGAAGCTCCGAATAATTCTCTCAACTCACGTCTCGTTTGTCACTACTCCACTATTCTGCTACCTCCTTGTGCTATCCGCTTATTGCTTTGTTCGGCCTTGCGGAGCAAGGTCGGCAGCCCGCAGCCACGCTATGCGGGGGGCTGCTCTGTCGCTTCCGACTCCTGTCGCACCATCCGCCGTCTGCGGTGCCGAAAATCATTTCGCACTACTCGTTTCTCACTTGTCTCTTATCTGCCCTGCGGGCCAAAAACCGAAACCGCTCCAAGTTACCTCCCTGCGCTACACTTCAAATATTCTTCACGGTTACCTCCCTTCGCTGGTCGCCCGCCGCCGCACGGACAACCAACCTGCTCCGCTCGGTGATTCTTAGGTGCGAAACTTCTAAGAATTATCACAAATCACCGCAACTGTTATCGTGTCGCTCTCCACCTCCACAAACCCGGATAGTATGTCGAGGGACTGCTCCCTGCCGTCCACGACATACGTCACCCGTCCCACGTCGAGCGACGAGACCAGCGCGGCGTGACGGGGCAGCACCTCGAAAGCCCCCGACGTGCCGGGCAGTACAACCGAAGCGGCCTGACCGTCGTAAACCACCCTCTCGGGCGAAAGTATTTTCAACTGCATCGTCTATAATTTCCAATCCGAACCTTCGGCCCGAGCCCTCCAGCCCTCCAAGCCCCGCAGCCGGCACAAAATGCGTCGGAAGCCTCAGGCGACCAAAACCCCTGTGGTTCTGCTCTCTGCCGCCCCTGCTGCGCAAGGCCGAACATATCTATTTCCTGAACGTCTCCGCCTTCTCGCGCACATCCTCTATGGTGCCGACGTTGAGGAACGCCTGCTCGGGCAGGTCGTCCACCTCGCCGTCAATGATCATGTTGAAGCCGCGAATGGTGTCCTCGATGGTCACCATCACCCCCTGCACGCCCGTGTACTGCTCGGCCACATGGAACGGCTGCGAGAGGAAACGCTGCACCTTGCGGGCGCGGTTGACGGTGAGCTTGTCCTCTTCGGAGAGCTCCTCCATGCCGAGTATCGAGATGATGTCCTGCAACTCCTTGTTGCGCTGCAATATCTGTATAACTTTCTGTGCCGTATTGTAATGTTCCGCTCCGACGATCAGCGGGTCGAGCATCCGCGAGGTCGATTCCAGCGGGTCGACGGCCGGATAAATGCCCAGTTCGGCTATCTTGCGGCTGAGGACGGTCATCGAGTCGAGGTGGCTGAACGTCGTGGCTGGAGCGGGGTCGGTGAGGTCGTCCGCCGGAACGTAAACCGCCTGTATGGAGGTTATCGAGCCGCCTTTTGTCGAGGTGATCCGCTCCTGCAACGCCCCCATCTCCGAGGCGAGCGTCGGCTGGTATCCCACCGCCGAGGGCATACGCCCCAGCAGCGCCGAGACCTCCGAGCCTGCCTGCGTGTAGCGGAAAATATTGTCGATGAAGAACAGGATGTCCCTCGACGCCCCTTCGCCGCCCTTGTCGCGGAACGACTCGGCGATGGTCAGCGCCGACAGGGCCACCAGCGAGCGCGCTCCGGGGGGCTCGTTCATCTGGCCGAAGACCAGCGTAGCCTGCGATTCGCCGAGGGCCTTGTAATCGACCTTCGACAGGTCCCAGTCGCCCTTCTCCATTGATTGCAGGAACTCATCCCCGTACTTTATGACTCCCGACTCGATCATCTCGCGCAGCAGGTCGTTACCCTCGCGGGTGCGTTCGCCCACCCCGCCGAAGACCGAGAATCCGTTGTGCTTCTTGGCGATATTGTTGATGAGCTCCATGATTATCACCGTCTTGCCCACGCCTGCGCCGCCGAACAGCCCGACCTTGCCCCCCTTCATGTAGGGTTCGAGCAGGTCAATCACCTTGATGCCGGTATAGAAGATCTCTTCCGTTGTCGACAGATCTTCGAACTTCGGCGCCGGGCGGTGGATCGAGTAGCCGCCCTGTTCGTCGAGTTCGCTCAGGCCGTCGATCGGGGCCCCGACGACATTCACCAGCCGCCCTTTGACCTGGTTGCCCACCGGCACGGTTATCGGGTGCATCAACGCCACCGCCTGCGCCCCGCGCGCCAGCCCGTCGGTACTTTCGAGGGCGATGGAGCGTATGGTATCCTCGCCGATATGCTGCTGCACCTCGGCGTAGAGCGTGTGCCCGCCCGCGAGGCTGATCTGCAATGCGTCGTGGATCGACGGAAGCTCTATCTTGCCCCCCTTGCCGAGCGGGAAAGCCACATCCACCACCGGCCCTATCACCTGCGACACCTGTCCGACGATCCTGTGCGGCTGATTGTTCTGTAAAGACATCTTTATGTGTATTTTATGTTGC
>JAIRQC010000110.1 GCA_031256675.1 Rikenellaceae bacterium
CTCTCGGCCGAGGCTACATACAAAACCATCGGGCTCGACGCCTCGATAATCACCCTGCGCAACGGCCAGCAGTTCATTCTCGACGACGGCGACGCGGCTATTTTCTACGGACGGGCCAAGACCTCAATGTCGTTCACGATGCTCGAAGTGCCACTGTATGTAAAATATCGCTTCAACGACAACAACCGCGTCTTCCTCGGCGGCTACTACTCGTGGATGATTAACGGCAAGTTCCTCGCCGAGCCTGTCGAGGGGCGGCTCGAAAAGGCGAACAACCCAAGCGAGATCACCATCGTCAACCCGGGCGACATGCGTTACGACTTCAACGACCGGCTCAACTGTTGGGACGCAGGATGGCTGTTGGGTTACGAACGCAGGCTGTTCCAACGTATTACGCTGTCCGGCAGGCTGTCGATGGGAGTCAAGGACATCTTCAAACCAGGCGAAAAATACCTCGCATACAGCATGTGGCACATGAGGGGCACGCTGACGGTGAGTTACAGGCTGTTTTAGCAGGCGCAGTTACGCATCTCGATTTGTTTTGCGGCCTGCGGCTCGCTATTTCCGTCGCGCGGCCTGCGGGTTGGGGTTTGGGGTTTGCAGTTCGTAGCTCGCGGTTTCCGGTCTGCGGTTGCGGTTCGTGATCTGCGAGTTGTAAGTTATGGCTTCCGGCTTGTGGTTTGCGGCCTGCGGCCATTTCGGCGGCGCAAATGTCGAACGCCCATCCCATGAAAATAGGGCAGGTGATGAGCATTCGGGCCGTCGGGATGGTATAATATGGCATTTACGGCCTCGCTAAACCGGAGGAGGATCTGCTGCGCAAAGGCGCAACACCGCTGTTTTAGCTCCGAAATCTATATTTTTTAGCAATCCAAACCTGCGTTATGATAGTTCCATTCCTAAATTTTGCAGGGCGGGCCGCCGAAGCGATCGCCTTTTACGAGAGTGTTTTCACTGTCGATAACAAGCAAATGTTCCTTTTCGACGCCATGCCCGCCGAGATGAGGACCGCATTTCTGCCTGTGGCAGAGGATTTTGTCGTGCACGCCGAGATGGACGTCAACGGCACGCGGGTCTGGATCGGCGATTCGACGCAGCCGGTCGCGCCGGGCGAGATGGTCTCGATCGCCGTGCCGCTGCCCACTGTCGAGAAGGTCGTGGAGGTTTTCGACAGGTTGAAAGAGGGCGGCAAGGCGCTCATGGCTCCCGAACCGACCTTTTACAGCCCGATGATGGGCACGGTGCAGGATCGTTTCGGCGTTATCTGGCACACGATCTGCCAGGAAGAGTTATAAAAAAGGCCGCCAGAAATTGGCGGCCTTTTTGTCACTGACGGGGTTGTTTCAGCTCCTCCAATGCCCTGACTATCACATTGTCTTCGGGCCAGATGAGGGCGCAGAAACCGGCGTCTTCGAGGACGGTGTTGCGACCGATGTAGGCTTTGAGCTGCGAGGTGATCAGCGCGCGCGACCGGGCAATCTCCGTTGCGTTCGGGCGACGGACGCCGTTGCGTTCGGCGTAGGCTACAAAATCATCGAACAGGCTGACCTCGCGGGACATAAAGGCCTGAAGCTGCTCGACCGTGCTGATGTCGTCCAGCGCGGCGCGATGTTGGTCGGAGTATTGCATCGCGTAGCGGAACAGGATGTTACGCCCCACTGTCTCAACGAAATAGCGCGTCATGCCGGTGGTGTCGAGCGGCACGAAAATATCGGGCATGACGCCCCCGCCGCCGTAAACCACCTTGCCTTTGGGGGTGGTGAAGCGCAGCGAATCGGCAAAACGGATGCTGTCGGCAGAGAAGAACTCGCTGTGGTTGTAGCGGTTAAGTATGTCCCTGCTGTAAGCCTCCTCGTCGCCTGCCGAGTATGGTTTCTGTATCGAGCGTCCCGTCGGAGTGTAGTACCGGGCGATGGTCAGCCGCAAAGCCGAACCGTCTACGAATGGGAACTGCTTCTGTACCAGCCCCTTGCCGAACGTCCGGCGACCGATGACCGTGCCGCGGTCGTTGTCCTGGATGGCGCCGGCGAGAATTTCGCTTGACGAGGCGCTACCCTCGTCGACCAGCACCGCCAACTGCATGTCGCTCAGGCTTCCGTGCCCGTTGCTGTACTCCTCAACCCGCTGGCCGAGCCGGTCGACGGTGTAGACGATGAGTTGTCTCTTGCCGAGTAACTCGTTGGCTATCAAGATGGCCTGATCGAGAAACCCGCCCGAATTGCCGCGCAGGTCGAAGATCAGGCTCTTCATCCCCTCTTTTTTCAGTTTATAGATGCAGTTCAACAGCTCGCGGTGGGAGTTGCGCGAGAACGACAGCAGCTTGATGTAACCCACGCCGGGCTGGATAATGAATGAGGCGTCGATGCTCTTGATCGTTATCACTCCGCGAGTTACGACGATCGGCACCAATCCCGACACCGCCGCCCGCCGGATTTGCAGGTTGACCTTTGTGTCGCGTTTGCCGCGTAACATCTTGACTATCCGGTTCTGATCGATCTTGCGACCGGCCACGAGCGAGTCGTCGATCATGATTATCCGGTCGCCATTGCGCACGCCCGCCTTGTCGCTCGGGCCGCCGGAGATGACGTTGAGCACCGTCGCCGTATCGGTCATCATGTTGAATATCACGCCTATACCGTCAAATTCGCCGTCGAGCGTCTCATTGGCCGCCTGCATCTCGCGTTTGGGGATGTAGACCGAATGGGGGTCGAGTTCGCGCGTGAGCATCGGCAGCAGTTTCTCGGCGACGCTGTCCATGTCGACAGGGTCGACATACTGCGTGCCGACCAGCGCGAAAGTCGCGCGTAGCTTGCCTGGAATGAAGCTGTCGCCGCCGGAGGCCGATGGTCTGGCAAAAAAGAACATTCCGGCGAGCATTCCGCCGGCAAGTAGCATGAGGCCGATGCAAACAAGCTGAAACAGACCTCGTTGAGATGATTTGGAAGGCATTATGGGAAAGGTTTGTGTTGTGTGGGGCCGAAGCCTGACTGTTTTCAAGATTTTCCGAAAAGCAGTCAGGCTTCACTCCTTAATATATGAAAATCGACCTCGCGCGCGGGAGAGTATATTTCGGCCTCGAGCCTGCTTTCGGCTTCGAACCCGTTACCCTGCCTATGCACAGCGGTCGCGGCGTGCACGACGATTGTCGCGGCGGCAGGAATTAAATGTCTCATTGTCACTTGTTTTTATACTTGTACGAAAATCCGAGCGTCAGCGCGAAGCTGTACTGCATCTCTTTGGGGCGGGGGACGTTGGAGAGTCTGTTGTAATAAATTTTGCCGACAACGGTGGTCGTAAAATATTTCGTGGCGCGGATCTCGAACGTGTTTTCGAACTGCATCTGAGGGTCGGACTTGTAGTTGGTGAAGCCGTAGAAGCTCGACCGCAGGCGGAACACCTTCTTGCAGAACTCCTTGTCGAACTCCATTCGTATCGTCGAACCGAACTCCCACTTGTCGTGCTTGCCGGCCGGAACGCCGTTGATGCCGCGCGCCGAGAGTTCGTCGTTGGTCACGGTGGTGCAGTTGACGGCGAAAGGCGAGGTGGTGAGGCTTATGGGGAATTTTTTCGTGGTGTAGTTCATACCGAGCGTCGCGTCGGCAAAACCGGGCGACATGAAGGACGATTTCAGCGTGTGGTCGGTGCGGCTGGCAAAACCGTTGGCAAACTGGCTGCGCAGGTTCACGCTGCCCGTATAGCCCCAGTTGTTGTAAGTCTTTTTCTTGTAGCGCATTGGGAACTTCGTCGAGAAGTTGAGCTTGAATTCGTCTGTGTTTTTGTATTGGGCCTTGTCGATGACGTTGATGCCGAGTTTTGATTCGAACTTGGTGTCGAGCGAAAAGCCCTCGCGTTGATACTGGTGACGGAAATAGAGCGTCGCGAGGGCCGTCAGGGTGTTCTGATTGCCTGGCGCCCAGTTGTCGAACTGCGTCTCCGAAACTTGCAGTGTGGGGTTGACTTCCAGCGTGTTACGCTGATTGCGTATGCGCCGCCGTTCGGCCTCCCAGCGTGCCCGCGAAAAATATTCGTTGTTCTTCATGCCTAACGCCCGCAGCGAATCGGTCGAGTTGCCCGACACCGACACAGCCTCAGGAGTGCGTATAAAGAATTGGCCCCTAACGGGTTGCGCACCCGCGGCGGCCAATAATGCCATGAATATGACAGCTCTTTTCATTACGCTTTTTCCCAGCAAAATCCACACCAAAATACAAAATTACGGATTTTTTTCCACATTCGTGTGTTGCCGTGCAAAAATCGCATCAAAAGCGCCGTCGATCATTTTGATGATTTTGTTCTATAGAGCGCAAATACCCGACGGCAGGGGAAATAGACCGTCTCAAAAGGTAAGTTCTACGTCATTGCAATGGCTGCAAGCCCGAAGTGTTATTGCGAGCGGAGTTGTACAACCGACGCCAAGCCGAGAACCGTCGAGTTTGTTCTAAATGACAGAGGTGCGAACCTCCGAACAAGCGATGGCAGCGCCATGTTTGCATGGGTCCTCTGTCGAGTGACGAGAAGTAGAACGGTATATCTATTATCGAATGCATATGAAAATAAGAAGATCGTCACGGCGATGCTGAGTACGAGTAGAAAAGTTTTTATTTTCATAATTTATATCGTTAAATTCTTCTTATTCACATTGAAACATATTGACGTTATCTTTATGTATTATGTTTCTTAGTATATGTCTCAATACCTTGTCTAAAAGAGCCAACGAATTATACCGGCATATCGGATAGTGGACGGAGATAGCAGATTTATTGATAATATATTGCTGGGGTGCGAAAAAACGGGTGAAGCAACCGGGGTAATTTGCGAGCCTTCCAGACGGACAATGACATTCGAAAGTTACTTACTGTCATTGCGTCGCCAGCACATATTCTGCGCACAGAATTGTCCCTGTTTCGGGGCTTTTTTGTGCCGTCACAACACCAGCCGGAGAGGCCCCTGTTTCGAGGATGAAAACCGCATGGATGCAGAGTTGGGTATAGTGATTCAGCGATTTTTCG
>JAIRQC010000118.1 GCA_031256675.1 Rikenellaceae bacterium
AAACAGACCGAAACTTTTGTGTCCGATCCGCTCCACCGAGGTCTCGACGAAGATCCTCTCCTCGTAACGGGTCTGGCGCAGGTAGGAGGTGGCGGTAGAGGCGGTGATGAGTTCCGTCCCTTCGCCGCGCTGCCGCACCCCGAGCAGCGCGGCGAAGAACTCCGACTTGCCCAGATCGAAATAGTGCTGCAAGTTGACATTGTTCACATGGCGAAGCATGTCTATGTCGCCGAAACGTATCTGTATGTCGGTAGTGGTTGTGAGCATGAACTATTCTCTTATTATTTTGATCTGCCCTCCCTCGCCGAGGGCTATTATTGACGACGGACGGCGGGTGGGTGCGCCTTCGCAGCAGAGGGGTACGATGTAGTCGACCCCTGCGACGATCTCGGACGTGATGTCGGCGAAACGTGTGGGCGCGACCTGGCCGGAGATGTTGGCCGAGGTGGAGACCAGCGGACGGCCCAGGCGCCGCAACAGCCCTCGGCAAAATGCGTGGTCGGGAACGCGCACGCCGATGCTCCCGTCGTCCGGAATGAGGTTCGGGGCTATGCCGCAGGCTCCGGACAGGATGAGCGTCAACGGTTTGTCGGAGAGCTCCAGCAACTGCTGCGCCACCTCGGGGAGGCTTTTCACGTAACGGGCGACGTTCTCTGGGGCGTCGACGAGTGCGAGCATACTTTTTTTGTCGCCCGAACCTTTGAGCTTGTAGATCCGCTCGACGGCCTCGGCGTTCGTTGCGTCGCACCCCAGCCCCCACACCGTGTCGGTAGGATAGAGTATCAGTCCGCCCGAACGCAGCGTTGCGAGGGCTTCGGTAATATATTGCTCCATGGTTTTGGCGGGCGAAATTTTGCGTAAATGTGGAATTTTTGCGCAAAGATGTGAAAATGATTTGAAAAATCAATGGGTGCGCCCTGCCATTGCCTGTGAATTTTTTGATTATTTCCCTTGTTTTTCCGAAATAATTTTTTTAATTTTACGGTATGATATTAATTCCTAAAACCAAAGCGTATGAAAACATCTGCGAAAGTTAGGATTTTAACATGGGGGGGGGTATTTTTACTTCTCGGCTCATGTGTGAAGAAGGATTTGCTGGGGGAAGGCCCTCAGCAGCCACCGGAACCTCCGGGGCCACAGGAGGAGTTGTACGAGGTGAACCCCGACAACCCCTATTCGGCGAACAACATCCGTGAGGCCATGAAAGAGATTGCCGCCGAACGCGGGATCGAAGCGATTCCGATCGTCCCGACCCATCTCTATGTCCGTTTCCTGCCGCAGGACAGCTCGCAGTACGACATGTTGCTCGATTCGCTGCACCTCGACCTGTTTGCTTATCCGCTTGATCGGATGTTGACCAGAGAGGAGATCAAAACTTACGAGACGGACGTTTCGGAGTCCCGCCCCTACCCGTGGCAGTACACCAAAGTGCCGCCCGACTTTGTTTTCCCCTCCGAGGTCAGGTACCAGTTCCTCGACAGCGCTGTGGTTTACAGCTTTACGCCCGATGAGAACGGGCCGTTGCCTGACGGGCCGATGAGCCCCGACCTGTGGGCTGCCGTCCTCGACCGTGCAATGGGTATCCCTGCCGACAGCCTGCCTGCCACGCGAAGCGCGACTGTCTATTGGTATCCGCAGGTCAAACTCACTTACCACGATGACCTGACCAACAAGACCGTCCCGCTGGAGGGGGTCAAAGTCCGCGTGAGCCACCTGCTGCACTGGGATAGCGGATGGACGGATGCTAACGGTATAGCCCGCGATTTTGGTTCTTTCCGTTATACCGGCCAGCACAATATTATCTGGGAAGATAAGTATTGGGCTTTGCGCGACGGCAATTTCGGAGAGATGAAATCATGGATATATGAAGGCCGCGGGCCATGTGATTGCTTTATTGATTCGCGTAACAGCTATTGGGCGAAAGATGCATTCTTCGCCGCTGTTCACAGGGCTTGCCGGGCTGTATACTATGACCGACCGTTTGGGGTAACCGTCCCGCCGAGCGTGACAATAGGCTGTCATTATGACAAACCCAAAAGCAGCTCAGGCATAACATTCCCAACTGTTGAGCCGTGGCCGTGGCCGAAAATTCGGGTGTTCAGGATAGTAGACGGCTCAACTATGCCAAATTTCCATGTAACGTCGACGACATTCCACGAACTTGGCCATGTAATGCACGAAAAGGCAGTAGGTACGCCCACCTTTACCGTGTCCGGAGGCAAGGTGCAGGAGAGTTACTCCAATGCGGTTGAGTTTGCCTTTATGCGCTATCTGTATCCGGATAAGATTCCTGATTGGATTAGAAAGTGTATTAATGAAAACGATTACACCTGCGTAGGCGCGGCATTGCAAAGCAGTGGAATTACCCTCAAACAGCTCGAATCTGCACTCCATAATATATGGAGCCTTAATTACGCGGCATGGACATGCTGGCGCAACAACATCAGAGCTTTGAATGTTATTCCTGCTCCGGTAGTCGACATGTTCTTTGCCCATCCGTATAAGGACTGGTGGAAAGTCGATTTTCGGAAGTTGCCGGAGGGACTTGCAACTACTTATGTCAATGTTGCTACGACCTACAAGGTACCTGTCGACATGCCTTCGGATGTAACGGTGGCAGATTGGATTCTCACCGACGGTAGCGGGCAATTGTCCATTGCGCAGGATAAACAAAAGGCCACGCTCACCTGCACGACTATGGGGCCGCGGGCGATTACCGTGCGCCTGAAACTGCTTGACGGCGACACGGTGGCGTTCACCCGCCGGATAGAGGTCACACCCTCGGCATACATCACCGGCCCCGCGTCGCTGAATGTTGGGGATTTGGGAACCTTTACCTTAAATAATTATGATGCGGTGTATCAGCCGATAGACCGCTGGATATTTAAGGAGATGCCGAATGACCTCAATGCCGTGCAGGTGATTTCGAGAAACGGCAATAAAGTCTCGTTGTACCCATGCAAGGGTAGCGGCAACATGACGCTCTGTGCGCAGATAAAGAATAACTACGGCGGCTATGGAAGCGTGGCGGAGTTTCCGATTACTGTCCCTGCTGGTGCGTCGATAGTTCCGTTCTATGCCTGCCAATACTATACTTACCCTCATGACATCCAATATGTTAATAATACGGGGGCTTTCGTGGGCTACACTCAACTCGGCATAGACGACACGCGTTCGTTCTACGCTTTCAGCAGCGAGCCATCGCCTGTCAAAAAGTACGGAGGGCTCTTTGGCACAGGATGGGCAGCTGTCCTAAAATATGCTTTCTACAACGGCTTTGCCTATTCTACTTATTCCAACTATGACCGTCACCCAAAAAACTTCCAGAATTTTGGCACGGCATTCTATCTGAGCATATACAGCGACACGCACAAAACGCCGTTGTATCTGATTGAAGAATACACCGTTGACAACAAGCGGATCGTCAGAGGAATCAGTTACCTTACCAGCGAAAACAAGGCTACCTATCGTTATGTAACCGATTGGGATCGATTTGCGGGTTTCTTATGGAAAACAGGCGACAAAGATTGGACGGAACTGATCAATTATGGTATCATGGGGTATGCGTATAAACCGGGGTTAACTCAAAATTAAGGGGGCAAATCATGAAAACGCTTAAATATATTGTAGGCGGTGTAGTTATGGTTGTTGTCGTAACGGGGTGTATTGTAGAACATGTTTCTACAAACACATATGTATATAAAAACGAATGTTCTATGGATATTACAATAAAGTCTACTCTTCGCAGAGAGGTTTGGATGGAGATGACGGATACTATTGTTGTACTCCCTGTTGGTGGGTCATTCAGTGGGAAGATAGTAGGTGGGAGCCTTAATCCTATTCCGTGGAATGTCCCGGACGGTCGGTATTTTCGTGAATTATATCAGAACGACAATGATTCCACGATTGTTTCCAATGGTACGCACAGGATAATCCACCGGCGGGCCAATAACGATCCGCTCTATGAGAACGAGTGCTACACCCTTACCGAGAGCACACGCAAGGAGCGCACCTACCTATGGACGTTCCGCGACGAGGACTTCATCGGCGCCGAACCAATCGTCCCGTGACTGGCTTATGACTGCGCCTTGAACGTGTGTAATCGTGCCATGAAAGCGCAGGAACGTGCCGTAAACACTCACCGCCAAGCCGCCATGCTCCTGTAAAGGGCATGGCGGCTTGCAATTAAACTCGCCGGAGCACACACGTCGCCCGCACAGCCTCCGGCAATCGCAACCGTCGTCGCACGAACATAAGCCGGCGTTGGCGCATCAATTCAGCAAGTCTGCCGTCGAGAATGGTCAGCGTCCGGCGAACGAGAAGTCGAGCAGTTCTACGCGCGGCGTAACGTGGTGATCGCGTTCGGGTTCGGGGCGCATGAGATCGGTGCTGAGATATTTCTTGTTGCAGTCGGCAAAGACCGTGGCCACGACCGCCCGATGGCCGTACTTTTCCTGTAACTTCATGGCCCCCACAAGATTGCCTCCCGACGAAATACCTACCGCCATGCCGAACGTGCGCGAGAGTTTCTGCGCCATAAGGATAGCGTCGCCGTCCGAAACCTGCACCACTTCGTCCAGCTCGTTCAACTTTACGATCTCGGGAATGAAATCGTCCGAAATGCCCTGAATGCGGTGGCTTCCAACCTTGTAGCCGGTGCTAAGCGTGGGACTTTCCTGCGGTTCAAGGGGGTGTACCATAACTTCGGGACGCTTGTCGCGCAGGTATCCCCCCACGCCCATCACCGTGCCGCCGGTGCCTACCCCCGCCACGAATGCGTCGGGACATAGGCCTGCGTCGGCAAGTTGCCGCCACACCTCCGGCCCGGTCGTGGCGCGGTGGGCGTTCACGTTGTCGCCGTTCGAGAACTGCAACGGCAGAAAGATGCCGCCGTCCTCCTCCGCCATTTTGTCGGCAAGCCTGAGCCCGCCGGTGAAGCCGCCCTCTTCGCGCGAAACCCTGATGACCTCGCCGCCGAGCCCCGTGATGATGTCCATACGCTCGCGGCTCATCCAGTCGGGCATGATGATGCTCACAGGGTGGCCGAGGGCACGTCCGAGGGCGGTGATGGCTATGCCGGTGTTGCCGCTGGTCACCTCCACGATGCGGTCGCCTGGGTGCAGGCGCCCGCTGCGGTAAGCCTCGCGAAGGATGTGCAACGCCATGCGGTCCTTGATGCTGCCCGTATAATTGTAGTGTTCGCACTTGGCGTAAACGGTGGCCTCGCGCCCGCCGAGCCGGTAGCGTATCGCCACCATCGGGGTGTTGCCGATAAGACGGACGAGGGAATCGAGCCGTCTCTCTATCATTTTGTAATCGTTAAGGGTGTTCATTTCGGTTTATTATTATCATTTTGCGTGCAAATATACACAAATGTAATTAAAATACAAAAAAACAGTCATAAAAGCACACGGACGGCCATATAAAGCCTCCTGAATATCAAAATAGGGGCAAAACAGCCATATGAGCAGGGGTTTTCATTCGGCTTAATGACAAAAACGGACTGTCGGCGGGAAAATAGCCTGTTTCAATTCGAAAGCAAACGAGCCGGTTTCTGTGATATATTTTCCTGTCGACCCCGCATTTGCTAACGGTTCGCAAAATCGGGTTTGAGGAGGAGTAAAAAAGTCATTGAAAATTTTGTCATTGACGATTTTTGCACTTTCTTTGCAATTCAGGATATAGCAAAACGAATAGATTCCGGAGGAAAACTCAGCAAAAAATTATGGAAAATAGTATTTACATGAAAGGACGCCGTTCATTGCGGCGGTTCGTAATCTCGGGGGCGGCACTGGGATTGCTTCTGTCGGCGCCTGCCGCCCATGCGCAGCAGACGGCAGGCGCAGCGACGCAGCCCAAACCTGTCACGGTTGTCGGCAAGGTCGTCGACGCCAACGGCAAGGCGCTGGCCGGTGTATCTGTTACGGGCAATGTGGCGACGGTCAAGACCGTCACCAATCCGAACGGTATTTTCGTCTTCTTACTGAGGGACGAACACGTGACCGAATTTACATTCACGTTCATGGGGATGAAGACCCGTACCGTCGACTTCGCCTCGCGTCCCCAGCATGGCGACTGGATTGTTACGCTCGAAGAGGATCATCTGGGGCTGGACGAGGTGGTGGTCACCGGCTATCAGGAGCTTAAAAAGCACGAGATCACCGGCTCGGTCAAGAAGATTGCGGCCGACGACCTCATGCAAAGCGGTTCGTTCTCCATCGACCAGATGCTCGGAGGCCGCATTGCCGGCATGCAGGTGACCCTCGGCAGCGGCGAGCCGAGCGCCACGCCCAAGATCCGCATCCGCGGCACGTCGTCCATTCTGGGCAACAAGGCCCCTGTCTGGGTGCTCGACGGCGTGGTGCTGGAAGACGTCAATCCCGTAACCAACCTCGACCTGACTGCCGACGACGCGGTATACCTGATAGGTAACGCCATATCGGGCATAAACCCGCAGGACATTCAGGACATCGTAGTGCTGAAAGACGCCGCCGCCACGTCGCTCTACGGTTCGCGCGCAGCCAGCGGCGTGATCGTCGTAACGACCAAAAAGGGCAAGAGCGGCGCCCCGCAGGTGCGTTACAACGGCAGCGTATCTGTCAGCACGCGAGAGAACTACGCACAGAACGACCTGATGAACGCCTCGGAGCGCATCACGCTGTCGCAGGAGGCGATAGCGAATATGCTTCCCTACCGCCGCACGCCGACGAGCATGGTAGGTTACGAGGGCTATCTGCTTGCATTCCAGAACAAGGAGCTCTCCTATGAGGAGTTCGAGTCGGGGGTGAAGGAGATGGCCCGCCGCAATACCGACTGGTACGACGTCCTGTTGCGCAATCCGGTGAACCACAACCACTCCCTTAGCCTGAGCGGCGGCGACGACAGGACGCGCTACTACGCTTCGCTCGGTTACAACAACACTCAGGGCACGGCCATCGGCAGCGGCAGCGAGCGTTACAACTTTTCGGCAAAACTCGACTCGTGGCTTCGAGCCAATCTGCATGTGGGAATGAACCTGCTCGCCTCCAAAATGAAGAACACAGGTTTCTACTCTGGTATCAATCCGTCGGAATGGGCCCGTACCACCTCTCGCACGCTTCCTCTCTACAACAGGGACGGCAGCCTGTTCTATTATCCTGCCGCCTATTCAAACTCCTCGGTTTCGGGAAGCGACCTTGCATCGATAGATCCTGCAACAACGCCTTTGGTGCTGAACTACCTCAACGAACTGAACGAAACGGGGCAGTGGACGGACGGTCAGACCATCGACGCCAAGCTGGACCTTCAATGGAACATCTGGAAGGGGCTGCGTTACGAATTTCTCGGCTCTTACAACGAGGGGCGCAACGTCGCTACATCGTGGGCCGGCGAGCGTTCGTTTACCATATCCAAAATACGCGGATACAACTATAACGAATTTCCGAACGGTTCTCCCCAGTACCAGGACTCCAGGTTGTCATACGGCGGGATCTATCAGGCAAGCGAACGCAGATCGACCACGTGGTACGCCAAGAACAGCCTGCTCTACAACCAGACATGGAACAGGGCGCACCAGTTCAATGCAATGGCCACCTCCGAGGTAAAACAAACCCTGTACATGGGCAACAGCATTACCGGCTGGGGCTATCAGAAGGTGCGCGGCGGGTTTTATCCTTTCTATGGGGCAAATACCGCCGAATCGCCCTACAATACCCAGACAATGAACCGCCTTATCGAAAGGATGATCCCGAAGCTCACCGATTATCCTGTCAATTCGGTATCAATGCTCGGCACGGCGGCCTACACGTACATGGACAAGCTGATCTTCAGCGGCAATATCCGCATGGAGGGTTCGAACAGCTTCGGCGACAATCCGAAGTACCGCTTCAGGCCCATCTGGTCGCTCTCGGGCAAGTATACCCTCTCCAAAGAGGAGTTCATGAAGGGGCTGCCCAAGATAGACTATCTGGCTTTTCGCGCATCCTACGGTTTGCAGGGTAATACGCCCAAAGGCAGTTCGCCGTTCCTTGTCGCCCAGCGCGGGGCCCATTACAGCAGTCTGGATTACGACATGTCGACAATCTCCATGCTGCCCAATCCCGACCTGCGGTGGGAAAAGACGCAGTCCTATAACGTCGCCATGGACTTCGGCCTGTTCAACGGACGTATCTCGGGAAGCGTGGACGCTTATCGCAAAGATGCTTCCGACTTGCTGGTAAGCATGTTCGTTACGCATGTCAACGGCTATCAGACCATGATGGTCAACGGCGGCGACATGCGCAACAGCGGCGTGGACGTCGACCTGGTTGGCTATCCGATACGCAACAGGGACTGGGAGGTCGGCCTCGGGCTAATTTTCGGCTACAACAAGAATGTCATAACCAAAGTCAACAGCGAAGTCCCCGAGGATATAGCCAAATGGTCTGCCAACAAGGTCAACGGCAACGCCATCATAGCTGGTTACCCCTACGGAGCGATCTGGTCGTATCGTTTTGCCGGCCTCGACAGCCAGTACGGCCTGCCCATTTTCTATGCGGGCGGCCTGCCGTATTCGTATATGAAAGAGGCTTATGTGAACCTCTCCTGGCGCAATGAAGAGGCGTTGCCCGACGATCCGGACGCTTTCATGATGCCCAACTACATTCCGTTGAACGACCGCATCGACGTTTACTATTCCGGCTCTCCCGACCCGACGGTCACCGGCGGCCTGAACCTGAACCTGCGCTACAAACGGCTGTCGCTCAACGCCGGCTTTACGTATGCGTTGGGCGGGGTTAAACGCCTGCCGTCGTTTTTCCGCGACTACGACCTGCTGTTCGACCCTGTGTACAACGTGTCGAAAGAGTTGAACAACCGCTGGCGCCAGCCGGGCGACGAGTTTTACACCAATATCCCTGCGCTCGTGCCGAACGACATATACAGTCAGTTCAATCTGTACGGCTCGCGCACGCGCGGCACAGCCCTCTATGACAAGTCGGACATTCGCCTTGCCAAGACGGACAACCTCCGCCTCAACTCGCTCAGCGTGCGCTACCGCTTCGGCGACCGGACGATGAAGTATGTCGGGGTAAAGGATATGGCCGTATCGTTCCAGGCTACCAACCTGTTCCTGATAGCCGACAAGGCATGGAAAGGGCGCGACCCTGAACAGAGCGCAAGCGCCAATGTCCGCCTGCCCAAGACCTTTACGTTGAACCTCGACATTTCGTTCTAACCATAAAAATCGCAGACAATGAAAATATATAAAGGATTGGTATTTCTGGCCTCGCTCCTGCTGCTCGTCGGCTGCGAAGGCTTCCTTACACAGAAAGGGCAGGACCAGTATATCCCCAAAACGACCGCCGACTTCAAGGAACTGCTTTACGGCGAGGCGGGCTTTTACCATCTGACGGAACTCAACTCGATTTACGGCTATGCGTCCAAAGGCTATACGTTCGCCCATTACATGACCGACGACGTGGAGTTTTTCAATGCCGTGACCGACCGTCCGACAAGTTCGGATTACGACTCGCCTGTGGCCTCATGGATAGAACGTTCGGTGCTGAATGCGTATATGGATGTGATGCAGGGCGCATTCACATGGCAGCAGGACATAGAACAGGAGCATTTTATCAACGAGAACTACGTCTATCTCTATCATCATGTATTGACGGCCAATCTCTGCCTGATGAACGTGGAGCAGAGCGAAGGCACGGACGAAGAGAAGGATATACTCAAAGGGCAGGCCTCCTTTACCCGCGCGTTCGCTTACTTTATGCTGGCCAACCTCTATGCCAAACCCTACAACAAGTCGCAGCCGACCGACCTTTGCGTGCCGCTCAAGACCGACGTCGCCCCGTGGATTACCGCCTCGCGCGCGACAATGGCACAGGTGTGGGGGGTGATCGTCGACGACGTCGAAACCGCCCTGCGGACGCTGGAAGGGAAGACAATCAACGAGAACAAGCATCATATCAACTATCAGACCGCGCTTGTTCTTGCTGCGCGCATCTATCTCTACATGGAGAACTGGGACAAAGTGATCGAGTGCGGCGAGAAGTTCCGCACGCTGTACCTGAGCAAATATCCCATATACGATATTACCGGTATGGCGATCACTGAGAAATTCACATACAACGGCACTCTGACCACGCCTCCGTTCAATCGTTCGGACAACAGCGAGATAGTCTGGGTCATGGGAGACAACGGCTCTACTACCGGTGGCTCGAGCCCCTACTTCGACTGCTTTAAGCCTACTGATACCTCGACCGGCGCCAATGCCGTAACCCTATGTATAAGGGTCTCGTCCATGGACTCGACGGGGCTCGTCAATCAGTACAGGAACGGCGACCACCGTCTGTCGAGTTGGTTTTACGCGCCGGTGAAGAAAAGCGAGACCAGACCTCTTTTCAGATACAACTATACCGTTGGCAAGATAATAAAGTCAGGGACAAGAATCTCTTTTTCCTCTCCGATCATCAGGTGCCACGGCATGTTCCGCACGAGCGAGGTCATACTTATGCTGGCCGAGGCCTACGCCCGCCAGGCAACCCCGGACAGGACGAACGCGGTGGCGATGCTCGACGAACTGCGCTCGAAACGCATCGACGCGGCCCACTATGCGACGGAGCGGTGGACTGAGGGCGATTTCGCCTCCCCACAGGCCTTGGTCGACTCGATCTTTCAGGAGCGTCGCCGCGAGCTATGCTTTGAGGAGTTGCACCGCTGGTGGGACCTGCGACGCATGGATAACGCCTCGCGCCCCACTATCGTGCATCGCTGGAAAAACAGGGTAAAATATACGCTGAGCAATACCGACGACGCGGGCTATGTGCTCGACTTCCCCGTCAAGGAGCTCGAAGTTTCGGGGGCGACGCTTGTCCCAAACACCCGTCCGGCAAGGCCGTCGCAGCCCGACGGGGCGACGCCTTAAACTCGGGGGACAGAATAAATAACGATTAAAAACTTACCGTCATGAAAAATATAAGAAAATATTTGATGTTGCTGGGACTGACGGCATTGGCAGTCTCGTGCGACACGAGCGATCCGGGCGGCGATGTGACACTGCCAAGCAGTTTCGAGATTGACGAGAGCACGCCGCTCGGACAGCGCACACGTGAGATGTACAACGATTACGGCGTTCTGTTCAGGGCCCATTTCGACGATGCGGACTACAAGTTTAACTGGACCAGCATCATGGGAGAGAGCGCCTTGCGTATCGAGCGCGTAACGGACGACGCCTGCGCCATCAAGATGATCGAGTTTATTAAGGACGAGGTATTTCCGTTGCTTCCCAGGTCGGTGATCCTGGATTATATGCCAGGGAATATCCTGCTTATGAGCAAAGTGGCGACGTCGACGACGGTTTACAACGCTGATCACAACGAACTCGCCCCTGAGTGGCAAAGCATAACCGGCTGCTGCCTCTCGACATGTGTGCTGGTCGGCAACGTCAATGCACAGTACGATCTCGACGATCCGGCGACACGTAAGGAGGCGAAGGAGAACCTGATAGCATTGTTTGTCGAGAAACTGCTGAGTAACGCCCTTCTTCCCGAAAACCCAATTGACGAGTTTAGGCAGATGGCGAGGGACTACACCAAGACAAGGCTGCGCGCCGCCTATGAAAAGAGAAACGCCGACTGGAACAGCACCACAGCCGACTTCTCCGACCCGTTGAATGTGATCCCTCGGCAGGGACAGGCATATACGAACATCGACACCTATCTTACCGACACGCAGTTGAACTCTTATATGCCCTATCCTGAACTCACAACCTCTCCTTCTTTATATAGCAGCATGCAGGAAACAGGCGATTCCCCTGCGGACAGCACGGAATACTGGGGAATGGCAATGATTAAGCCCGGCAGGGGAT
The DNA here is from genome assembly GCA_031256675.1 of Rikenellaceae bacterium. Taxonomy (GTDB): domain Bacteria; phylum Bacteroidota; class Bacteroidia; order Bacteroidales; family Rikenellaceae; genus JAIRQC01. Next base: position 11,834 of record JAIRQC010000118.1, read on the forward strand.
TGTATGCTATTTATGCAGAAGGAACGGTCTTTGGAGTGAGGTATCCTTACAGTATCGGTTATAAAAAATGTACCGCTCCCGAGGATTTCGGCAACTATGTGTCATTTATAATCTCCAGGACGGCAGCGCAGAAACAGGCTTTCTACAACGAGGTGGAGGCAAAGCCGCATACCTACCGGATGGTGCTTAAAACGCCTGCCTCAGATCCGCTTGTCCAGGGCAGCTGGCAGCCCGACAATCGCGACACCAAAATATTCGGCGGGCCGGTTGCCGTTGCGGAGATGAGGCGAAAGGTTGATTTTGTAAAGGCATGGTTCCGAAACAGCCTGCACGCAGAGCTGGTGGAGCCGCAATAATGGCCGGTTTTTTTGAAATATCAGGACGTTCATGTTGCGTCCTGATATTTTTTTATATATACGGGGTTGGTTGTTAAAAAAAAGTATTATTTTTGCGTAAAATAATTACTAATTCTAAATGAAAATCCGTTTATTGCCGCTCCTGTTTTCGGCAGGCCTGCTCATATCGCCCGCCCTGCGCGCAGAGAAGAACGAGGGGATAGTTTTTTTGGAAAACCAGCCGTGGGAGACGGTGCTCGCCAGGGCCAAAGAGCAGAACCGCCTGATCTTCATGGACTGCTACACCACGTGGTGCGGGCCGTGCAAGGGGCTGGCGCAAAATATCTTCCCCCAGAAAAAGGTGGGCGACTTCTTCAACGCCAACTTCGTCAACGTCTCCTACGACATGGAGAAGGGCGACGGGATCATGCTCAACAAAAAATATAAGGAGTACATCATCGGCTACCCGACGCTGCTGCTGATCGACCATACGGGCAAGGCGCTCCACCAGATGGCGGGGTATCAGGAGGCGGACGCCCTGATCGAGGGCATGAGGGGCGCAATGGGCGGATTGACGCTCGAAGCCACCGAAGCGAAATTCAACGCCGGGGCGCGCGACTTCCGGAGCGTCAAGGACTATGTAACCGCCCTGAACGGCGCATTCAAAAAGGAGAGGATACCGGAGGTGGTAGAGGCATACCTCGCAACCGTGCCCGTTGAGACGCTCTCCGAAGCTCCTGTGTGGGAGCTGTGCGGCAGGCATATCACCGACCCGTATACGCCGCAATACAAATATGTGGTCGAGAATGTCGAGCGGGTGTACCAGCGCAAGCTGAAAGTCGACCGCTACGAACTAGAAACACAGTTATACCGCAGCATGTCGCGCGCCGCGTCGGAACTTTTGGCCGCCACACGTAAGACGGCAAACCCCGATACGCTGCGCATGATACGTGAGAAGTCGGCATATCTGCTCGGGATAGCATCCTCGCAGCCGGTCAAGGGCTTTCCCTCGGTGGCGGCCAAACTGTACGTCAATACGCTGCGCCTCGACGGCAAGCCGATGGAGGTGAACGCCGCGACGTCGATGTTCAATGCCGCCGGAACGCTGGGCGACAAGGGGTTTGTCAGCGAAAGCTACCGCTATATTCTCGAGAATACGAAGGACAAAAAGGTCGTCAAGCCTCTGTTCGACGCACTGACGGCGATGCAGGCCTCGGAGGATAGGGGCACGTTACCCGCCCTTTCGGGCAATTATCGTGACATGATAGCTTTGGCCTGTGACAGGCTGGGCGACAGGGCCGGCGCCGCCGAGAACCGCAGGGAGTACCTGCGGCTTGAGGAGGAGAAAAAGGCCTACTGGCAACAAATGTTCGGCAAGCGCGAGAAGAAAGGCTCGCAGGTTGCATACCGTATCGACGGCACGTGGCCCGGCGGCGACGGACAGAGGGTCTACCTCAGTCGCGTGGCCGGCAAAAACGGCAGGGAAACGCTCTACGAAAACCTCGACTCGACAGTCGTCGCCGACGGCAGGTTCGCTTTCGCCGGTACGGGCGAGATCGAAACGCGGACGTTGCGCGCGGCAGGACAGAAACAGGAGCTCATCCTGACCGACGAGCCCCTCGAAGCGACCGTGACCAACGTCGAGCGCGTGGTGAAGGACGGGAGCCGGAAAAATTTCATCACCCTCGACATAAAAGGCGGCCACGAACAGAGCGTTCTTGAGGAGGCGAACAAACGTCAGTCCGCATTGAGTTTCATGAAAACGGGGCTGATGTTCATGATGGTGCAGGCTAAGGATGACGCGCACAAGGTCGACTCGCTCTACAAAGTGATGGTCAGGCTGGAGGAGGAACAAAACGCCGAGATCCGCCAATTCATTGAGGCGAACATCGACAGCCACGCCATAACCTATATCATAGGCAATTTCATAGCGCGCTACTACCCGATAGAGGAGGTCGAACGCTATTACGGCATGTTGACCGAGAGGATCAAAGAGTCGTACCCTGGCAGGCAGCTCGCCGCAAAACTGGCCACGCTCAAAAGCGTCAACGTGGGCGGCATGGCCCCCGAGATCAAACTGCCGACGCCCGACGGAACGCTTGCCTCACTCTCGTCGCTGCGCGGAAAGTACGTGCTGCTCGACTTCTGGGCTTCGTGGTGCGGCCCCTGCCTGCGGGAGACGCCAAATGTGAAGGAGGTCTACGCCGCGTGGCACAGCAGGGGCTTCGAGGTGTTCGGCGTGTCGCTCGACGAGGAGAAGCAGCGCGAGGCATGGCTGGCGGCCATAAAAAAACACGAAATGCCGTGGACGCAGGTCTCGTCGCTCAAAGGCTGGGATTGCCCTGCGGCAAAGCTGTACAACGTCACCGGCATTCCCAAGACATTCCTGATCGACCCGCAGGGAAAGATCATTGCCGTCGATCTGCGCGGCGAGGAGCTGAAAGAAAAGATAGCGTCGCTGTTCAAATAGAGATTAAAAACCAAAAAACATACTGAAAAACGATGAAAAAATCACTTTCGCTACTGTTTGCCTTTGCCCTGTCGCTGTCGATGGCGCCACAGGCCAACGCCGCGCTTTTCAAGAAAAAGAAAGCCGGAACGTCCAAAATCGAAGCCGCGGCAAAACCCGCCCCGCCCAAACAGTCGGCTTACGACAAACTTATGAAGGGGGCCACTACGGCCAGGAGCAGTTTTATCACCGTTCACAAAGCCGGCGGCAGGGTCTTTTTCGAGATCCCGCAGAAATATCTCGGTCGCGAGATGCTGCTCGCCTCGACCGTCACCGAGGTGTCGGAGGCGCAGTTTGCCAACATCGGCTACAAACCCTCCGGAACGCTTCATGTGGTCTTCGAGAAGGCGGACAGCAGCATCAACCTGAACATGGTCAGCAGATTGCCCTATACGAACGACGCCAATATCGGCAAGGCCGTAGGTATGACCAACATCAACCCTGTGATGTTCTCCTATCCGGTCAAGGCCTATTCGCCGGACAGTTCGGCCGTTATCGAGGTGACGCCGCTGTTCACCACCGACGTCAAGCAGTTCAAGTTTTTTCCCGACGCGCTGGGCGGCCTGCTGAGGATCAACGCCATGTTCAAGCGCGAGGCCAGTTCGCTGGGCGAGATCAAGTCGTTCGAGGACAACCTGAGCGTCAAGTCTACCCTCTCCTACTCCGTTTCGGTCAGCTTGGGGGCTTTGGGCGGCATGATGGGGATGGGCAACCTTATCGACGATTTGCCCTTCACGGCCAAAGTGACCCGCAGTTTCCTGCTGCTGCCCGAGAAGAAGGCCCGCCCGAGGATCAGCGATTCGCGCGTGGGTATCTTCAACACCACGAACCAGACATACTCGCTCGACAAACAGGACCAGGTGGGGGTCAAATATTCGCTGGCCCACCGCTGGAGGGTCGAGCCTAAGGATGTGGAGGCCTACAAGTGCGGCGAACTTACCGAACCGGTCAAGCAGATCGTATTCTACGTCGACAGCAACTTCCCCGAACTGTGGAAACAGCCCATCAAGAACGCCGTCGAGCGGTGGAACATGGCCTTCGAGAAGATCGGCTTCAAGAATGTGATGGCCGCCAAAGACTTCCCGACCAAAGAGGAAGACCCTGAGTTCGACCCCGATAACCTGAAATACTCCTGCATCAGGTATATGCCCTCGCCGACGGCCAACGCCATGGGCCCCTCGTGGGTCGACCCGACCACGGGCGAGATCGTGACCGCCTCGGTGATCGTCTACGGCAATATCATCCAGCTGATCAACAACTGGCGTTTCGTGCAGACCGCCCAGCTCGACGAGCGCGTAAGAGCCAAAAAGATGCCCGACGACGTGTTCAAGGAGTCGATAGAGTATGTCATAGCCCACGAGATAGGCCACTGCCTCGGCTTCATGCACAACATGGCCGCCTCGTCGGCTTTCGACGTGGAGCAACTGCGCTCGCCGGAGTTCACGAAGGTCAACGGCACCACCCCCTGCATCATGGACTACGCCCGCTTTAACTACGTGGCGCAGCCCGAGGACAAGGGTGTGCGGCTGACCCCTCCCGATCTGGGCATATATGACTATTTCCTCATAAAGTGGAACTACCTCTATCTGCCCCAGTTTGCCTCCGAGTGGGAGGAGCAGGCTACGGTCGAGGGCTGGGTGGACGAACATGTCGGCGACCCGATCTACCGCTACGGCCGTCAGCAGACCAACGCCATCTACGACCCGAGCGCGCTGACCGAGGATCTGGGCAACGACCCGATCAAGGCCGGACAGTACGGGATAAAGAACCTGAAATATATCCTCGCCAACCTCGACGGCTGGATCAGGGACGACAACGACTATACCCACCGTCAGGGGCTCTACTCGCAGATAATGACACAGTATTACCGCTATCTGTACAACGTGATGTACAACATCGGCGGCATCTATCTGGGCGAGGTCAAGGAGGGCACTCCGGCCGAGCGTCATACGCCGGTTCCCAAAGCCGTCCAGAAACAGTCGCTCAAATGGCTGCTCGACGAGTACAAGACGATGACATGGCTCGACGTAAAACAGATAAAGGCCACCTCGCCGATGGGCGTCAGCGGTTCGCGCCTCATTCGCGACAGACTGCTTAAAGGCGTCAAGGGGCTGATGAGCAACGTGGCCCTCTCCTCCTACTACTCCGATTCGCCCTACTCTATTGACGAGTTTGCAAGCGACCTCTTCGCCGCCACGTGGAGCGCTACGGGCAAGTTGACCGACGGCGACATGGCGTTGCAGCAGGCGATGGTCGACTGGTTCTGCGAGTCGCTTTCCGAGAAGTCGTCGTCGGGCGGTTCGCTGCTGGGTTATGCCCCGTCGGTGGACGAGATAATCGCCTACGGCCTTGACGGGACGGGACTGGTGGAGCGTTATGCCGACGTTTTCCGCAAATACGAGCAGGCTAACGGCCACGGTTCGGTGGGCGCGCTGCTCGACGAGAACGACGACTGCTGCGGCAACCACACCCATTTCGGCACGCCGGGCTACGGTTTCCAGAGCAAGGTGACCGTCACGCTTATCGACAACTCGAAGGGCTATTTGCAGGACATGGCCGTCCGTTCGCGGGCGCAACTCCGCAGCCGCGTAGCCTCGGCCTCGGGGGCCGACAAGGTGTTCTATCAGTCGCTGCTCATAAAGCTCAACTCGGCGTTGAAGGACAAAATATAATTTTTTTGTATTTTTGCGGTCTCGGGATACCCCCGAGACCGCATTTTATAATAACGATACATGAAAAGACTCGCATTATTGTTCGCTCTGTGCCCGCTGCTGCTTTCGGCGCAGGTGCAGTGGAAAGTCTCGCTCGCCGACAAGGGAAAAGGCGAAGTAGAACTGGTCGCGACCGCCATGATCGATGACGGCTGGCATCTCTACGACGTGAACATTCCCGACGGGGGCCCTAATGCCACCACCCTCTCGATAGACGAGCTGAAAGGGGCCGAGAAGGTAGGCCCTTTCCGTGGCGTCGACTCGCACCTTCACAAGGAGTTCGATGCGATGTTCGACATGGAGATCGGCTACTACGAGGACAAAGCCTCTTTTGCACAGCGTTTTAAGGTTACAGACAGGGCGGCGTTCAGGCTGCGCGGCGACATACGCGCGCAGGCCTGCAACGACACGCAGTGCACCCCGCCGCTGCCCGTCGACTTCGACCTCTCCGCAAAAGACCTGCCGGCAACGGTAATACCCCAGACAGACAAGACGGCCGCCGCCCCTGCGCCC
>JAIRQC010000012.1 GCA_031256675.1 Rikenellaceae bacterium
AAGCAAAAGGGATGTTCCACGTGGAACATCCCTTTTGCTTGCCCGCTCCCCCACCTTACCCTATCGGCCAAAATACACCAGCAGCACATTGACGTCCGCGGGCGAGACTCCGGGGATGCGAGAGGCCTGGCCTATGGTGGCGGGGCGGATGCGAGAGAGCTTCTGGCGCGCCTCGATCGTGAGCGACGCAAGCGCAGCAAAATCGAAGGAGGCGGGAATGGCGATGTTTTCGAGCCGAAGGAGTTTGTTGGCAACAAACCGCTCGCGCTCAATGTAGCCACGGTACTTGACCTCTATCTCGGCCTCTTCTATTGCCTCGTCGGAGATGCAACTGTCCGCAACGAACGCCGCGAGGGCAGGAATTGCCCCAATCAGGCCGCGCAGGGTGATTTCATTTCGCAAAAGCACGCTATACAGTTTCCGTTTTTGGCCGAGCGGGGCCGATTTGAGCGAAAATAAATAGTCGCCAATTTCGCACGGAGCGATACTCTGTTCGAAGAGGAAGGTTACAAGCGATTCTACGGACGATTTTTTTTGAGCAAAACAGCCGTATCGACGGTCGTCGACAAGGCCGATCCGCCGTCCGAGTTCGGTGAGGCGCAGGTCGGCGTTGTCTCCACGCAGCAGAATGCGATACTCGGCGCGGCTGGTGAACATGCGGTAGGGTTCGTCGACCCCTTTGGTCACGAGGTCGTCGATGAGCACCCCGATATAAGCCTCGTCGCGCCGCAACACAAACGGTTCGGCGCCGGCAAGTTTCAGGCTGGCGTTTATTCCGGCCACAAGTCCCTGTGCGGCAGCCTCTTCGTAGCCCGTCGTGCCGTTGATCTGCCCTGCGAAGTAGAGCCCGGAGAGGAGCTTTGTTTCCAGCGTGTGCAGCAGTTGCGTCGGAGGAAAATAGTCGTACTCAACGGCATAGCCGGGGCGGAAAACATGCGCGTTCTCCAACCCCTCAATATGCCTAAGGGCCTCATATTGAACATCCCACGGCAGCGAAGATGAAAATCCGTTAAGATAATATTCGCCGGTCGCGCGTCCCTCCGGCTCCAGGAACAGCTGGTGGGAGGTTTTGTCGGCGAAGGTGCGCAGCTTGTCCTCGATGCTCGGGCAGTAGCGGGGGCCTGCGCCGCGGATCGTGCCGTTGAAAAGCGGCGAATCGGCAAATCCGCTCCGCAAAATGTCGTGAACCGCTTCCGAAGTGTGGACAATGAAGCACGGCAACTGCTCGCGCACGGGCCCGACGTCGGGCAGAAACGAAAATTTTGACGGTTCCGTATCGCCGTATTGCGCTTCGAGGCGGCTGAAATCAATGGTGCAGCCGTCGAGCCTCGCGGGAGTGCCGGTCTTCATCCGTCCCGCCTCAAAGCCCAGGTGCACAAGCTGTTCCGTGAGCCCCTCGGAGGCGGGATCTCCCGCGCGTCCGCCCGGACACTGCGTGCGACCGACGTGCATCAGTCCGCCAAGAAAAGTACCCGCCGTGAGTATGACCACACGGGCGCGAAACTCCATGCCCATGCGCGTAACAACGCCGGTAACATGGTCGCCGTCAACGAGTAACGACACGACGCTGTCCTGCGTCACGAACAGTCCGTCGGTCTGTTCGAGTTGCTGTCGCCAGAGTTGCGAAAAAAGCTGTTTGTCGCACTGCGCCCGCGGGCTCCACATCGCCGGCCCTTTCGAATGGTTGAGCATCCGGAATTGCAGCGTCGAACAATCGGCAATGATCCCCATTTGTCCACCCAAAGCGTCTATCTCCCTTACAATCTGGCCCTTAGCTACGCCGCCAACAGCCGGATTGCACGACATGGCTGCCAGTTTGGTCATGTCCATCGTCACGAGCAGCGTGCGCGAACCCAGTCGCGCCGCCGCCGTAGCCGCCTCGCATCCTGCATGGCCGCCGCCGACAACTATAACGTCGTAAATCATTGTTTATCCGGCTTTTCGGCCATCAGGGCAAAGCGTTTCAAATAAAAATCCTCCCAAGCGCGCATCGCCGCCCGCTCCGTCGCCGACTTGTCGCCATGTCCGCATAAATGCAGCACGCCATGCACCATCACCCGGCGCAGCTCCTCGTCGAACGTTATGCCCAGTCCGGCAGCATTCTCAGCAACAGTCTCAATATCAATCAGCAAGTCGCCCGAAACAACATCCGGCCGCAGCGGATCGACATAATCGAACGTAATAATATCCGTATGGTAATCGTGTTTCAAATATTTGCGGTTAACCTCCAACAGGTACGCCGCCGAGGTGAAAACAACCGACAACTCCCCCACCCTGCGACCCTCCTCACCCGCCACAGCCCGCAGCCACGCCGCAGCAACCCGTCGCCCTCGCAGCTTAAAATCAATATCTTGCGCTTGAAAACTTATCATTCCTTTTTTTATTTTTCGTTCTCTTTTGTAAAATAGAACCAGAAAACTTTTCGGCGATACTGCGTATCGCATGATTTGGCAGGTGGTTTCAGGGGTTAAATTTCTATACGTTAACGGTCAGGCTGCGCCTGCGTAATCACGTTTCACAGCCCGAAACGCTCTAACAGTTAAAAGTTCTTTGCCCAGCTTTCTTTCAACCGACGCCAAGTCGAGAGCCATCGAGCTTGCTCGAAATGGCCGAGGCGCGAAGGAGGAAAACGAGCGCAGCGAAATTAACAAAGCGCGGAAAAGCAAACACAAAGGTGCGGTATGGCGAACACAAATACAGAACCGGGTTATCTGCGAAGCCACAGGCTGGGGTCGAGGTTTGTTTTTTCGCGCCATATTTCGAAGTGAAGCATGAAGTCGGCTGTGTCGCCGGTGTTGGGAATTGCACCGATGCGCTGATTTGTAGAGACTTTGTCGCCGCTTTTGATGGCGACGGAGGCGAGGTTTGCGTAGATTGTGATGTAGTTTCCGTGACGGATTGCCACGCCGGTCCGCAGTCCCTGACAGGCGAAGACGGTCGAGACTACGCCGTCGAAGACCGCGCGGACTTCGGAACCGCCCGGGGCTGCGATGTTTATGCCGCGATTGTCAACCTTCACACCGCGCAGGGTGGGGAGCTCGTGTACGCCGTAACGGTCGACGATCACCCCGCCGGTTATGGGGAAAGGCAGACGGCCCATATTACCGCCGAAACGGCCCGTAAGCGCGGCGTCCTGCTTCTTTTCCGCTGCGCTGGCTTTGAGGCGTGCCTGCTGCGCTTTTTTAGCCTCGGCGGCTACGATACGCTGGATCTGCTGCTGCGCCTTGGCAATCTGGGCCTGACGGTTGCGGACGGTGGTGGCGAGCTTGGATTCGTTGCGTTTGAGCTCCTCGACAGAGGCTTTGTAGTTGCTCTCGTCCTTGCCGAGGGCGGTAAGCTCGTTGCCGCGGGTGAGCTTCGTGCGGCTAAGTTCCTGCTTTTTAGCGCTTAACGAGCTCACTTGTCGGGCCAGTCCCTTTGAGAGCGAGTCGATCTGAAAGGCTTTTTGCTCGCAGCTGACGTTGAAACGGCGCAGATAGGATATGCGGCGCGTAGCGTCGTGAAAATCCCTGGCCGAGAAGATAAACAGAGTGAAATTGTTGAGTTTGAAGTTCTTGTAGCCGACGTAAACCATCGTTGCATACTCCTTTTTGAGGCGGTCGAGATCGGCGCGCAGACGCTCGATGTCGCCGGTTTTGGCCGCAATGTCGCCCGAAACCATGGCAATCTCCCGTTCGAGCGCGGCGACCATCTCGCGACGGCTTTCGATGCGGCTGTGGATGATCTCTATCTGTGCGAGGCTCATTTTCTGCTCTTTACGGTTCTTTTCGAGCAACTGGCTGCTTATGCGGATCTCCTCTTCGGCCTTGCGGATCTGATCGCGCAGCGACTGAACGCTCTGGGCCCCGAGGTCGCCCGCAAACAGGAAAAGCCCCAAAAATATAACCAAGCGTCTCATTCTACAAGTTTTAGCCGCTCGTCGATCACCTCCTTGTCATAGCCCCGTTCGAGCGCCTTGTTCCAGTAGACCGAGGCCATGTACTTCTCTTTCAGCGCATAAAGTATCTCTCCGTAATGAAATGCCAGCTCCGCGCTGTCGCTGCCGTCGAGCGCGATAGCCTGTTGCATGGCCCGTTTGGCCTCAGCGTAATTGCCCATTTTGTATAGCACCCAGGCGTATGTGTCGATGAAAGTGGGGTAGTTCTCTTTGAGTTTTATCGCTTTGGAGCTCATGCTGAGGGCGGCGGGCAGATCGTGGCCGTCCTCGGCAAGGAAATAGGCGTAATTGTTGAGCACCATCGGGTTGTTCTCGTTGTTATGCAGGGCTTTACGGTAGCTGGCGTAGGCCTTGTCGACGTCGCCCTGCTGGTGATATAGGTCGCCGATCATCCCCATTATCACCCCGCACGTGGAGTCGCCCGAACTGTGGCGGATCGCCTCCTCGTAGGCCTCCCGCGCCGGCCCGTACTCCTTCATATAGGCCAGCGAGGCCCCTTTTGTAAGGTAAAGTTCCACACGTCCTGGAAACCAGTGCAACGCTTCGGAGGTATACTTGACCACCGAATCGGCCCGCTTGCTGTAGCTTTCGATAGCCACAATATTGTTGAATGCGTCGATCGGCGGCAGCGAATCGTCCGGCAGGCTGGCCACAAAGCCCTTATAGAGCTTCAACGCCTCTTCGATGTTGCCATAGCCCAGCAAGCTCTCGGCATAAACGTCGAGCGCATTGTAGCTGTCGGGGTACATGATGGCGAGCCTGGCCGCCAGATCGCTGACCTCGCGGAAGTTGGCCCGATAGAAATCGTGTTTCGAGCGCAACTCCCCCAGGAAGTCCAGCTTTTTGTCGAGCGAAACCTCCCGCGAGGCGAAGATCCGTCCGGTCGTAGCGATAAATTTCGGAACGTCGCCCGTGTTGCGATAAAAATCGTTCATCGCAACCACAATATCAAGGCGCGTCGAATCCAGCGCAAAAGCCCGTTCGAAATTCATTCGCGCCAGCGAATCCTTACCCCGATCGGCATAAACCTCAGCCAAAACAAGATAACTGTCGGCATTATAGGGAAACAGCTCGATCGTCCGTTCGGCCTCCGCCACCGCCCGGCCATGCTGTTTGGTCGCCGTCAGCAGCCTCAGTTTATAGTCGACCAGCCCCTCCATTCGCCCCAGTCGCTCCTCCGCTCCGTCGAGCGTCGCAATGGCCGCAAACGGCTGATTGAGCTGCTGATAGAGCATGGCCAGCATACGGTAGTTATCAGGGTTCTGTGGCTCGCGCACGGTCAGTTCCGTAAACAATTTGCGGGCAGCCTCATAATCCTCCAGCACCAGAAGCAAATGTCCCAACTGTTTGCGGTAGGCCAGATTGGTCGAATCAAGCCTCAACGCCCTGGCCGAAAAGACAAACGCCTGCGTCGGTTTGGCCTGCGTCAGCTTCGACAACTCGAACCACGACGGAGCATGCACAGAGTCCACCTCCGAAGCCAGCCTGAACCAGGCCGCAGCCCGATCGCCATCCCCAAAGATCCGCCCTGCCTTCAACCCCTCCAAATAGGCATACGTAACCCTCTCTGAATCCGAATCGTACCCCGGCGGAAACAACGAACGGAAAGAACGCCGACCACCACCGCACGCCAAAACCCCAGCCGCAATGCCGACAATTACAGACGATCTTATCCTGTTCATTACCATTTTTTCTTCCTTTTTGTTTTTGTTCTCTCTTTCGTTCTCTTTTGTAAAAGAGAACCAGAAAACTTTTCGGCGATACTGCGTATCGCATGATTTGGCAAGTGGTTTCAGGGGTTGAATTTCCATATGTTAACGGTCAGGCTACGCCTGCGTAATTGATTTTGTGAGGCTGCCGCTCGAAAGCGAGCTTTCAGACAAGCCAGCCTCGCAAAATCAAGTTGCATTGCAAAGCAATGCAACCCGTTAACATATAGAAATTCAAGCCCCAGCGCAATCACGTTTCACAGCCCGAAACGCTCTAACAGTTAAAAGTTCTTTGCCCAGCTTTCTTTCAACCGACGCCAAGCCGAGAGCCATTGAGCTTGCTCGAAATGGCCGAGGCGCGAAGGAGGAAAACGAGCGCAGCGAAGTTAACAAAGCGCGGAAAAACAAACACAAATAATAGGAACTCAATTATATAACGGTTGCGAACTGTTTCAGAAATCGGATGTCGTTTTCAAAGTACAGGCGCAGGTCTCTGACGCCGTAGCGGAGCATTGCTATTCGTTCGACGCCCATTCCGAATGCGAATCCGCTGTAGCGTTTGCTGTCTATGTTGCAGTTTTCGAGGACGTTTGGGTCGACCATCCCGCAGCCCATTATTTCGAGCCATCCGGTGCCTTTGCAGACGTTGCATCCTTTGCCTGCGCAGAGGTTGCATGATACGTCGACCTCGGCGGAGGGCTCTGTGAAGGGGAAATATGATGGACGGAGGCGGATGCGGGTTTGCGGGCCGAAACATTCGCGGGCGAAATAGAGGATGGACTGTTTGAGATCGGCGAATGATACGTTTTCGTCGACATAGAGCCCCTCTATCTGGTGGAAGATGCAGTGGGCGCGGTATGAGATGGCTTCGTTGCGGAAGACGCGCCCGGGACAGACGACGCGGATCGGCGGGCCGGAACTCTCCATCGTGCGCACCTGAATGGAGCTGGTGTGGGTACGGAGCAGCACGTCGGGATTGCGCCGGATGAAGAATGTGTCCTGCATGTCGCGGGCGGGATGCTCGGGGGGGAAGTTGAGCGCGGAGAAGACGCGACGGTCGTCCTCTATTTCGGGCCCTTCGGCCACTGTGTAACCCAGGCGTGCAAAAATGTCCAGTATCAGGTTGCGCGTGAGGGAGATCGGGTGACGGCTGCCGGGCTCGTCGGCTGTTCCGGGACGGGTCAGGTCGTCCTGGCCGACATCCTGCGACAGTGCGGCGGAAACCGTAGCTTTAAGATTGTTGATTGTCTCCGTCGCTTTGGTTTTCAGGGCGTTGAGCTTCTGCCCGAGTTCGCGTTTGAGTTCCGGGGCCACCGTTCTGAACTCCTCCATCAGGGCGTTGAGTTCGCCGTTGCGTCCGAGTATCCTGATACGGAACTCTTCGATCTCGCTGCCGGTTGCCGGACGAAATGCTTCGATCTGTGCAATTAATGTATCTATCCTGTTTGTCATACCGTGTTTATTCGCTACATTTGCAGCGTTATCCGAATACTGCGTCCGACAAAGGTACATAATTTTCATGAAAACTGTAAGATATATTGTGATTGTTTTGCTTGTCGGGCTTTGCGGCCGGACGGCAGGGCAGAGCGTTGGACTGGTGCTGAGCGGCGGCGGGGCCAAGGGACTGTATCATGTGGGCGTGATCAAAGCGCTGGAAGAGAACGAGATACCGATAGACTACATCACCGGTACGTCGATGGGGGCCATCATCGGTGGAATGTACGCCATCGGGCTGACGCCGGAGGAGATGACTACAGAGCTCACCTCGCCGCAGCTGGAAAACTGGATCACGGGGACGATCGACGATGACAACAGGTACTATTTCAAGGAGATGCACCGCTCGGCGGCCATGATGAACCTGCGGCTCAACCCTGCGCGGAAACAACATCCCTCGCTGTCAAGCTCCTACATGGTGACCACCGGCCAGTTGGACGTTAACTTCATCAAGTTCTTCGCAGCCCCCACGGCGGCCTGCGGCGGCGATTTCGACCGGCTGATGACCCCGTTCCGCTGCATCACGTCGGACATTGAGGCGCGCAAGGCGGTGACCGTCCGGCATGGCGACCTAGGCAAGGCGATCCGCGCCTCGATGAGCATACCGTTCATATTCAATCCATTAGACGCAGACAGCGCCTCGCTGTACGACGGCGGGCTGTTCAACAATTTCCCGTGGCAGGTGATGGACAAGGAGTTTGCGCCGGATATAATCATCGGCAGCCGCTGCGTGCCGTCGAATAAGAATTTTAATAACCTGAACCTCTTCGACCAGCTCTTCTTCCTGACAATGCTCAGCACCGATTACGACCTTCCTCCGGAGCGCGGCGTATTGATCGACCGCATAATGGAGGGCGTCTCGACGCTCGACTTCTCGCGCGCCCGTGAGATCATATCGCTGGGCTATTACGACACGATGGCCAAGATCGACCAGATCAAGGCGGCCATCGCACGGCGACGTTCGACCGACGAGGTGGCCGCCCGCCGCAAGGCCTTCCGCGCGCTGCAACCGCCGCTGCTGTTCGGCAGTTTCAAGATCGAGGGGCTCGACTGGAAACAGCGCATCTATGTGCCCAAACTGCTTGGTATCAAGAACGACGGCGTAATATTCGATTTCGACTACTTCAACGACCACTATTTCAATCTGCTGGCCGAGGATTTCATCTTCGGCGAATATCCCGACGTGACCTTCAATCCCGCCACAGGATACTTCGACATGAAGATCCGCATGAAAAAAAAGTGGGGTTTCAAAGCGATGATCGGCGGCAACATCTCCTCCACCGCCCTGAACCAGGCCTACATAGGTCTCGAATACCGTCACATCGGGCGCGCGTCGCACCGCTACAACCTGGACGGCTATTTATCCCCGTTCTACACCTCGGCCTCCCTCGCCTTCCGGAGCGACTTCTTCATCAAGACCAAGCCTTTCTACTACGAAGCTGCCACCGTCTACAACCATTACAACTACTTCCGGAGCAACTTCGGCTACATCTCGCGCATCGACAACATGAGCTACGCCAAGCACAACGACATGTACTTCACCGTCGCATTCGGCTGGCCGATAGGGCGCAAACACGTGGCCAACATCCGCGTGAACGGGGTCAACGACCAGTATAACTACTATCTCAACAGCAATTACGTCGAGAGCGACCCGATGGACCGCACCATATTCAAATTCATCGGCATAAAGGCGGAAATCGAGAGAAACTCCATAGAGAACAGCTACTCCATAACCGGCGTATCACAGTCGCTGTCAGGCATAGCCATCGACGGCAGCGAAGCGTTCGCCCCCGCCACCAACGGCGTGCGCCAGCGTGAACGGCTGGCCAACCGCATCTGGCTCGGAGCGAGGTTCTCGCGCGAGCAATATATCCCCATGCGCTGGTTTACGCTCGGTTACAGCATTGACGCAGTCGTCACCAACCACCCGGGACTGGCGAACGACTATTCGACAAACATGACCCTGCCGTCGTTCAACCCGACGCCGCACAGCAACATCGTCTACATGAAGGAGTTCCGCTCATCGTCGTTCCTTGCCGCCGGGGTCATTCCGTCGTTCGAATTTATACCGAACTTCTACCTCAAATGCGGCGCATACGCATTCCTGCCCGCCTTTTACGACAGCACGATCGAAAACATCCGCCAACGTTTGCGTTACATCTTCGACGCATCGCTCGTATACCAGACCCAGATAGGTCCGGCAAGCCTCTCGCTGTCGAAATACGACGTAAGCCGCAACAACTGGTTCCTTACGTTCAACTTCGGACTGACACTCTTCAATAAAAAAGGTTTGTTTTACTAAACAAATGGACATATTAAATATATTGCGCGAAGTTATCCACCCGGAGACGGGCATGGACGTAGTCTCGTCGGGGATTATCGACATGGCAGGGGTGGAGAACGGGGCGGTGAGGATTGTTGTGAAGTCGCTCAAGAGGCGCGATCCGTTTTTGCACAGCATCGAAAGGCAGTGCAGGGAGGCTGTAGAGAGGGCTTTACCGCAATACAGTGGCAGAGTAGTGGTGGAGACGGCCGGGTTGCCGAAAGCGGAGACGGCGGCGGTGAATCACATAAAATATACGGTGGCGGTGGCCTCGGGAAAGGGTGGGGTAGGGAAGTCGACCGTAGCGTGCAACATGGCGGCAATGCTGGCCGAGATGGGTTACAGCGTGGGGCTGCTCGACGCAGATATTTACGGCCCGTCGCAGCCCGCGATGTTCGATGTGGCCGATTACAGGCCCGAAGCCGGTAGGGTAGGGGAGATGGAGATGATGATCCCTGCACTGAAATACGGGGTGAAACTGATGTCCATAGGTTTTTTTATCTCGCCGAACGACGCGCTTCTCTGGCGCGGGGCTATGGCTACGGGGGCGCTGAAACAGATGATTGAGCAAACCCTGTGGGGCGAACTCGATTTTCTGCTGATCGACCTGCCGCCAGGAACCGGCGATATACATCTGACCGTCGTACAGGAGTTGAAACTGAGCGGGGCGGTGATCGTCTCCACGCCGCAGGCCATAGCCGTGGCCGACGTGGTGCGCGGCGTGGAGATGTTCCGTTCCGAAAAGGTAGCGGTACCTGTTCTGGGTGTTATAGAGAACATGGCGTGGTTCACCCCAGAGGAGTTACCCGACAACCGTTACTATATCTTCGGTCGCGGCGGGGCACAGGTGATGGCGGAGCGTGAAGGCATCGAGCTGTTAGGTCAGATACCTGTTGTACAGGGTGTTGTAGATAGCGGCGACGGCGGTCGGCCTTCAGTTTTAACCAGCAGTATCGTCGCATCGCATTTTCGACCGGCAGTCGAAAAGATTGTTGAAAAGCTCAAAAAAAGTGTCAATCAGAAGTCGACAACATAGCAGCTCAATATAATAATTTCCACTTGTTTTCTCATCGCGGCGTGCGTATATAAAGTTTCACGCCGAAAACAAACAAAAAATATCATAATGAACGAAAAAGTTCTTGCAGTTTATACGCATTGAAAAGTTAATAAGATCGGCTGTTGAAATGTCCGTAAAAAATAATAAACAGTTGTCAAAAACCCCATAAACCGCCTGCCACAACATCACAAAAACAAATCAAACACTGTTGAAAAATCATAGCAAATAAACAAACCTGAAAAATATCAACATATCAACGCCTATTATTATTACTATTATATTATTAATTTAATAGTAAACTAATATTAATAATAAACAATGGGGGAGGTTAATTAAAACAACCTCATAAAACCAATTGATAAGCAGGGATAAAATAGTTGTTACGGGTTCGACAGGAATGGTCGGGGGTGAGCTGACGGTGCAGCTGGCGCGAGCAGGATGGAGCAATATATGCTTGCCTGTCAGGTATTTGACGCGCCTTAACAGGCTTTTGGAGCGTTTCGACAAGGAGGGACTCGATACTGGCGTGCTGCACGCGACGGAGGCGGCGCTGAACAATCAGGCGGATATGGTCGAACTGCTGCAAGGGGCCAAACTGCTGTTCCACTGCGCGGCGCAGGTGTCGTTCGGTGACGGGGATGGGAATATCGTGACGAACAATGTCGAGATCACCTCGACGCTGGTCGATGCGGCGTTAGCGTGCGGCGTGGAGAAGATGGTGCATATCAGCTCGATAGCCGCGCTTGGCGGGGTGCGAGAGGGTGGCTTCGTAACAGAAAGTACGCGCATGGAGAGCCTGCGGGGACAGTCGCCCTACTCGGTGAGCAAGTTTTTGTCGGAACAGCAGGTGCAGCGGGGGGCGACGCAGGGCCTTAAATGCGTTATAGTCAACCCAGCGGTGATCCTCGGCGCGGGCGACTGGCATGGCGGGGGCAGCGCGGCTATCGTGCGCTTCGTGGCGTCGGGACTGCCGTTCTATCCGCCAGGAACTACTGGATATGTTGATGTGCAGGATGTTGCGCGGGCTATGATCGTGTTGGCCGAATCTGACGAAGCCTCCGGCAAGAGTTTTATTCTCTGCGGGGCGAGCATCCCGTTTCGCGAACTGATCACCCTCGCGGCTACGGCGGCAGGCAAGCGTAAACCGTTTATAAAAGCCGGACGGACAATGCTTTACATATTCTGGTGGTGCGAGCGGCTGCTGTCGCTGTTCGGCTACCGGCCCAATCTCTCTCGCCTTGCCATCCATTCAGGGGTGACCATATGCCGCTATGACGGCGGGAGGATCACACGCCTCACAGGATTTCGCTATACGCCCGTGGCAGAAACTGTCGAACGTGTCGTAAAATGCTGGTTGAATGATAAGAACAGCCGTCGTAATAGCTGCCGGGGGTAGTGGCGTCCGCATGGGCGGCGACACGCCCAAACAGTTCCGGCCGCTAGCCGGAAGGCCTGTGCTGATGCATTCTGTCGAGCGGTTTCATACGGCCCTGCCCGACGCGCAGATCATTATTACTCTGCCTGTCGGCGAGTCGGCGCGCTGGGAGGAACTCTGCCGCAAGTATGATTTCGCCATTGCGCACTCCATAACTCACGGAGGTGCAACGCGCTGTGAATCTGTGCGTAATGCGCTGGAAATATGTGCAGGGTGCGACTATATAGCCGTTCACGACGGCGCACGTCCTCTGGTCTCCGTCGAGCTGATCCTGCGCCTGCTTGACGATGCTGTCGCTTACGACGCGGCCATACCCGTCGTCGCCCCCGTCGATTCATTCCGCATTATCGAAGGCGACATTGAGAGCGATAGTGGCCGTTGTATCGACCGCTCGCGACTTCGCGCCGTCCAGACCCCGCAGATATTCGCCGCCCCTCTGCTTCGCGCCGCCTACGCCGCCCCCGCGGAGGGCGCGTTCACCGACGACGCATCGCTCGTCGAACGGCTCGGGGTCGCGGTACACCTCTCCCGCGGAGAGCCGTTCAACATAAAAATAACCCACCAGGCAGACTTCGCGATAGCCGAAGCGCTGTTGCGGCCGGACTAAAAAAACAGGCCATCGAGAGAGGGCCCGTTAAAGCGGATTAGTTGAACTTCCATTTGAAAACGCTGCCTGCGTTAGGCTGGTTCGTGTAGATGTATTGTTTCTGCGTTCCTATTGGAGGAGAGGTGAAGAAGGAGTTCCACCCCTTGGTGATGGTCATTTGGCAAAGATAATCGACGGCGGAGTGGTTGAGCGTATAGTTCTTGTTGGCATACATGTACGTGGAGAAGACGTAAGTGTACTTGTTGTTGCTGCTGTCCCATTCGCATAACTTTACAAGGCCGATGAAATTCCCGTTGCTGTAAGCATACAGACGGATAATATTCGATTTTGCGCCCTGTTCTGCCTGCGGTATACCCCAATAACCGGGTGTGATATACTTGTCTTCGATCGTTTCGGGCAGCGTCAGCCTCGCCTTTTTGTTCACATATGGCGCCGAACCGAAGAATACGCTTCCGCCGGCGGGGAATGGAGACAACATGATCCTTATCGAATCTATCTGTTCACCTGCGGGCAGGTTGGTCTCGTCGATGTCTTCAATGAACAGCGTGCGGCCGCACAATCCCGAAACATTGTTGCACGTCGTGACGGCTGCAGCCGCTTTCTGGGTGAGCGTAATGTTGACCGGAATAGCGCTGCCTGCCGTAACAGTAACCGTGACGGGAGAGGGCTCAACGGGATTGTAATTAACGTCGGCAGTGACGGTGAACGTTTTGTTCGTTTTGTCCATGTCGATAGTGACCCAGTTTCCGCCCGAGGCGACGGCGTTCCATGAGCTGCCGTTCGTTGCGACGGTGAATGTCGTAGACGAGGAGGTCGTGGCGTTGGCCTCGAAAACTATCGAGTTAACGGCGGGTGTAATGGCCAGCGTATCGCGCACAGCGGGCGGGTTGACGTGGTCGTTTTCCGTCATCTGATGTTCCGTGCAGGAAGTCGTTGCCGCCAGCGCGGCGCACAGCGCAACGACGGCGACGGGATTCAAATACTTTTTCATTTCTGTATGATTTATGTGGTTAATAAATATCAATATATTATGTTGTCCTGTATTTTCAGCGTTCTTCGCGCGACCTGCAAGGCGTTCTTCATTCGCCCGGTAGAGGGGCAGGGCGCACGAAAAACCTGAAAACTTGAACAAAATCCTGTTAAATCATTGTCGGGTACGACCCCGAAATTTCACACTGCAAAATTACTCTGCAACGACGGGCCGAGTGTAGACGGTTGGTAACAAAAAATAGTCTGTTTAACTGAATATGGGGTTAAATCGCGATATAAAATAGTCCTGTGGCAGATATGGCCCGAAAAATCGCTATCTTTGCTATGAAATTGACCAACCGTCATGGAAAAAAGGTTCGAATACAGGCTCGACCGGCGGGCCCGGCGTATCACGGCGATCGTGATAGCTGCGGTGGCGCTGCTGTCGGCGGCGGCGTTGTGTTTATGGGTCGGCAGCAGCTACTATTCGGCCTGGCTGCTCTCGAACATCGCGGCCGTAGCGGGACTTTACATACTGTCGATCCCGCGTCATGTAGCCGTGACGGAGGCAGGGGTGGAGATACACTGCCTTGTGGAGCTTACCATATTAAATTATGACGATCTGCGCTCGGTGCGGAGGGTCGGGCGCGAGGAGCTGAAATATTGCATCCCGCTGCTGGGCAGCTACGGATTTTTCGGCTATTACGGCTACTATTTCAACCTGCGCGACTGGAGCGTATTCAAGATCTACGCCTCGGAGTGGAATAATTTCGTCGAGATAGAGGACGTTTACGAACAGATATACGTCGTCTCCTGCCCCGACGCAGACAGGCTGACGGAGCTGATAGAGAAGAACCGGACGGTACAATAAACAGCCAATTACGGCAGGCAGGTCGGGATTTTTACGCACGACATGATCATGACTTTATCTCTGCCGGCGGCCTTTGCAGTGTTTGCCGCACCGTGTGTGCGCACACGCTTACGGCATGTGCTCCGCGGGTGTTCAGTATGTCGCCGTGCTCACCGACGGGCTGCGATATGAGAATGTATTGGTGGCGGTCGACTGTCAGTCGACCGCTTACGGCAAATGGCGCTCCGGCAAAAGAGAACGTTTCCCGTCATTTCGGACGGACGCAGGCATTGCTAACGTGTAGCAATCACTCGCCCGTCACTGCGATTGCGAGTTTACGGGCAAAACCTCCTGTCACTGCGAAGACTTTTGCCCGAATCGATTTTTCTACGCTATTCCGGACGGACGCAGGCACTGCTAACGTGTAGCAATCACTCGCCCGTCACTGCGATTGCGAGTTTACAGGCAAAACCTCCCGTCACTGCGATGGTTTAAGACCGAAACAACACAAAAAACAGGCTGTTCCTCAATTGGTTGCCTCGCTCGGCCCACTCGCCCGCAATGACGAAAAAGAAAAAGGTCGGATCGCTCCCTGCCTCGCCCGCCCGTAATTGCAATGGAGTTTTGAAAACAAAAAAGCTGCCTTTATTTCGGGCAGCTTTTTTTATTAACAGAATTCGATTATAACGCCTTGATCTCTTTAAGCACCTCGTTGGTGGCCCTTACCGAGGCGGCGCTTTTGGCAAAGAGCTCCTGCTCCGAGGCTGAAAGCGGCAACTCTACCACCTTCTCCGCGCCGCCGCGCCCGATCACCGTCGGCACGCCGATGCAAACGTCCTTCTGCCCATACTCGCCGTCGAGCATCACGCACGAGGGTATCACCCTCTTCTGGTCTCTCACGATCGACTCCACAACAAATGCCGCCGCCGCCCCCGGAGCATACCATGCCGAGGTTCCCAGCAGTTTGGTTAGGGTTGCCCCGCCGACCATCGTGTCGGCCACAACGCCGTCCAGCGCCTCCCTGTCCAGCAGCGTCCCGACCGGAACGCCCTTATATGTCGCGAGGCTCGTCACCGGCACCATCGTCGTGTCGCCATGACCGCCGATAACCATCGCCTCCAGCTCATTTGGGTTGACGTTCAACGCCTTGCTCAAATAGCAGCGGAACCGCGAGCTGTCCAGCGCGCCGCCCATGCCGAAGATCCTGTTCCCGGGCAGGCCGCTGACCTTCGCCGCCAGATAGGTCATCGTATCCATCGGGTTGGCAACCATAAGTATCACTGTGTCGGGCGAATACTTCACAACCTTCTCCACGACGTCCTTCACTATCCCCGCATTCACGCCGATAAGCTCCTCGCGCGTCATACCGGGCTTCCTCGGAACGCCCGAGGTAACGACCACAACGTCGGAGCCTTTCGTGGCGGCCCAATCGCCGGTAACGCCCGTCATCTTCGTATCGAAATCGAGCAACCCGGCCGTCTGGAACATGTCGAGGACTTTGCCCTCGGCCAGCCCCTCCTTTACGTCGATCAGCACCAGCTCGCTAACGATTTCCCTCACAGCGAGAACATTGGCACATGTCGCGCCAACGTTCCCCGCACCCACAACAGTTACTTTTGTCATTTTTCTTATATTATTTTTGAATACTCTTCGGCGGGGAGGAGCGAGCCGAGCTGGTCGGGGTCGGAGATCCTGACCTTGATTATCCAGCCGCCCGCGTATGGTTCGCGGTTGACGAGTTCGGGCTGGGCGTCGACGTCGGAGTTCAGCTCGACGATCTGTCCGTCGACCGGCATAAATATGTCGGCTACGGTCTTGACCGCCTCGACGGAGCCGAAAGAGTCGCCACGGGCGAGAGTGGAGCCGACGGAGGGAACGTCGACGTAGATTATGTCGCCAAGCTGACTTTGTGCAAAGTCGGTGATGCCGACCGTTGCAATGTCGCCCTCGACGCGGAGCCACTCGTGGTTGGAGGTGTAGCGGAGATCTGCGGGAATGTTCATGAACTTTGGTTTTTTCAGGTTTTTTTCGGTCGAAACTCTAAAAAGGATTGCGGTACATTTTTACGGCTGAAATTTAGACAGGTCCGTCATTAAGGGCCCTGCTTTCAGCCTGCAAATTTACGCTTAATTTTTGTCAAACCAAGCGGGGGTTGTGAATTTTTTCACAGCCCCCGCAACTTTATTTTCGGCGCCTCCAGAACTTACCGTATCTCGATAGTATACGGCATCATTGCCTGCACGCCGCGACGCTGGAGCATCCGGGCGGCGCGGCCATATTCCTGCATCGTGCGCACGAGGGAGAACTCCTCCGTGCGTGCGTCGTCGTTGCCGGAGAGGAGCTCGAAGATGCCGGTGAAGCTGCTCGGCGCGTCCGCCACCTCATAGATCGAGTAGCTGTCGGCGATCTCGGCGCGGTCGGCAGCCAGCGCAATGGCGTCTTTCAGGCCGCCGAAGCCGTCGGCGAGGCCGTTGGCGGAGGCCGCCAGCCCCGACCATATCCTGCCGCTGCCGATCCGGTCGACCTGCTCCGTGGAGAGGTTGCGCCCGGCGGCCACACGGCCGACAAAAGTGTCGTAAAAGTCGTCCACCTGCTGCTGCAAGAAAGCTATCTCGGTGGGGGCCAACGTGCGGAATGGCGCGTTAAGGTCGGCGGACGGGTTGGTGCGCACCACATCCATCGTGACGCCCAGTTTCGAGCGCAGCCCCTTTTCGATGTTGAACATGATGCTGAAAACCCCTATCGAACCGGTGATCGAGGTGCGGCCGGCAAGTATGGCGTCGGCGGACGAGGCGATGTAGTAGCCGCCCGACGCAGCCACGCCGCCGATAGACACGACCAGCGGCTTCTGCTCGCGCAGCAGGTCGAGCTGGCGGCTGATCACCTCCGAGGCCAGCGCGCTGCCGCCCGGCGAATTGATCCTCAGTACCACCGCTTTAACGTTCTCGTCGTGGCGCAGGCGTTCGATCTTCGAGGCGAACGTCGCCCCGCCGACCATTTCGGCAGGGGCAACGCCGTCGACAATCTCGCCGTCGGCGTAGAGCACCGCCACCTTGTCCTTGCCCAAAACTTTCGAGCGCATCTTCATGTGGGAGCAGTATGCCGATAACGCAACGGTTCGCGGCTGCCCGTTCTTGTCCAGTATATCTTCGTTATAGCCTGCAATCAGTTCGTAAAGCTGGTCGGTATAGCAAAGCGAATCGATCAGCCCCTTCTCCACCGCCGTTTCGGGCGACACGATGGCAAGTTCCGTCGCATAGCGTTGCAGGTCAACGGAATCAAGGCCTCTCGCGGCGGCAATATCCGAAATCATCGTTCCCCATATCGCGCCGGCCAGCGCGGTCATTTGCAGGTTGTTCTCCGGGCTCATCCTCTCGAGCATGAACGGCTCGACAGCCGACTTGAAATGCCCGTGCCGTATGACCGTCGGCTCCACATCCAGCTTGTCGAGCAACCCCTTGAAAAACAGCAGCTGCATCGACATCCCATGCCAGGCCATCAGCCCCTTCGGGTTCATCGCCACGTCGTCCGCAACCGAACAGATATAGTATCCCAGCTGCGAATAGCTGTCCGCATAGCTTATCACCGGTTTGCCGCTCTCCCTGAACGCCAGCAGCGCTTTGCGAAGCTCCTCCCCCTGAGCTACGTCCAGCGAGGGCATATCTCCGCCGCAAAGCAGTATTCCCTCGATGCGCTCATCGTTCGCCGCCGCCTCGACAGCGCTCAGCAGCGAGAGCAGCGAGGTACGTTTATTGACCCTGAGCCCCGACAGACCGAAAGGCTCGATGGTAGCAGGGGCCGGCGAATCCATGTAATTGGCCCCCAAGTCAATCTTCAACAGCGAATTACGCCCAACTTCGATGCTCCTGTTCCCGCCGACCATAGTCGAAACGGCTATCATGAACATCAGCGAGACCACCGTAAACAAAAACGTCCCCGCAACCATGGCAAGCAGCGTCGCCAAAAATGTCTTGAAAAAATTCATAATATTTTATGTTTTAGTATTTTATGCGGTTCAGGGGTTGAGGCTGGCAGTTGAGGCCGGTTTATGTCGTCCGGAGTTAAACAAAGCTGTGCGGCCACCTCTCGGTTTAACTGCCGGACAGCATGTTTCACGTATGGGCCTTAGGGTTTGAAACGCTACGTTTCAAGCATTCGGCGGATCGAGGCTTCGGCCTTTCGGCGGACAGGTTCGTCTATTGTTATTTCATGTGTATTGGTTTCGAGCGAGTTAAGTATTTTGGGCAGGGTTATGAGTTTCATATATGCGCAGTTCGAGCATCCGCATGTCGAGTCGAGGGGCGGAGCGGGGATAAATGTTTTTGCGGGGTTGTTTTTCGCCATTTGGTGGAGTATTCCGGCTTCGGTGACGACGATAAATTCGGTGGCCTCGTCGCGCGAGCAGAAGTCGAGCAGGGCGGCGGTGCTGCCCGTAAAGTCGGCCAATAGAAGCACGGCAGCCTTGCATTCCGGATGGGCAACGACCCTGGCGCGAGGGTATTGCGCTTTGAGCTCTATGATCTTTTCGACGGAAAACTCTTCATGGACATGGCACGCGCCGTCCCATATCACCATATTTTCGCGGCCCGTGACGCTTTTGATATAGTTGCCCAGATTTCTGTCCGGCGCAAAAATTATCTTCTGTTCCGCAGGCAGGCCACGCACGATCTCCACCGCGTTCGACGAGGTACAGCATATGTCCGTCAACGCCTTGACTCCCACAGACGTATTGACATACGACACCACCAGGTGGTCAGGATATTTCCCGACAAACTCCCCGAAATCCCTCTCGTCGCACGACGCAGCGAGCGAGCATCCCGCCTCCATGTCCGGCAGCAGCACCCGTTTGTCAGGCGACAGCACTTTGGCCGTCTCGGCCATAAACTTCACCCCGGCAAACAATATCGTCGCGGCGGGCGGCAGGGACGCCCGCTGCGACAACGCCAGCGAATCCCCGACAAAGTCCGCAATATCCTGAACCTCGGGCAAAGTATAGTAATGCGCCAAAATAACAACGTTATCCCGCCGCTTCAACTCCTTTATCTTATCTATCGTGTTCATTTCTTTCTTGCAAAAAAACGGGTTTTGTGCTGCTGCCGGTTTTGGGGCGCCTGCGTTGAGATGCGTGGTCTTTGGTTTATTCATCTGGTTGCGAGGCGGTTCGGGGTGTTGAGTAATAGCGTCCTGAGGTGCAATATGGTTTCTGTGTTCCTGTAAATTTGAGACATTGAGTGATAATGTGCTGTGATGCGGTGATATGCATTCCCGTCCTCTCGCCCGTGATACTGTTTGAAGAGGGCGGGATTAGCAGTTCCATAATTTTTTATAAAAAACAAATGTTTCCGTGTTCTT
>JAIRQC010000099.1 GCA_031256675.1 Rikenellaceae bacterium
AGTTTAAACGCTATTATCTGAAGCTGACTTTTGCCCTCTATTTACGGCTGTGGGCTGCGCATGAGCGATGGACTGAAACTTACAGCCAAAGACATAAATTTTAACTGCCGCAGTTCCAAATTCTTGTCGGCAGACCTCTCGGCGATGACGATAGAAGCAATCGACAATAGAATGGAGAAGATCTGCTGTCTTAGCAACCTGTTGGCCAACCAAATTGAGCTTTTTACCTCCATCCAAGGGTCGGTAAAGTCATTGCTTTGGTGATGATGAGATCGGGGTGTCACGAGGTTCGACAATCTCTGCCGATGCTGCTCCCATGTCGACATCACCTCGTTCGCATAGGATTCAGGTACCAGTGTTCGTTCCAAACTAGAACTGCGCTTCCCACTCCTCTGATCTTAATCTTGTCGAAAGACTCTGGTGATACACGCATAAACACATAACTCTCAACCGATACATATTTTCGCTCAAATAACTGACCGCTAAATTCATGGTATTCCTCTGTCTGAAACAGGGCAAAACAATTACCAATATTTGCGTAGCTAACTAAACTTTAGAAAGTATATAATTGGTGTGGTTTTCTCAGAATAATTTTATAGCTTTGTCATAAAATTAAATTCGAATGTCAAAATGAAAAAGATTCTGTTTACACTGCTTGCCGTTGGGGCGACAGCGGGCGTGTCGGCGCAGTGGCAGCCGCTGTTCAACGGCAAAGACCTCAAAGGCTGGAAAAAGGTGAACGGCACGGCCGAGTACAAGGTCGCACAGGGGGCTATTGTCGGGGCCTTCAAACTCGGAACGCCCAACACCTTCCTCTGCACGGAGAAAACGTATGGGGATTTCATCCTCGAAATGCTATTCAAGGTGGACGACGGGCTCAACTCCGGCATCCAGTTCCGCAGCGCGCAACGCAAGGAAGATGGCCGCGTGTATGGCTACCAGTACGAGATCGACCCGTCGGCGCGCGCATGGAGCGGCGGCATTTACGACGAGGCGCGCTCGGGCTGGCTCTATCCGCTGACCACCAACAGGAGGGCGCAGAAGGCCTTCAAGCCGGGCGACTGGAACAAGGTGCGCATAGAGGCCATCGGCAGCCGCATCCGCACATGGCTCAACGGGGTTCCTGCCGCCGACATAGTCGACGCACAGGATACGCAGGGCTTTATCGCCCTCCAGGTGCACCAGATCGGCAGTCCGGAGCTTGCCGGCAAACAGGTCAGCTGGAAAGATATTCGCATCATGACCACGGGGCTGGAATATGAACGGTCGCCGGAAACCCGTATAGCGCAGTTCAACTGCATCCCCAACACCATCTCGGAGCGCGAGAAGGCCGAGGGCTGGAAACTCCTGTGGGACGGCAAAACCACCGCAGGGTGGCAGAGCCACAAGGGAGGCGGCTTTCCTGCCAAAGGGTGGCATATCGAAAATGACCTGCTTGTGGTCGAGAAGGCCGAAGGCGCCGAGAGCGGCAACGGGGGTGACATAATCACCACGGCCAAATACCGCGACTTTATCCTCTCGGTGGACTTCATGATAACCGAAGGGGCCAACAGCGGGATCAAATATTTCGTCAATCCGGAGGTCAACCCCAGCGGCGGCTCGGCCATCGGCTGCGAGTTTCAGATCCTCGACGACAGGAAGCATCCCGACGCAAAGCTGGGCGTGAACGGCAACCGCACGCTGGGCTCGCTCTACGACCTGATCCCCGCCCCTGCAAACAAACCTTTCCGCCCCGGCTTCTTCAACAGGGCTACGATCGTTGTCAGGGGCAACCATGTGGAGCACCTGCTCAACGACGTGAAGATTGTCGAATACAGGCGCAACTGCGCAATGTGGGACGCGCTGGTCGATTACAGCAAATATAAAGACTGGGTGAACTTCGGCAACTTCGAGACCGGCCACATCCTGTTGCAGGACCACGGCGACAAGGTCTATTTCAAAAACATAAAGCTCAAGGAGTTGTAACGGTCGTTATCCGTTGTTGCGGGGCGCAGCCGAGGCAACCGCAAGAGACGCCCCGTCGTTGCGCCCGCGGGCTTCGCCAGGCGGGACGCAAATTGCAACTCGCGACGACAATAAAAAAACAGACTCACGACGGCAATAACAAAAAATATTCTGAAGACATGTCTGAGAAAATAATTTCACGCAGGGGATTCCTGCAAAAGGCAGGGGCGCTGTCGGCGGCGGCAGTGGTATCCGCGTCGATAGTCGACGCGGCGGTCAAGGCGGGCAAGAAGACGGCCTCTCCGAAGGTGGTCGGCGCGGGCGGCAAGGTAAACATCGCCCTGGTCGGCATCGGCAACCGTGGCAAGGAGGTGGCCAAAGAGTTGTACAAAACGGGGCTGTGCAACGTCGTGGCCCTGTGCGACGTAGACCTGAAAGCGAAACATACGCAGGAGATCATAGCCATGTTCCCCGGAGCGCCGCAGTTCAGCGACTTCCGCAAGATGTTCGACAAGATGGGTGGACAGATCGACGCGGCGATGGTGGCGACCCCCGACCACAGTCACTTCCCGATATGCATCGAGGCGATGCGTCGCGGCATCCACGTTTACGTCGAGAAACCGCTGGCGCGCACATTCCTCGAATGCGAACTGCTGATGGCGGCCGAGAAAAAGTACGGCGTCGTCACCCAGATGGGCAACCAGGGCCACTCTGAAGCCAACTACTTCCAGTTCAAGGCGTGGAAAGATGCGGGCATAATCAAGAACGTTACCGCCGTCACGGGCCACATGAACAATGCGCGCCGCTGGCACGAATGGGACCCGAAGATGACCGGTTACCCCGCCGCCGAACCCGTTCCGGACGGCATGGACTGGGACACGTGGCTCGGTTCGACCCTCCCGCACGATTACAGCAGCGACTACCATCTTGGGCAGTGGCGTTGCTGGTACGACTTCGGAATGGGGGTTCTGGGCGACTGGGGAGCGCATATTCTCGACACGGTGCATGAGTTTCTCGACTTGGGGCTGCCGACGGAGATCAACCCGACCTACCTGAAAGGCCACAACCGCTTTTTCTTCCCCAAGTCCTCGACCATCGAGTTCAAATTTCCCGCCCGCGGCGACATGCCCGCCCTCGACATAACATGGTACGACGGGCTGGATAACATCCCCGCAGTGCCGGAAGGTTACGGCGTATCGGAGATCGACCCGAACATCCCGACGGTGGCCGGAGGCAAGATACAGCCGGCAAAGCTCAACCCGGGCAAGGAGATATATTCCAAAGAGTTGACCTTCAAGGGAAGTTCGCACGGCAGCACGCTGTCGATCATACCTCCGGACAGGGCGCGGGCGATGGGGGGCAAACTCCCCGAGGTGCCGGAAAGCCCGTCGAACCACTATGCCAACTTCCTGCTTTCGGTGCTTGGCAGGGAGAAGCCGCGCTCGCCGTTCTCGATCTCGAGCCCGCTGAGCCAGGTGTTCTGTCTCGGCGTTATAGCCCAGTGGACGGGCGAGCGGCTCCGATTCGACCGTCAGACGAATCAGATAACCAACAACCCAATGGCCAACCAACTCCTCCGCGGCCCCGTGTCGCGCGAAGGGTGGGAGGAATACTATAAGGCATAGGTTTCGGTCGAGGCTGTCCCCGGCGTCGTTGCGGGGGCAGGCTTGCCAGGCAGGTGTCGTCGTTGCGGGGGCATGTTTGCGGGCGGAACGGTCGTCGTTGCGGGCAGGACGAAACAATTTCCCTGTCGATCTTGCGACATAACAAAAGGCGCGGACTTGCTGTCCACGCCTTTTGTTATTGAAATGCCGTAACAACAAATGCGAGGTAGGGGTTAGGGAGGAGAAAGCGCGACATAAGGGGCATAAAATTTTCGATGAATAAATTTTAATCGAACTCTTAAAGAGTTTCCCTATCTTTGCACCCTGAAAAGGCAAAGAATATGGGACTTGTAGCGATAGTAGGACGGCCGAACGTGGGCAAGAGCACGCTGTTCAACCGGTTGGTCGGGATGCGGCAGGCAATCGTCGACCACACGGCAGGAACCACGCGCGACCGCCATTACGGACGCAGCGAATGGGGCGGGCGCGAATTTTCAGTCATCGACACGGGCGGCTACTCGGTCGGCAGCGACGACATGTTCGAGAACGAGATCCGCAACCAGGTGATGCTCGCAATCGACGAAGCGGAGGTCATCGTGTTCGTGGTGGAGGTGTCGACCGGCGTGACCGACCTTGACATGATGATGGCCGACATCCTGCGCCGCAGCGGCAAACGGGTGATACTCACCGTGAACAAGGTCGACAACAACGACCAGATGTACCTCTCTCATGAATTTCACTCGTTCGGCCTCGGCCAGCCGCTGTGCATCAGCGCCATGAGCGGCACCGGAACCGGCGAGTTGATGGATGCTCTCGTAGAGACCCTGCCCGAGGATGTTACTGACGACGGACAGGACGACCTGCCGCGCATCACAATAGTCGGACGCCCCAACGTGGGCAAATCGTCGCTTACCAACGCCCTGCTCGGCGAGGAGCGCAACATTGTCACCCCTCACGCCGGCACCACGCGCGACTCGATCGACGCCCGCTACAACAAGTTCGGCATGGATTTCTATCTGGTCGACACCGCAGGCGTGCGCAAGAAGGGCAAGGTTACGGAAGAGCTTGAATTTTACTCTGTTATGCGCTCCATTCGCGCTATCGAGCGGTCGGACGTCTGCATCCTGATGCTCGACGCCTCGCAGGGGATCGAATCGCAGGATATGAACCTTTTCAGCCTGATAGTCAGGAATAAAAAGGGTTGCGTGGTGGTGGTGAACAAGTGGGACCTCGTCGAAAAGGAGACCAACACGATGAAACAGTACAGAGAGCTGATAGAAAAGAAGATAGCTCCGTTCAGCGACGTACCGGTCATCTTCACCTCGGTCATCGGCAAGCAGCGCATTTACGATGTTTTGCAGACGGCCTACCGTGTCTACAAGTCGCGGGCACGGCGCATACCGACCT
>JAIRQC010000117.1 GCA_031256675.1 Rikenellaceae bacterium
TTTTGTCGCAATTATTGTTCTTCTTGCAACTGAAATTCCTTTGGGTTGCCAGTCGAGTCAGGGGCCTTTGACAGGAATGCTCATTTCAGGATTCGAGAAGATCACAGTTCCCGATTTGAGTGTTCTCACCCAATCCATCCTGCCGCCAAAATGCGTGCAAAAAATTACGTCGCCGATGAACAGCAGGTTGAACTGCGGCTGGAAATTGAGCCGTCCGCGGTCGAACACGAAGTTCAGCCTTGCGGGGCCATAGTCGAGAACACGGTACTGCCCGAAACGGTAGTTCATCGAGCCGTTCAGACATATCGACGCACCCGCCGAGTGCACCAGCTTGCAGCCCAGCCTCACCATTTGTTCTGCGTGCGGGTGATCTGGTAGCTCAGCGCCTTGCCCGCGTATTGCAACGCCCCGCCGACAGCCCCTGCCACAGCGACTTGCGGATGTACGGCCACGCCCTGACATGTTTCGGCTTGTTGACGAGCGACCCGATCGTGATTGTCACAATGCCGAACCCGATGTTGTAATCCGGCAGCGCGGTCTGCTGTTTCCACTTGTCCCGATGGCAGGGAATGTACGACTGCCCCACACGGACAGGCAGCGTCGCCGCAATGACGATAAGCGCGATTATGAAGTGAAGTCTTTTCAAGATGCGTGGTATTATTGGTAATTGTCGGCGATTAATACACATGGGCCGTGGCAGGTAGGGTTATTCTTTTGCGAACTTAGCCGTGTATTTTGAAAAAATCAGTAAATACTGTTTTTCAAAAATATTATGTGGTGTAGAGACTGTCCTGCCCGTCGTTGAATCATTCGAAGATTGCATACAGGGAGAGTGAGCAGGCATTGTGCCGTCACAAAAGCGATTTCCGCGCTGGCGTTGCGGAATAGCTACCGTGATTCTCTGATGTGCGCAAATTTTCAGGGGTGTTTGGCATTTTTGACCTAAAAATCCGAGATATGTACGCGCCAAAGGGGGCGCACCACCGCCGGATGGCCGTCAAAACTTTTTTGCGAAATATTTGCCGCAGAAGTTATAACTTATTGACGATTTTTCTGCCGCGATATAAAATTTATTTGGAAAGTTCGGACAAAAAATCTAACTTGCGGGGCAATTTTCCGCTTTGCGGGATTTTATTGACACGGCCGATATTCGATCCGCCCCGCATAACTCTTGATAACGTATTTGCCGCTCTCGAAAAACCTTGTTATTATCGTGATAATCAAGCGGTAAAAAATAGCTTAGCGTATCTGCGCGCTATCTTTTTGATAGCTCGATATTATTTTCGTACTTTGTACCGCCTTGTAAATGACAAAACTTTTAATACTAACCATGATGCTATGAACAAGCGAGAATTTCTGAAACGTGGGGTGATGGGCGCGGTCGGCGTGGTTGTCGGGGGCGGCGTGTTGTCGGCCTTGACAGGCGCGGCCAAAGCGCCCGGCGCAACGCCTCAAAAGACGATCGGCCTCGAACTCTATTCGTTGCGCGATGCGATGGGAAAAGACCCCGAAGGGACGCTCAGGGCGGTCGCCGCTATGGGCTACAAGGAGCTCGAGACAGCCTCCTACATCAACGGCAAACTCTACGGCTATGCCCCGAAAGATTTCCGTGCGCTGGTCGAGGGGCTCGGGATGAAGGTGGCCAGCGCCCATATCGCTCCGGCCCGCAACCTGAGCGAAGAGGAACAACTGAAATGGTGGGACAAGGCCCTCGACGACCAGAAGGCTGCGGGCTGCCGCTACGTCGTGCTGCCGTCGATGGCGCTGCCGACCAACGCCGCCGAACTCAAAGCCGCCGTCGAATACCTTAACAAGGTGGGCGCCCTGGCAGTTAAAAAGGGGCTGAAATTCGGTTTTCACAACCATGCACAGGAGTTCAAGACGGTGGACGGCACGGTGGTATACGACTATCTGGTCGAGAACACCGACCCGAAGAAGGTCTTCTTCCAGATGGACGTCTATTGGCTGAACATGGGCGGCAAGTCGCCGATGGAGTACCTCGCCAGGTATGCCGGACGCTTCCCGAACCTGCACATCAAGGACGAGTCGATCATCGGCGACAGCGGCCAGCTGGACTTCGCGGCAATCTTCGAGGCGGCCTACAAACAGGGTACCCGCGACTACTTCGTCGAGGTGGAGCGTTACTCCGACGCCCCGGAGAAGTGCGTGAAGATCAGCTACAACTTCCTTATGAACGCCTCATACGTTAAATGATCTTCCCGCTGCGCGCGGGGGCTTTACGCGGGCCCGCCCGGGGCTTCGTCCTGACCGTCCTGCCGGCGCGTTGCGTTTAACGCCTCTCCGTTACGGCGGCGGCCCGTGCGGGGCGATCATGAAATGCAAAATGGAATAACCAAAATAACGATCATGTCAGAAAAAAACAAGAAAGAAAAAGGTCTCTCACGCAGGGATTTTCTCAAGGTTGCAGGGACGGGTATCGCCGCGGCAACCATCGTGCCGAGCGTCGTGCTTGGCAAAAAGGCGGGCAAGGTAGCCCCGTCGGACAAACTTAACATCGCAGGGGTCGGCGTCGGCGGCCGCGGGGCGGGCGTCCTGAGAGGGATGGATAGCCAGAATATCGTTGCGCTGTGCGACGTGGACTGGAAGTATGCACAGAAGACTTTCGAACGCTACCCGAACGCGAAAAAGTTCTGGGACTACCGCAAGATGCTCGACGAGATGAGCTCATCGATCGACGCGGTGATGGTGGCTACGGCCGACCATACCCACGCCCTCGTGTCGAGTTCGGCAATGTCGCTGGGCAAACATGTCTACTGCGAGAAACCGCTCACCCACACGGTCTACGAGTCGCGCCTGCTGACCAGTCTGGCCGCCTCGCAGAAAGTGGCCACCCAGATGGGCAACCAGGGCTCTTCGGGCGAGGGCGTTCGCAAGGTGTGCGACTGGATATGGAACGGCGAGATCGGCGAGGTGCGCAAGGTGGAGGCCTTCACCGACCGCCCGATATGGCCGCAGGGACTGATGCGCCCGACGCAGGTCGACCCCGTGCCCGACACGCTCAACTGGGACCTGTTCATCGGCCCGGCCCCCGAACGTCCGTTCAACAACATCTACACCCCGTGGAACTGGCGCGGCTGGTGGGACTTCGGCACCGGCGCACTGGGCGACATGGCCTGCCACATCCTGCACCCTGTCTTCAAGGGGCTGCGGCTGGGCTATCCCGTCACGGCACAGGGCAGTTCGACCCCGCTGCTGACCGACTGTGCCCCCAACGCACAGATGGTCAAGCTGGTATTCCCCGAGCGTCCCGATTTCAACGGCGTGAAGATGCCCGAAGTGGAGGTCACATGGTACGACGGCGGCCTTACCCCCCCGCGTCCGCAGGGAATGCTCGACGGCAAGAACCTCAACGACGAAGGCGGCGGAGTGATATTCTACGGCACGAAAGATACGCTGATCTGCGGCTGCTACGGCGTGCGTCCGTGGCTGCTCTCGGGCCGCGAGCCCAAAGTGCCCGCGTTGACGCGCAAGGTGCCCGACGACAACCACTATATGGACTTTGTGCGCGCGGCGAAGGAGAATCCCGCCACCCGCATCGAGACCGCATCGTGCTTTGCCGAGGCAGGGCCGTTCAACGAGATGGTCGTCATGGGCGTGATGGCCGTGCGGCTGCAGGCGCTCAACAAGACCTTGCAGTGGGACGGGCCGAACATGCAGTTCACCAACATCGGCGACAGCGAAACGCTCAGGATAATGATCGAGGACGGCTTCAGCATCCACGACGGCCACCCGACATTTAACAAACGTTACACCGAGCCTATCAACGCCAAGCAGTTCGCCAATGAGCTCATCCGCCACAACTATCGCAACGGGTGGAAACTGGTGGATATGCCGAAATAGTGATAATTCTTCGGGGCGGGGTTTCCGCCCCGAAGAATCACCGACCGGAGCAACCCGGTCGCCGGCGGGCAGCGAAGTTGACCGTGCGGCGGCGAAGGCTACAGGGTAGCGATCAACGACCAATTCTTAAAAAAATAAAAGTAGAAATGAAAAAAATTGTTATGGTAATGAGCTGTGCAGCAGCTGTGAGCGTAATGAGCGCATGCGCGGAGAAAAAGAGTGCGCCGGAGTACACCGTCGTCGAAAAAGCACAGGTAGACCTGGCTACTTTCCCTGTGGACAGCGCGGGCTACATCTCCCTGTTCGACGGAACGAGCCTCAACGGCTGGCGCGGTTACGGCAAGGATGTTGTGCCCGACAGGTGGGTTCTCGACGAGGGTACCATCAAGTTCAACGGCAGCGGCACGGGCGAGGGACAGACCCTGACCGGCGGCGATCTGATCTTCGCCCACAAGTTCAAGAATTTCGAAGTGTCGATCGACTGGAAGGTGTCGAAAGGGGCCAACTCGGGCATCCTCTATCTTGCACAGGAGATTCAGACCAAAGACAAGGATGGCAACTTGAAGATGGAGCCGATCTACATCTCTGCCCCGGAGAGCCAGATCCTCGACAACATCAACCATCCCGACGCCAAACTGGGCATTCAGGGCAACCGTCAGTCGTCGTCGCTATATGACATGATTGCTGCCGAACCGCAGAACGCCAAACCGTTCGACGAGTGGAACAATACCACGATCATCGTCTACAAGGGCACGGTGGTTCACTATCAGAACGGCGAGAAGGTGCTCGAATATCATCTCTGGACCCCGCAGTGGACGGAAATGCTGCAAGCCAGCAAGTTCAGCCAGGAGAAATGGCCGCTTGCCTTCGAGTTGCTCAACAACTGCGGCGGCCCCAACCACGAGGGTTACATCGGCCTGCAGGATCACGGCGACGACGTGTGGTTCAAGGATATAAAGGTAAAGATACTCGAATAACCCTCGAATTGAGAGAGGAAACTTCTAAGAAGAGTTTACGGTTCTATTTTGATTTGAACCGTAAACTCTTGAAAAAGAGTAAAGGTTCAAAACAGGGGCAGGGGATTTCTGATAAAGGCAAAGGTTTAAGTTAGAGCCAGCTAACTTCTGAAAAAAATAAAAGTTCAAAACAGGGCCGGAACCTTTTGAAAAAAGAGTATAGGCTTAAAATAATATCAGGAAATTTCCGATAAATAACTGGCTAACTTCTGAAAAAATAAAAGTTCAAAACAGAGCCGGAACCTTTTTTATGGCAAGAACAAACAACATAAATCATTAAAATTAAAAATCTCATGAAACGAATTTCACGAAAAAGGCTGATTTGGCTGCCGATCTTGATGTCTATGTACATCATTTGCTCGGGAAAATCTTGCGCGGACCAAGCTCCTCAATGTTCTACCTTCGAAAAGAGCTCCATTAGCGTTCAGTACGACAATGTCGAGTTGCGGTACAATTTAAGTTCACTGTCCTTACCTGACCAAATCGAGTTGAGCAACAGTCACAACGGGGCGTTTACATTCGGACAGCCGGTTACCCTGTTGAGCGCAATTGTCAACACGACCACTCAAAGCCTGCCTGCGGATAGAAAGGCTAACATTACCTACATCACATCCGGCGGCTGTCGCGAGGGCAGCATCCCACCTAGTGTAATAAATTCCGCCAACAGTGTGACGGGAAACCTTGTAAACAATGTCCCTGCTTACTACGGTCTTCCCGGCAAAACGGTACGCATGGAGATTAAAACAATCGAAACAGAAAATAAGAAAGCGCGTGTTATTTGGACAACCTCATTCAGAAATGACGAAGGAAGGCAAACCCTGCCCGTTTTAACTGGAACTATAAGCTATGGGGCCGATAAAGTTTATTATGAGAAAGTATGGTTTACTGCTCATCTACGTAACGACCTTCCAATCTATGAAGATCCCGTTCTGATACCCTTTTACGTCACGGAAGAGATGGCGGGCACGACCGTTGAAAAGAAATACTTTTATCCGAAACTGAACACGCTGGGGCCCGACGATTCGTTCATCGATCCGGACTGTCTGACCGGCATAACGTTCGTCCAGTCGCAGATCAACGTGCCTGCGTTAAGCGGCAAACCGATCTACATCAACGGTTCGTTTTCCGACGCCGTAGAATGGGAACAGCCTTACGAAATGGTCATGCAAAACCAATAAAAACAATAACCATGAAAAAGACACGCTACTTCTTTGCACTTGCGACATTGTTCCTTGCGTTTTCATGCGCAAAAGAGCGCGGCGGTTATGTCGAACAAACCACCACCGGCAACAATGTCCGCTATCTCAAAACGCCCAACCCGTTCTACCGACTCAGCAAGGTGGACGCATTTCTGTCAAGCGATCCGGGCAAATATATTGACATTTACTCTCCGTCGGACTACTCGATAAGCCTGTCCGCTTCGCGTTCGACGCCGATAGACAAACCGGTGTACGGTTATTCCCAGGGCCTGAACCACAATATCGTCGTCACCGGCACACGAGGTTTCGTACCCGACGTAATGCCATACACAGTGACTTTCGACGGCGCAAATCTTGACAAATCCGTCACACGGGCAGAGACGACGAACGACTATTCCGCCCTCTTCGGCAAAGACGTTACACTGTCGCTGAAACGTGCGGCTACGCGCTCCTCCGAAACCGGTGCGGGCAACGAACTTGCTCAGGGAGGCCTGACAGCAAGTTTATACATACCTCAGGAGATAGAGATACTATTGCCGGCAATAACCGGAAAGGACGGGTTGTATCCTCTTTGCTATTATGATGGCTTTGTGATGCAATGGAATGCCGATCCGCATAACCTCAACGGAATAATTGTCGTTGTCGAGTGGATGGGGACTATGATGTTCGGTTATGATCATCCCGAGATGTACATGCGCAAAACGGTGCATATTGCCGATGATAACGGAACGGCAACGCTCGAAGCCTCCGTGTTCGACGATATTCCCGATACAGCACTGTGCCATCTGACCATCGCGCGCGGGGCGATCGAAAACAAACTTGTTGACGACGAATATTCGGTGAAAATCATGGCCGAATCGCACGTTTCGCTGCCATTCATACTTATCCGGAACATTTGCGACAAACAGTGATACACCCATGCATAATGACGATTCTTGTTAACCCTGTGAAAATTTCCGGAGCGCTACTCTACGGGGCGCTCCTTTATTTTTCGTTCGAAAACGCTTTGTCACTTCTCCTTGCATTTGTCGCATTCGGGCTGTTTTTTTACATAATAACTTCGGTCGACAATAACAGATGGCTGTTGTTCGGCTGCATATCGGCTCATTTGTGACACTCCAATTCAAGTTTCTCTATAATGTAACACCATTGGAGGAGTCGAACTGCTGCTGGCGGTTAATTCCGTTCTCGACATATGCTATTCCACAGATATTGACCATAACTTTCGTTCGCCGCAGGCTTGAACTGTTCGTTCTGTTATGGCTCGCATCGGATTTTATATTTTCACAAGTTGCCATAGGAAATACTCACAGGCGTGCTTGGCAGTAATGTGCCGTTTGCCATTCAATGATATAAAATATTGGGGCCACATTTCTGGGGAGCATGGTTCATGTCTATATTTTACTTGTGATTCATATGGAGAAAAGGCAAAATCGGAATCGTTTTGCCGTTGTCGATAACGGTCGTGCCTGTGGCCGCAAGTTTGAACAGTTTCGCAATCTTTGGCCATGCCACAACCATTAATCCGACCGCCACGGTGCCTGGCCTCGACGTGCTGTCGACGGGGGCGGGCATCAGCAAACCGACCATCAGAGGGCTGAGCGGCAACCGAATAGCCGTTTTTTCGCAGGGCGTCCGCATCGAGAATCAGCAGTGGGGCGACGAAACGGCCTCGGCCTCGACGAGAACGGCTACGGCGAGGTTTAGATCATAAAAGACTCTACCTCGCTGCTTTACGGCGGCGATACTATCGGCGGCGCGCTCTACTTCGTCGACGAACGCTATGCGCGCGAGAACAGCGTTGAGACGGCCTTACACTCTGAATTTCATAGCAATACGAGCGGCTGGCGCAACGAGGGGGCCCTCAAACTCTCCAAAAACCACCTCCACGCCGACCAGACGTCGAGACTTATCACTATCATTACCAGAAAGATGTATGGCATTGTGGCCTCGATCGCCCCGACGAGTCCCGCCACCATCGCACCGCCCCACTGGGCAAGCCTGCCTGCCACATTTCCATTCATTTTCGTTTTTTTCGCAATGTTAACCCTGCGCGGGAAGCTATTTTTTCCACATTGACGGAAAAATTATCGCAACAAAGTTGCATTATTCAAAATCTTATTGTAACTTTGTTGCATTAAATACAGGTATTATGGAACGACAGCGACGCAATACACGCAGCAAACAGCTAATGATGAATCTGTTAGATAGCTCGCAGACGGCCCTGTGCCACGAGGAGATCGACCGCCTGCTCGCCGGACAGATCGACCGCGTGACCATCTACCGCATCTTGCAGGGTTTCTGCGATCAGGGACGGGCGCACAAGATAACGGGCGACAACGGCAAAGCTTATTATGCTCTGTGCCACGACTGTAACGCCGAGGAACACCACGACGACCACCTCCATTTCCGTTGCACGCAGTGCCGCAAGATCACATGCCTTGACGTTCCTGTTGCTGTGCCCGCTCTGCCGACAGGCTATACCGCTTCCGACATATCATGCATTGTATCAGGATGTTGTCCCGACTGTCACAATCGAATATAAAAAATATGAAAAAACTTCTTTTGTTCCTTATCCTGCTGCCTGCGAGCGTTCTGGCCCAGCGTCGGATCCTCGTGCTGGACAGCGCGCTACGTCGCCCTGTGGTCGGCGCCGAGGTCTATTTCCCTGATCTGCGGACAACTACCGTCACCGACGCTATCGGGCGTTTTCGTGTCAATGCGCTTTTGGTGCAGATCTCCGCTGCGGGTTACCGGACGCTGCTGCACACGGTCGCGCCCGGCGACAGCGTGCTTGTGCTTGAGCCGTCTCACTTTGACTTTCAAGAGGTTGTCGTGTCGGGCAACAGTTCGCGATTGCAGGGCGAAAATGTCGTGAACGTCGAGAAATTAGACCTTTCAGCGGCAAAAGGCGCTACGTCGCTGGCCGGTAAACTCGCCACGGCGCCGGGCCTCGACGTGCTGTCGACGGGGGCGGGCATCGGCAAACCGACCATCAGAGGACTGAGCGGCAACCGAATAGCCGTTTTTTCGCAGGGCGTCCGCATCGAGAATCAGCAGTGGGGCGACGAACACGGCCTCGGCCTCGACGAGAACGGCTACGGCGAGGTTGAGATCATAAAGGGCCCTGCCTCACTGCTTTACGGCAGCGATGCTATCGGCGGCGCGCTCTACTTCGTCGGCGAACGCTATGCGCGCGAGAACAGCGTGGAGGCGGACTTACACTCTGAATTTCATAGCAATACGAGCGGCTGGCGCAACGCGGGGGCCCTCAAACTCTCCAAAAACCGCCTCCACGCCAACCTGTTCGGCGGCTACACAACCCACAAAGACTACGCCGACGGCAACCGCAACACGGTCTATAACAGCCGCTTCCATACCGGCGACTTTAAGGCCGTGGCCGGATACACCGGACGCAGCTTCAGTAGCTCGTTGAAATACAGCCTGCTGGACGAACAATACGGATTGAGCGAAGGCGAGGGCGATGGCGAAGGCGAGAACGAGAACGAACGTGAAGGCGAGGAGGGGACGAATGGCAGAAAGCCCGATTATCCCTACCAGCATCTGACGACCAGCATATTAAGCTCCGAGAATACGTTTTTTCTCCGCGGCGGGGCCAAAGTGAAGGCCGAGATAGGCTATGTGGCAAACCGCCGCAGGGAGATTGAGGCAGAGGATGATACCGCGCTGGGAATGGCCCTGCGCACCGCTTCGTACAATGTCCGCTGGTACTCGCCGCGGTGGCGCGATAGTTGGTCGCTGATCGCCGGAAGTCAGGGTATGTATCAAACCAACAGCAACTTCGGTTCGGAGAGGCTCGTCCCAGACGCTACGACCGTCGACGCGGGGGCATTCGCCCTGGCCGATTATTATATAGGTAAAAGCTACTTGCAGGCCGGTGCGCGCATCGACCTGCGGCAGATCGACGGAGAGGCATTCGGCGCGCCGACCGACGAGGAGTATTTTCCCTCGTTTTCAAAGGCTTACACGGCTTTCAATTTTTCGCTTGGGGCCTATATGCCTCTGTCCGAACGACTCTCACTGCGGGCCAACATCTCTTCGGGCTACCGCGCCCCGACGATGTTCGAGCTGCTGAGCGACGGAATACACGAAGGCACAAATCGTTACGAGACAGGCAGCGCCGAGCTGAAAACCGAGAACAGCTATCAGGCCGACCTCTCGCTGCGCCATGCCGGCGAACACTTCGAACTCTTTGCCAGCCCGTTCGTCAACC
The DNA here is from genome assembly GCA_031256675.1 of Rikenellaceae bacterium. GTDB lineage: Bacteria > Bacteroidota > Bacteroidia > Bacteroidales > Rikenellaceae > JAIRQC01. The sequence continues at coordinate 10,311 of JAIRQC010000117.1, forward strand.
TTATCCGCCGCTACATCCACCCCCGCCCCACAGGCGAAATGCAGGATGATGCACCTGTATATCAATATGTTCAGAGCGACGCCTGCCTTTTTGGCGGCGAGGCTGGGTTCCATCTCCACCCCCACCCGTGGGACTGGCTCCACCTCGAGGGGTCGTACAGCGGCACGTTCGGGCGCGACGACGACGGCCGCCCCCTGCCGCTCATGCCCATGCAGCGGCTGAACCTCACCGTCCGCGCCGCTTTTTCGGGCTTCGGAAACGTCGTCAGGGAGTTTTCGGTGTATGTCCGTGAGCGTTATTCGCTGGCCATGAACCGCATAGCCGCATACGAAACCGCTACGCCGGGCTATAATCTGCTTGGCGCCGGACTGTCGCTCGACCTGACCCTCGGAGGCCGGAAGGTGCAGCTGGACGCTACGGTCGACAACCTGCTCAACGTCGCCTTCTACGACCATCTGTCGCGCTACAAGTCGCTGGGCATAAACAGTATGGGCCGCAATTTCACTTTCGGCCTCCGCCTGCCGCTGGGGTGGAACATATGATTCGGGGCCACTGTTGCTGCGTAGCCTGTATTACGGACAGAGGACTGCTGCTTACGCATAAATACAACATAAGATTATATTTGGGATTGTTTGTTTAGTAAAATTTCACATTTTGTTTGCAAAATCGCAACCAACTACAAAATGTGTATAATTTTTCTTTGTTTTTTTGCCGAAAAACTTTATTTTGTTTATCTTTGCCTCGAACTTTTACCCGAATTGTGGGGGATAACGTAACATTATCTTAACAGTAAAAGTATTAGGGCTGACAGGGTGCCATAAATATTTGAAGTTTCAGTACTGCTTACAACAAAAAAATAAAGATTATGAAGAAACTGACAGTCCTTGCTGTCGTGACGGCCATAATTGGCCTGACAGCCTGCAAAACCGACAAGCCAGGGGGGCCCGCGCCGGAGCCGGGCATCAACCACCCTGACACCGTATGGGTCGACTACAACGGCTCTGTCGACCTGTCGACCCTGTTCAGTGTCGTCGGCACTACCGGTACGCTCGAATACTCCGTGTACCGCCAGCCTGAATATGCCGAGGGTAGCGGGGATTATATATCTCTCTCTGCGTGGGAGCTCACGGGCACGACGCTCAACTCGAAACCCAACGTAAGGATACCGGACGCCATCGCTATCACCTCCGCCCGTACCCGCGCTGTTCGCGAGGGGCTGATCCACGTCGCCGTCACGGGCTCCACGACCATTGCACCCATAACTGTCGTCGCGGCCCAGAAGAAGTCGAGCAAGCCCGCGCTGACCCCGAATGTCTATCTGGTGAACAACAGCAACTATACGGACGGCCCCGACGGCAAACTTCTCACGCTGTATACCACGTCGAACGGCATGAGGACGTTCACCGCGAGCAGTTTCGACGTGTCGCCCATCGACTTCGACCAGAACAATATCGTCGTTCGCCCCAAGTCGGGCAGCGCGTACATCCTCGCCCCCGGCGCACCGCTTCCCGGCGGGACGGGAACCGCGGCGGCTACACAGGCGGGCGGCATAAACGCAGCCTACGGCACGGGCGACTATGTGATTGCGTTCTACCCGACCGACCGTTCGACCTCCGGCATTCAGGCCGCCTTTGACGCGGCCGTTGCGGCCACCGACGCCGACCCTGACTCGCCCCTCGGAGCAAGGCTCTATGTCAATGTGGATTATGTAGGCCCCGACGGAGTGGTCGGCATCGTCGCCAGCACATGGGGCACAAGTACGACGGCATTCTGGCGAAACAACGCCAACGGCAGACAGCTTCCCAACTCATTTGTTCTCATGAAACTCAACAGCGGAAATACACGCCCATACGATGGCACTGAGGATGGCGCACTTACCATATACGGAGGGCAATTCAATCAATATCTCGAAGGGCGTACGACAGAAGACGCCGACCATCCCGGATGGTGGAGCCATGTCGCGCTTAAAGCGAGCGAAGATCTTCCGCCAGTAGGAACGAACGTGACATTCACCGTTACCGTAAAACAGCATCATCTGGATCCTGACTGGACGGTAGATGTCAGCGTGAATACCGTGGCGGCCAATCCGGGTTAATTCCGTCCGATTGAAAACATCGACATATGGCTGCCTGCACAACGCAGCCATATGTCTTTAAGCAACAAAGTACATATGTCATGAAACTCCGATTGCGCCGAACGATGAAACCGCTGCGTCCATTGCGGCTGTGGGGCCTGTTGTGCCTCGCGCCGCTATTTTCGTCTTTGCCCCACGACCTGAACGCCCAGCAACCGCAGGCAGGCAGGAACGTTATCCGCGGCGTAGTGACCGACGCCGCGGACAAACCGTTGCAGGGCGTTCACATAATTGTCGTGGGCAGTTCGTCCGGCGCGACAACCGACGCCAAAGGCAACTTCGCCCTGCAAACGCCCTCCGACCTCGGCCGCACCGCGCGCATACGCTTCACCTACGTGGGCATGAAGCCCGTCGAGGTGGAGTACAACGGCAGGACGCACATCGACGTTACGATGCAGGAGGACAGCAAGGCCATCGAGGACGTTGTGGTGACCGGAATGCTCAACATCCAGCGGCGCGACATGGTGGGTTCCTTCGTTCAGCTGGCCGCCGACAGCGTCCTGCTGCCCTCGCAGAACTCCATCGACGAGATGTTGCAGGGCCAGATAGCCGGAATGGCCGTCAAGATGCCCATGCGGGCAGGCGCCGCGCCGGAGATCACGATCCGCGGACGTTCGACGCTCCTCGGCTCCTCGGCCCCGCTGTGGGTGGTCGACGGCGTGATCCAGCCCCAGTTGCAGCAGAGCTCCGGCTGGTGGACAGGCTGGCAGGATTCGAACGAAAACGAACTCAACAACATCATCGGCAGCCAGATCTCTTGGCTCAACCCAAACGACATCGAAACCATCACCGTGCTCAAGGACGCTTCGGCTACGGCCATCTACGGTTCGCGGGCCTCGAACGGGGTGATAGCCATAACAACCAAGAAAGGGGTCTCCGACCGGCTGTCGGTGCGCGCCTCGTACAACATGACCGTCGGACAGCAACTCAACTACGGCCTGTACAACCTGATGAACTCGCAGGAACGCATCAACTTCGCCAAAGAGGCCTTCAACGAGGGGGTCTTCTACCAGAACGTCCCCATTCCGCAGACCTACACCTACGAGGGCATGTACGCCCTCTACCTGTCGGGCAAACTGAGCGAGCAGGAATTCATCCGCCGCTACAACTACCTCGAAACGGTCAACACCAACTGGTTCGACCTCATAACCCGCCCAAGCCTCAACCAGAACTTCAGCGTCAGCGCCTCGGGCGGCACCAGCAAGGCCACATTCACCTCCTCTATCTCCTACGCGCGCAACCTGGCTACCGAGATCGGCAACGACAACGAACGCTACACGGGCCGCATAGCCGTCGGCGTCGAACTGGCCCCGAAGTTGCGCGCCGACGCCAGCCTGTCGGGAAGCCTGTCGCGCACCACCGGATTCGCAGGGGCGGGCATCGACCCCATCGGCTACTCGACCCGCACCAGCCGCGCCATCCCCGCCTACGAACAGGACGGACAGCTGGCGTTCTACCGCGTGAGGGAGAGCTACACGTACAACGAGAACACCAGGACCGAAGGGCTGCCGTACAACATCATCGACGACATGGCCAACACCGGCTCGCGGGTCGAGAACCCGGTGGTCAACGCCACGATCGACCTCAAATGGCGCCTGCTGCGCGACCTGACATGGCAGGCAGTGGGCGGGTTCATACTTAACAGCCGCCTGAACGAGTCGTGGATGGGCGAGAACTCCATTGTGGTGGTGCGCGACTACCGCGGCTACCGCACAGGTTCGCCCGAGTCCGTCGACCCGCTCTACCGCAACGCCGCCGTGCTCAAAAACGGAGGCATACTGATCACCGACCAGAACTACACGCGCAATTTCGACTTCCGCACCCAGCTCAACTACACCCACACCTTCGCCTCGGAACACCGCGTGACGGCCATGGCCATGTGGGAGGTCAACTCGTCGTACAACAACTCGAAATACAACACCGTTTTCGGCTACGACAAGTTTCGCGGCGAGCGCATTGCCGCCCCGACGCCACCTTCGGAAATGCGCCCCATCGGCGTTGGCGCCCCGTCGGATTACGTGAACACCTACCTGAAATTGCCCACAGGCTTCTGGAAGTCGAACAATTTCACCGACAACAAGGCCTCGATGGCCATGATCGTCGCCTACTCGCTCAAAAACAAGTATGTGCTCAACGGCAACTTCCGCAACGACTGGTCGAACACCTTCGGACAGAGCGCCAACCGCCGCTTCAACCCCGCATTTTCGCTCGGGCTGTCATGGAAGCTGGCCGAGGAACCCTTCATGGAGCGCCTCCAAAACTACATAAGCCAGGCCAATTTTCGCGTCACATACGGCACGCAGGGTAACGTGGCCAACACCCAGACCGCGGAGATGATCCTCAGATACCAGCCCATACACCCCATCATCGAGGAGCCCTACTCGTCCATCACGCGCATCGCCAACCCCTTCATGACATGGGAGCGTACCAACACGTGGAACGCGGGGCTCGATCTGGGGCTGTTCAAGAACCGTATCACGCTGGTCGTCGACGGCTATACCCGTATGTCGAACGTCGGGCGCACCTTTACCGACACGCCCGAAAACGGCGGGTTCTCCAGCACCCTCACCGGAACATACATGCGCAACACGGGGCTCGAGCTCACCGTCGGCTTCACGCCGATAGCCTCGCGCGGGTGGAGGATGTCGCTCAGCGCCAACATCGCCAGGAACTGGAACCTGATCGTCAAGGAGAACATCAGCGAAGCCGTCACATACTCCACGCCCAACTTCCTGTCTGGCATCAGCAGCCAGGTCTTCGAGGGCTATCCGATGGGGGCGTTCTGGGCCTACTCGTATGCCGGGCCCGACCCCGACTACGGCATCCCGACATTCAACCGCATCCACAGCGGCAGCTACACCTCGCAAGAGTTGACATCGGACCCGAGGGACTTTCTGGTCTATGCCGGTTCGCGCATCCCCGACGTCAGCGGAGGCCTGACGCTCAGGGTCGCCTACCGCAACCTGTCGCTCAACTCGTCGCTGGCCGTCACCCTAGGCGGCAAGGGTTTTCTTAACAATCCCTACTCGTCGTTCAGCAACGGGCACATGCCCGAGCCGACAAGCAACCTGAACAAGGAGCTGCTCGGCAGGTGGACGCCAACCAACAAGGGCTCGTGGTTCCCCGGACTGTACATCGTGCCCAACGAAACCGCCGACCCGATCCTGCTCACCGACCCGTCGGGCCATGTGGGCGTCGACCGTTACAGCATGTGGGCGCGCTCGGACGCGCGGCTGGTCTCGCTCTCGAGCCTGCGTTGCCGCAACATCAACCTGAGCTATACGCTCACCTCGCGCAACCGCAACACTCCGACGGCGGAATTTATGCGCAAGATCGGGATCATCAGCATGGAACTCACGGCGGGAATGAACAACGTGTTCCTGATCGCCGACTCGAAATGGGAGGGAATGGATCCCGATCTGGGCGGCGACCGCAAGGCTCCCCGCTCGTTCACACTGGGTTTGAGCGTCGGATTCTGAACGGTTTATTGTCATGCGGCCTGACGTGTAACAGGGTGCGGAGTTTGGCAGGCCGCGTAACCGGACGGGAGGCGATTGCGGGGAGCGGCATTTGAAAATACCGAATAATAGAGGCAAAGAGATATGAAAAGGACGGTTTATATATTTGCAACTTTCGCGATATTTGCGGCTTTCGCGCTGGTCTCGTGCAGGGAGTTTCTGGAGCCCAAATCGCAGAGTGAATTTATCCCCTCGACGGCCGAGCAGCTGAACGAGATGCTTATCTCGGCCCTGCCCGAGCCGAACGACGCCTCGAACTCGGCCCTGACCGGCGGGTTCCTCGACATTTTGAGCGACGACGTGGAGACGACGCCATACATCGACCCGCGCAACCTGAGCGCCGACCAGTGGTACCAGCAGTCCTACGTGTCGGCTATCTATTCGATGTACACCTGGCAGCCGGACTATTCGGTATACCAGCAAAACCGCGGCTATGCTGGTGCGGGAGACATTTATAAGAGCATCTACAAAAAACTGATATATGTCAACGCCGCGCTCGACTACGTGGACAGGGTGACGGGCGTCGAAACGCTCAAAAACTATGTCCGGGCCCAGGCCCGCACGCTGCGCGCCTTCTACTATATGCAACTGGTCAACATCTACGGAGCGCCGTACAGCCTCGATCCCGACGGCCCGGGCATACCGCTGCGCACCACGGCGGCGCGCGAGAACCGCAAGATGGAGCGCAACACGGTGGGCGAGGTGTACGACCTGATTGTGAGCGACCTGCGCACGGCCGTAGAGCTGTTCTCCTCGCTCGAGGCCTCGCAGCAGTACCGGCAGTACCGCCCAACGCTGCCGATGGCGTTGCTGCTGCTGTCGCGGACATACCTCTATATGGAGAATTGGGAACAGGCGGCCATCTGTGCGCAGAAACTGATCAGCGAGTGGCCCCGTTTCCAGATCAAAGACCTCAACGAGCTGGTCGACATCGGCATTACCAACGTACACCATGACGCAGCGGTAACCTCCGACCCCGATGTTCGGCGGACGCAGAAGTTCTACAATTTTGTGAGCTACGACAACCCCGACGTGATATGGATCTACGGCCCTGCGTCGAACATGGCGACCCTGACCCGAAAGACGCTCTCGCTGGGTGGCGGCACCAATATCCGCGTGCAAAACAATAATGTCTACGCCTGTTTGACCTCGGCCTCGCTCGATCTGGCGAGTTCCTACGATTCGACCGACCTGCGACTGCGCACCTACCTCGTGCGCAACCTGTTCTACGAGCCCGACTACGATTTGAAACCCTACGCGGACACGATAAAAAAACGGTACCACGCCTTCGGGAAGATGAACATACAGGACACCGGCACCGGCGTCCCCAGCATCTCGGGCAACCGCTTTCTGCCTGAGGAAAACATACGCACGTTCGGACAGGCGCTGCGCATAACCGAAGCCTATCTGATCCTGGCCGAAGCGCAGTCCATGCTCGGCGGACAGGAGGCGCAGGCCCTTACTACGTTGCAACATGTCTGGAGCAAACGTTTTGCAGGCGGCGCGCCCCCCGCGTCGTACACTTCGGGCAGCGACGTGAAGGAGCTGGTGCGCAGGGAGCGTCGCCGCGAGATGTGTTTCGAGGCGTTGCGCTGGTTCGACCTGCGCCGCTGGGACAGGCCTCGTATAGTCCACGAATGGTGCGACGTGACGGGCTACGGCGACCTGCAACGGTTCGTGCTCGAGCATGACGACCGTGGCTACACCCTCTCCATACCCCACACGATCCTCTCGGCGAACCCCGACCTGACGCAGGCGCCCCTTTACAACGACGGCAGACCGAGACAACCGCAACAATAAACCATACGTACCATGAAACGTACATTCTTATACCTGCTGCTGCCTGCGGCCGCGATATGGCTGACCGGCTGCTACAAGGAGGCTCCCCTGAAGCCGACGTACATGACCTCGGTGGGCGAGAAGTTTGCATTTCCGCAGGGCAGCGCCGCACACGACGACATATTCAAACGGATCTTCGACCGCTTCGGCATTAAAGTGATCTACAAGGATTTCACCCAGTCCGACCTGAATCGCTCGTGGACTTCGCCCTCCGGCGGACAGCTGATCAGCACCGAGTTCCGCTGGAATTACGAGACCGATCCATCGCATCTGGAGCAGGCGGGACGCACCATCGAAAAGATCCTCGGACTGCTGCCCGACAGTGTCCTCAGGACGGGCCTGCGCGTCCCGTACCTCTACCTGATCGACGGGCTCTATCCGACGTCGAGCGGCACGAAAATGACTTTATACCCGGGCCACGGGCTCGACGCCAAGGCGATAAACCTCGAACTCTCCGCCGCCCCGAACAGCTATTGCTTCAGGGTGTTCTTCCCGTTCAGGCTGTTCGTGGACATATTCATGGAGTCCGTGTACGAGGGACGTATCTCCATGCCCGCAGAGTGGTATCAGGGGATCAATTCGGAGTCGGACGTAACATCGTGGAATTCGGCGCAGACCTCCGGCCCCGGCACGATACAATACCGCCGTTTCTGGGGACGGCAGGGCAATATACCATTCCTGCAATATTTCACCGGGTTCATCAGCATCGGAGGGGGCACGACACAGTCGAGCCGCGACGCTACGGGCTTCGGCAACGCGGAACGGATGAATGCCGACCCCAAAGCCAAAGACATAGCCTACTATTTGATGTTCACCTGCCTCGACTATCACTGGGAGAGCTATTTCGCCCCGGGTAAGCTGCTCGACGACTGTTCCCTGACCCGCAGCCGCATCGAGACGTTCATCACCCGGATGAGAAACGTCTATGGCGTGGACGTCGACCTTATCCGCGACGCGCTCTACGACGGGACTGCCGTCGACACCACGGCAGGCCGCATCGGCAGCGGCATCGACGACACGTACATTTACCACAACTGATAAAATCTGCATGACACTTAAAGCATTATTGTTTCCCGTATTGTGCATGGCCGCCCTCGCAGCCGGTGCGCAGGAGGGATGGCAGTATCTCTCTTTTGCCGAAAGCGGCATTTACGGGGCCGGCGTCGACCGCGCCCACGCCATAGCCAGGGGCTTGAAACCGGCCAAAACCATAACGGTAGCCCTGATAGGCTTTGGCCTCGACGTCGACCACCGCGACGTCAAGGCCTCCATCTGGAACAACCCCAAAGAGAAGCCCAACGGACGCGACGACGACGGCGACGGCCGCATCGACGACCTGCACGGCTGGAATTTCCTCGGCAACGCCACCACCACCCTCAACGCCATATCGCGCGAGGGCGACCGCGAGTTCATGCGCCTCAGGGAGAAGTATGGACAGGACGGCATAGTGGTCGGCGATATGGTCTACCGCTACGATGCGCAGGCAGGCAAACTAGTCGAGGCCCCGTGGCCCGAGAATAGGGAAGAGTTCGAATATTTCCGCCGCCTGATCCCCGAATCGGAACTGGCGCAGGGGTATATGGGCATAACCCTTGCCAAAGGGGTGGTGGCGTTCATTCACGATCTCGACAGGCGGCTGCGGCAGAAATTCCCCGGCAAGCGGCTCACGCAGCAGGACTTCGCCTCGATCGTGGACAAGAAGAGGGCCACGGAGTTCGAAAAGAACATGTACGACCTTGTGGCGCTGATGTTCGTCAGCACCGGCGCAGACAGCTGGGACAAGGTGGTCGAGTATGCCGACACGAAGTATGTCCCCTATCAGGAGCGCGGTTACGAACGTCTGCTGCAAAAGACGCGGCTTGACGACCGCCGGACAGTCGGCGACGATGTGCACAACCTGAACGACACGCGCTACGGCAACAACAACCTCAAAGCCGAGAATGCAGGCTACGGCACCATGCTGGCAGGGATTGTCGGCGCAAAACCGGGCGGCGAAGAGGGTGTGAATGGGGTGGCGACCAACGTGCGGATCATGTCGCTGAGGGTCGACGCAGGGGCGCGCGACGAGTCGTATGTCAAGGACGTCGCGCTGGCCATACGCTACGCCGTCGACAGGGGGGCGGAGATCATACAGCTTGGGCGCAGCAACACGCTCTACCCTCCCGAGGGACGGTGGGTGGACGAGGCGTTGCGCCATGCCGAAGAAAAAGGGGTGCTGGTGGTGCAGCCGGTGATGGACTACTCCTACAACCTCGACGACCAGCCGTTCTATCCCAACCGCCATGTCGCAGGCGGCGAACTTACCAACATGATCACCGTAGCGGCCTCGGACGAGAGCGGCGCGCCGCTCAAAACGGTCAACTTCAGCCCGACCGAACTCGACCTGTTCGCCCCGGGGGTGAACATCAAGTCGACCTGCGCCGACGGGGCATACGCCCTCGGCACAGGTTCGGCATACGCCGCCGCCATGGTGACAGGCACGGCGGCCCTGATCAAAAGCTATTACCCGCATATCGGCCCGGCCGCGATGCGCCGGCTGATCATGTCGAGCGTGAACCCGAATGGCGACGCAGAGGTCGAAAAACAGTTCTATCAATATCGCAACGGACAGAGAGGCCGCCTGGTGACCGACCTGTTCCTCTTCTCGGAGCTCTCGGCCACGGGAGGCGTCCTCGACGCGGGAAAGGCCCTTGCGGCGGCGGCAGATATAAAATAAAGCCATGAAACCACTACTCGTCACACTCGTTATGCTGGCGGCGGGAACAGCTTCGGCGCAGCCGACGAGAATGCTCTACGACACGATCCCGTTCGAGATCGTGCAGGACAAATTTATCGTCGAGGTCAGGATCGACGGCAAGCCGGCGAAGCTGATACTCGACACGGGCGGTTTGAACATCATGGTAGCCGACAGCGCCGAGCACTACGGTGTGGACATTCTCCGCAGGCACGCCATAGCCGACGTTAACGAAGCGGGGATCGGCGTGAGCGTGGGGGCGGTCAGGAACCTGAAAATCGGTCGCTGGATGAACTGGGACGTGGGCAAGGTGACCGTCGTGCCGGGCAATCCGTTCTTTCGCGAACTCGGCGTGTCGGGGGCCCTCGGCGGAGAGGCCTTCTCCAACGTCTGCTTGGTCATAGACAAGCGCAACCGCCGCCTCGTGGCGTCGCATCCCTACCGCCCGCCCGTCATTCCGCGCGGCACGGGCGCGGAGATGAACATGGGCAACAGTTTCCATGCCGTCGTACCGGTGAAGTTCGGCAGCGCGGAGATCGACGTGCTGTTCGACACCGGCATGTCCGGCTTTATGAGCATCGGGGCCGACGACTTTGAAACGATCTGCGCCGTGGAGGGCAATGCGGAGTTGCAGCACAGAGGCTACGGAATGCTTTACGTGGGGGTTTCGGGCATTAAGAACGCCCTGCGCGACAGCGTCTTCAAGGTGAACATCCCCGTTATGACGCTTCCGGGCGGCAAGGAGCTGCGCAACGTGGGCAGCCTGACGGACAAACGTTCGGCCACCATCGCAGGACAGGGGCTGTTCGACTACGGCGTGGTGGCGCTCGACTACCCGCGCGGGCAGTTCTACTTTCTGCCCTACGAGAGCGGCCCGTCGGACGTGGCGGCGCTGACCCGCCGCTGGAACGTGCGGATACTGCCGACGACCGACTATCGCTACGAGGTGGTGATGACCCTCGGCCAGACGGGGCTTGCGATCGGCGATCGCGTGTGGAAGATCAACGGAACGGAACTTGCCGGACTGCCATACGCCGAGAGCAGCGTCGAGGATTTGCTGGGCGGCGACGAGGTCGAGACGGCGCAGATTGCCGTCGGACCGGATAAAAAACGGCTGAAAACCATAACCATAAGAAAGATATGAGACGCGGACTGTCGCTTTTCGCGGCGTTGTGCCTTGCCGGCGGCCTTTCGGCCCAGAACATCTACGAGGAGATCATCCCATGCGAGGCGCAGGATGGCCGGATAGTGATGACGGCAACGGTGCGCGGCACAGCCTGCCGCTTTCTGCTCGACGTTTCGCGACCGCAGTCGGTCGTTTTCGACAAAGCCGCAGCCGGGCTGGACTTGCCGCAGGCCGACGGCATGGCCACGCTCGAAAAGGTGGGTATATGCGAGAACCTGTTCCTGCAAAAGATCGCCATGCCGGTGGTCGAACAGGGGGAGCAGGACTTGACGGGAGTGTTCGGGGCCGACATGTTCAGGGCGCAGACGCTGACTGTCGACCTGCGGGCGGCGGAGGTGACCCTCTCGCAGCCATACAAGCCGTCGTACATGCCGCTGCGCAACCGTACAGACCTCGCGTGGCAGGGAGACAGGCTGACGGTGAGGTTCGAAGGGCGCACGGAGACCGCTACGGTCGGCGAACTGCTCGAACGCGGCATTCTGACGTTCGACTACCCCAAGCGCAAACTCTACTTCGAACCATACGCCACGCTGGTCAAGCCCGCTGCCCAGAAACTTGCCGCCGCAACCGAACACAGGGGGGCGGCAATCCACATCGACCGTGCAACGTTTCTGCGCGAGGTGTTCGACTTCCGCCGCTTCGATACATGGAAATATCAGGGCGACGTGCCGTGCGTACTGGATTTCTGGGCGCCGTGGTGTGGGCCGTGCCGCAAGATGGAGCCGATATTCGACGCTCTGGCAGAGGAGTATGCCGGACGGGTCAAATTCTACAAAATCAATACGGACGTCGAAAAAGAGATCGCCGAAGGCTACTTCGGGGTGCAGGCCATCCCGCTGCTGATCTACATCCCGATGCGCGGCGCGCCGCGCAAAGTGCTCGAAGCCCACACCGAAGCCTCCATGCGCGCCGACGTTGAAGCGCTCCTGAAATAAGGAGCGTTCCGGATTTTACGGCAAAACTTTGGATATGCACATGGAAAACCTGTCGCGAGGTTTTCCATGTGCATATCCATTATGTGCGTGGGATGTTAACGACATGGCGATTTAAGGTTTTCGAGGGCAATGCACCGCCGTTCCCGCCTGCATTGCAATGGTTAATCTGCCGCCCCGTTGTAAGGTTTGGACATTTTTCAGGGAGTTTTTGCTACATGGAATTTGCCACAACACATAAATTGCGTAACTTCGTCGCCGGGTAGTTCGACATACGCAAAACAGGGGTAAACACGGCCAATGGCACAACCCCGTGCGCAACCGTCGGACAGTCCTGCTAAATGCCTGATAGCTATCAACAGACAGGCACAGAAAACAAAGAGACGAAGAGATGGAGAGGGTAGCGTTGTTCCCCGGGTCGTTCGAACCGTTCACGATCGGGCATAAGGCCATTGTAGATCAGGGGCTTGGCATATTCGACCGGATCGTCGTCGGCGTGGGCGGTAACGAGAGCAAAGGCGGCTTTATGAGCGTTGCCAACCGGGTGCGGCTGATCGAGGACATCTTTCGGGACAACGACCGCGTTGAGGCGCGGAGCTACGGCTCGCTCACGGGCGAATTTTGTCGCGAGATGAACATTCGCTTCATACTCAGAGGGATGCGCAATACGGTGGACTATGAGTACGAGCGCGGGATCATGCTGGTGAACCAGAGGCTTTACCCCGAGATCACGACGGTGCTGCTGTTCACGCCGCCGGAGTATGTGGCTATCTCGTCAAGCGTGATCCGCGAGCTGGCGCACTTCGGCAAAGACCCCAGGGAGCTGATACCAAACAATATAGAAATTAAAAACTACCTTTGACCATGGAATTTACCGCACGGATGATCGCCGATTTCCTCGCAGGGGAGGTCGTGGGCGACGACAATGCCGCCGTTAGCACATTTGCCAAGATCGAAGAGGGACGGCCCGGGGCTCTGTCGTTCCTGTCGAACCACAAGTACGAACCCTATCTGTATGAGACCGAGTCGAGCGTGGTGATCGTCAACCGCGATCTCACCCCCTCGAAACCCGTGAGGGCAACGATGGTCAGGGTTGACGACGCCTACACCTCCTTCGCCAAACTGCTCGAACTTTATGTCGCCAACCTGCCGCAGAAAAAGGGGGTGGCCGCGAGCGCCGTTTTCGGACAGGGGACAAGCTACGGCGAAGATTGCTATTTCGGCGATTACGCCGTCGTCGGCGACGGGGTACGCATCGGCAAGGGGTGCAAAATCTACCCGCATGTGTTTATAGATGACAATGTTACTCTTGGCGACAACGTTACGCTCTACTCCGGCGTCAAAATCTATCACGGCTGCCAGCTGGGCAGCAACGTCATCATCCATTCCGGCGCAGTTATCGGCGCCGACGGCTTCGGCTTCGCCCCCAACACCAACAACGAATACGAAAAGATCCCCCAGATAGGCGTCGTCGTCATTGAGGACAACGTCGAACTCGGCGCAAACACCTGCGTCGACCGCGCAACGATGGGGGCGACCGTCATTCGGCGCGGCGTCAAGCTTGACAACCTGATCCAGATAGCCCACAACGTGGAGATCGGCGAGAACACCGTCTCCGCCGCGCAACTCGGCGTTGCCGGATCGACCAAAGTCGGGGCCAACTGCATGATGGGCGGCCAGGTAGGCATAATCGGCCACCTGAAAATCGGCAACGGGGTACAGATAGCCTCCAAATCGGGCGTACTGGCCAACGTCGCCGACGGCGACTCCGTAATGGGATTCCCCGCATTCAAAGCCTCCGACTTCAAACGCTCATTCACAATATACAAAAAACTCCCCGCCATGTCAACCGCCGTCGACCGCCTCGGACGCGAAGCCCGTAAACGCGAGGAAGAGAGATGATAAGGGCCGAATCCATAAGGAAGAGTTTCGGCGCGTTGGAGGTGCTGAAAGGCGTAGACCTGAGCGTCGACAGGGGCGAGGTCGTGTCGGTGGTCGGGGCGAGCGGCGCGGGGAAGACGACGCTGTTGCAGATTATCGGCACGCTCGCGCGCCCGGACAGCGGACGGGTGACGATCGACGGGATTGTCATCGACAGGCTTGAAGATAACGCGCTGAGCAGATTTCGCAACAAACACATCGGCTTTGTCTTCCAGTTCCACCACCTGCTGCCCGAGTTTACCGCCTTTGAGAATGTCTGCCTGCCGGGCTATATCTCGGGACGGCCTCGCCGCGAGGTCGAAGGGCGCGCCGCGGAACTTGTCGGGTTGCTCGGCATGTCGCACCGTGCGTCCCACAAGCCGGCTGAACTCTCCGGCGGCGAGCAGCAACGCATAGCTATTGCCCGCGCGCTGATCAACTCCCCTGCCGTGATCCTCGCCGACGAGCCCTCGGGCAATCTCGACAGCCACAACCGCCAGGAGCTCCACAACCTGTTTTTCGATTTGCGCAACGAGCTGGGACAGACGATAATAATAGTAACCCACGACGAACGTCTCGCCGCGATGGCCGACCGCAAAATAGTTATGAGCGACGGAATGATAGTCGAATGACCAGCCCTTGCAGGCCTGTCTTACGATGCGCGGTTTTATGCAGTGCCGTGCCGCCCGAACGGAGCATGACATAAGCGACCTCTGCGCCGGTTCGATTGCGTTCGGGCAGCCGCCGCTTCGCCCTGCATGACGCTTTATTTTTCAACCACAATTAAAAATGGAAAGACAGGAACTTGGCGAATTGCTGGAAGTTTTGTACCGGAAATATAACGCCCCTGATTTTATCGAACACGACCCGATCAGCATTCCGCACCGTTACACGCGCAAGGAGGACATAGAGATAAGCGGATTCCTCTCGGCCACAATAGCCTGGGGCAATCGCAAGGCTATTGTCCGGAGCTGCGGGCGAATGATGGAGTTTCTCGACAACGCCCCGCACGATTTCGTCGTGAACGCCTCCGAACGGGAGCTGGCCATGCTGCACAGCTATGTTCACCGCACGTTCAACGGCGACGACCTGACCGTTTTTGTGCTGGCGCTCAGGCAATTGATCGTCAGGCACGGTTCGCTCGGCAGATATTTCGAGCAGCAGTGGCGCGAACTCGGAGACATGCGCCGGGTGCTGTCGCGTTTCCGTGCCGACTTTTTCGTCGCGGAGCATCCGCGCCGCGCCGAAAAACACCTCTCGTCGATCGACAAGGGGGCGGCCTGCAAACGGCTCAACATGTTCCTGCGCTGGATGGTGCGTCGCGACGGGCACGGCGTCGACTTCGGCCTCTGGGACTTCATCCCCACCTCGGCCCTCTACCTTCCGCTCGACGTCCACAGCGGGAATGTCGGACGCGAACTCGGCCTGCTCCGACGAAGCCAGAACGACTGGAAATCGGTTGAGGAGATCACCTCCGCCCTCGCCGCCTTCGACCCCGAAGACCCCGTCCGTTTTGACTTCTCCCTCTTCGGCGCAGGGATCGACAAGGCCCTGCATGAACACATATAATATCGTCGCGGTTTCTTTTTTCGGCTGGAAACCTTATCTTTGTCTCACAAAATTCTAAAAAACCATGAAAGCATACGTATTTCCCGGTCAGGGAGCACAGTTCGTCGGCATGGGCCGCGAACTCTACGACGCCGTGCCGCAGGCCCGCGAGATGTTCGAGACGGCCAACCGCATCCTCGGCTTTTCCATCACCGAGACGATGTTCGCCGGCACGGACGAACAGCTCAAACAGACCGCCGTCACCCAGCCCGCCATATTTCTCCACTCGGTGATACTGGCTGCGGCCCTCGGCCCCGATTTCAAGCCCGACATGGTGGCCGGCCACTCGCTGGGCGAGTTCAGCGCGCTGGTCGCCGCCGGAGCCCTCGGCTTCGAGGATGGACTGCGGCTCGTGTCGCA
>JAIRQC010000033.1 GCA_031256675.1 Rikenellaceae bacterium
GCAACCGCAGGCAGGGACAAAGCAAATAAAGTCAACTAAAAAAAGGAATAATAATTAACCGAGTCAACTTTCAACAGGGATTGGCAGTAACAACAGTCAACCAAAATCAGGAAAATACATATATATAAGGCTTGCACCTTGCACTTACGCAAATAATTATTTATCAAAAAGTTTTGTTTTTCAAAAAAACATCGCACCTTTATACCTTGGTTTTTTGCAGACAAAGGGTAGTCAGAAGCGGCTAAACAGGTATTCAAAATCCGCTCTAATTCGTACCCCATAAAACAAAGACGACATCTTATCTT
Source organism: Rikenellaceae bacterium (assembly GCA_031256675.1). Classification (GTDB taxonomy): domain Bacteria; phylum Bacteroidota; class Bacteroidia; order Bacteroidales; family Rikenellaceae; genus JAIRQC01. Next base: position 306 of record JAIRQC010000033.1, read on the forward strand.
TCTGTCTTACAGGCAATCTCCTGATTTTAAAAAAGTCCCTGAAGGAACCCCAAATCCCCGCCGCCTGCCGCAATAAAGATAAGGAAAACCTCGCCGCTCATAAAGCCGGCGGACAAGAAGCAGGCCAAAGATATGATCGTCGCCAACCGCTATAGCCACAGGTGGAACGACGGCAGCTTCGGGGTCTGCAACTTCGGCATCTGTCATCTCTACGGGGCGACGTGCCGTCCCTGCGTGGCAGTATACGGTTACATGAAATCGCCAGAAGTCCGAATATTCACCCGTCCCAACCCCCGCGCATGGGTATGCGGGCTGTACCTGCTCTGAATCGGCAACGGGACCTGCAAGAATGCAGGGCTCATATTATCCTGTACTCGTCGAGGCTGCTGCACCGCACTGTTCCGAACATTGTCGCCGTGCAGTCATTCGCCGACGGGCGGTACTGCTGCGGAACTATTTGCATGGCCGCAAACTTCCGGTATTGCAGCTTTCACCGCACAACGTTTGTGTACAGCCCTCGCAGCAGCGAGGTAATCAATCGGCAGCTGCTCGCCAATTCAACAGGGCCGACATGTTACATTTGCACAAGCTGTCCGTCCGCCGGGCTCGGCGCTTTCAAGACCCTATCCGTCAGGTCGTCGCTTCCGCTTTCGTGGCCGCGAGCGGCCATATCCGCCATACGAAAAGTCGTCCGGCAGCGCAACAGGCAAAAAATCAAAACAAACATCGTCAGCATGCTCGACCGAATACTGTAACTTTCTCGACCAGTAAAAAACTGCTGCTCGAAAATTATTCGAGCAGCAGTTTTACATTCTTGCGGACGCCTTGTGGGCAATCCATCAAAAAATATTTTTTGCACAATCCGTTTCCCAAAATTTGCACTTTCGTTTGCGAGAGTATAAAACTCCCCGACGTCGAGACGGAACATGGAGGGGGACTGTGCGGACGAAAGCGGACAACAGCAGGCAAAGAGAGGGCTTTCCCGATATATAGCGATTGCGGCGGGTCTATTTTGGCCATTTTGAGGGATTGCCGGCGCGGCGTGCTCAGGTTACCTTTGCCGAAAAAAGTTCGCAAACAATGACAACAGGGATTTTTTATGGCAGCTTGACCGGCAATATCGCTTCGCTTGCGGCAATAGCGAATAGCACCGCACTTGCCAAACAGTTCGCGACAAAACCAGGGCCGCCGCCGTTCACGAAGTCCGTTCACGAAGTAAGAAAAGATGTCGAGGCCCGTCGACAAAGAGGGCCAACAAGTTGCAGGACGGAAAAACATCATAGCCGCTACCACAAAAATGCTATTGTGCGACGCTGCGTGCGGCGCTACTTTTGTCATCGAACAAAGACCGACTAACGGGGCGCCTTTCCACCCCGCTGAAGATGGCCGGCCTGAGCGACAGACCGCCCGACATGCTCACCCCGAAGGCGGATTTCATGCCCGAGGCTATGCCCTGCGACGACCGGGGGCAACAACGCCTGCAACAGAGACAGATAATTAAGACCACCAATTAATTCAATAAAAACTCAAATTAAAATGAAAAGGATCGTTTTTGTACTGGTCGCGCTTTGTATGGCGGCAGGCGTTTACGCTCAAAAGCGTACACCGAAAGACAAGGTAGAGTTTGTCAAACAGTTCGTCGCCCTCGACAAGGAGCAGTCCGAGAAGCTCGAAAGCATATTCACCAAGTATGCCGAGGATGCGAAGGCCCTCCTTGCGCAGACGCCCGTGGACAAGGCTAAGATCGCCGCCCTGAAAAAGAAGCTCTCCGAAGATATGTCCGCCACGATGAGCAAGGAGAAATATGACGCCTATGCCGCCGCCGTGCGTCAGCAGGCGCAGGAGACACAGGCCAAAAAGTGTGCAAACTGCCCCAGGAAAAAGGACGGGGCCTGCGACCGCAAGGAGGGCGAAGCCCACAACTGCAATCAGGCCCACGACAAAAAATAGATTTCGGGTGCATCGACAGCCTTACAGACTGTTGATGCACCATGATTAACCCATTTTATGACAGTATTCCACAAGAGGTTTGCAGCGGCGCTCTTCACGCTGGCCGTCATGCTCCCCACAGGGGCAGCGGCGCAGGAGAAACAGGAGAAAGAGGAGGGCGAGGCCAAAACGGACGAGAAAAAAGAGCAGGTGGCGGCCCGAACAGCCCTCAAGCCCTATAAGGATGTGATCACCGATAAGGCCATCACCCAGAAGGGCATGTTCGACGTGCACTGCATTGACGACAGGTATTATTTCGAGCTGCCGAACGCCATGATCGGACGCGAGGTACTGCTGGTTGTCAGGACTGTCAGGACAGGCGGCGGGGCGGGCAACGGAGGCGAGTCGATAGCCGAGGTCATGCTGCGCTGGGACATGGCGGCCAACAGGAAGAAGATCTACCTCCGCAAACCATATGTCTATACTGTCGCCGACCGTGAGAGCGACATCTACAAGTCGTTCGAAAGTTCGTATGTCGAGCCGATATTTCAGGCTTTCGACATCCGCACCTTCGGCAGTGATTCGTCGGCGGTGATCGACGCGACCGACATGTACGGCAAGGACAACTTCACTTTCGGCCTGGCCGCCAAAGAGAAATCGACATTCCACCTCGGCGCACAGGAGGACGACAAGAGCTTTATCTATTATGTCAAGGCCTTTCCGTGTAACATCGAGTGCCGCTCGCAGAAGACCTACAAGCGGACTTCGGGCGACAGGACGGCCAACAGCGGAGCGGATTACGTGACCTTCGAGATCAACCATTCGATGCAGCTGCTCTCCGAAAAGCCGATGACGCCACGTTACGGCGACGACCGTGTGGGCTTCTTCACCCAGTCGCAGACCGATTATTCATACGACTATTTCCGCATCAAGAAAACAAGCTACGTTCGCCGCTGGAGGCTCGAGCCCTCCGATACGGCTGCTTTCCGCCGCGGCGAGGCGGTCGAACCGGTAAAGCCCATCGTCTTTTATATTGACCCCAATACCCCGAAGAAACTTGTGCCCTATTTCAAGGAGGGTATCGAGGCGTGGCAAACGGCTTTCGAACAGGCCGGCTTCAAGAACGCGATCCTTGCCCGGGACGTTCCGTCGAAAGAGGAGGATCCCGATTTCGACGCCATGGACGCCCGTTATTCGATGGTCAACTATCTGGCCTCTGAGACGGCGAACGCCTACGGGCCGCACGTGGCCGACCCGCGCTCGGGCGAGATACTCGAAGCGCACGTATGTATCTATCACAACCTTATGAGGCTCGTTTCGAACTGGTACCGCATCCAGACCGCCGGTTCCAACCCGCAGGCCCGCACCCTCGTCCTGAGCGACGAGGTTATGGGCGAGCTCTACCGGCAGGTGGTCACCCACGAGGTGGGACACTCGCTGGGGCTGGCCCACAACTTTGCCTCGAGCAGCGCCATTGCGGTCGATTCGTTGCGTTCGCCCTCGTTCACCGACAGGTACGGCGCCTCGACGTCGGTCATGGATTATGCCCGCTACAATTACGTCGCCCAGCCCGAAGATGGCGTGCGCAGATATATCTCCGGCGTCGGGCCTTACGACCGCTATGCCATCGAATGGGGCTACCGCCCGATCCTCGACGCCGCTTCGCCAAAGGACGAGCTGCCCGAGCTGGACAAATGGGTGAGGGCCAGGGAGGGCGATCCGGCGTACCTTTATGTGAAACACGGCCTTTCGCAGATCGACCCGCGCGGCCAGATGGAAGACCTCGGCGACGATGCGATAAAGGCAGTGGAGCTCGGGCTGCGCAATCTGCGCTATGTGATGGAGAACTTCGAGAGGTGGATCGTCGAGCCATACGAAACATACGCTCCCGTCAAGGAGTACTACGAGGAGATAATCGCGCAGTGGAAGCGCTACATGGGCCACGTGAACTGCTACATCGGCGGCCAGTACGAGACCTATAAGCATCAGGGGCAGGACGGCCCTGTCTATGTACCGGTCGAGAGGTCGAGACAGAAGGCGGCGCTGAAATTCATTTGCGAGAACGCTTTCGACTTCCCCGACTGGCTTTACCGCGAGGATCTGTTCCGCCGTTTCGACCCGACGGGGGTCTACAAACGGCAGGTACGGCTCATTCCCTCGGCGGTGCTGGGCGAAACGGTTTCGCTCTCGGCAATCTACCGCATGATGGAGGCCAGCTATCGCGACAGTGAGGCATACAGCCCCGCGGAGTTTCTGAGCGACGTGACCTCCTACCTCTACCGCAACGCTTACAGGGGGCGTCCGATGTCGGCCGTCGAGCGCAGCCTGCAACGGAGTTACGTCGACCGGCTGAAAAAGATGGCCCCGCGCGAGTTGAACGAACGTCAGGCCGCCGGAGGCAATATTCTCAACGCCACAGACGTACAGGCGTTGACATGGAACGAACTCGGGACGATATACCGCGCGATAAAAAAGTGCGTGGGCCGCTATCCCAAACACAGCCTCGATTACGCCCACCTGCAACTGCAGCTGGACAGCATCCACAATGCCCTGCACGGGAAGCAGACAGGGAGCCCGTCCGAATAACGATCAAATCGCCGAACATGAAAAGGAGTTGCCTTATAATTGTGTCGTTGCTTGTCGCGTTCGCGGGCGGCCTGCCTGCACAGAATGGCCAAAGCCAGCGTCAGACATTCACAGTGCAGGGCAAGGTGGCCCGGCAGAGGGACAACGCGGCTATTCCGGGGGCGACGGTCGCCCTGCCCGCTTACGGACTGACGGGAGTAGCAGACGTAAAGGGCGTTTTCAGTATCGAGCGTGTTCCCTCAGGCCGCACCCGTGTGGTGATCTCCTATCAGGGCTATGTCCGGGTGGAGCTCGACCTCGACATATCAAGGAACCTCGAGGGGCTGAACTTCCGTATGCGGGAGGATAACCTCACGCTGGAAACCGTCGTGGTCACGGCCAAAGAGAACCGCAACAGCCTCAACACCTCGCACATCATCGAGCGGCAGGCCCTCGAACACATGCAGGTGCTCTCGGCCACCGACGTGATGAGCCTGTTGCCAGGGGGCCAGACCCGCAAGGCAGACCTGCTGTCGGACTCCGGCTCCGAGGCTTTCCGTTTCAAACTGCGCGGCGGCGACGGCAACGGCACTTTCGGCACGGCGGTAGAGGTCGACGGGGTGCGCCTGTCGTCGAACGGCAACATGACGACCGGCCTCGAGGGGCCTATGACCCGCAACATAGGGGTTACGGACATCGAGTCGGTGGAGATAATGACCGGCGTGCCGTCGGCCGAATACGGCGACATGACCAGCGGCATGGTGATGATCAAGACCAGAAAGGGGCGCACACCCTATCAGGCGAGCATATCGGTCAACCCGACGGCCAAAACCTATGCGCTGAGCAAGGGTTTCTCCCTCGGAAAGAAGAACGGGACACTCAACGCGAGCGTCGAGTATACCCATGCCTTTCAGCAGCCCTATTCGCGCTATACCACCTACTCGCGCAACGCCTATTCGGTAGCCTATTCCAACAATTTCAGGCTGGCGGGCAGGGTACTCGACCTGAGCGTCAACGCAGGGGGCAACTACGGACAGAAAAATATCGACCACGACCCCGACCTGCCAAGCGTCGACTGGACAAAAAATCATGACAACGGCGCACGCGCGGGCTTCAACGCCACGTGGCAGATCAACAGCCGCTGGATAACCGCCCTGGCTGCCGAGGCCAACGCCAACTATTTCGACCAGTTTGCCGAGAGTTACACATACGTGGCAGGGTCGACGAGCAAGCCGACGATAAATTCCACCGAGAGCGGCTACTTCGAGACCGCACGCCAGCCGACGATGTACTACCGCGACAGGGTAGTCGACAGCAAGGGTCTCAACATGGGCGCAAAGTTGCGCTATCGCCTCAACCGGCGGTTCGGCAGGGCGAACAACAACATCAAGGCCGGCCTCGGGTGGAGCTCGTCGGGCAACGTCGGGCGCGGCGAGTGGTACCGCAACGGCATAGAGGAGGACGGCTACCGTCCCTATCCCTATACCGGCGTGCCGTTTGTCAACAACTGGTCGGCCTACGTCGAGGATAACCTCCATGTGCCCACGCCGGGGCGGACGGCCGTCGACCTGATGGCCGGCGTGCGCTACGAGAGGGTGGACATAAGGGACATGGTATACAAAAACGCCAACTCGCTCTCGCCGCGGTTCAACGTCCGCTATACCATTGTGGACGGTAACCGGAGCAAAAAGGGCTTCCTGCGCGAGTTGAGCGTGCGCGGAGGCTGGGGCATGATGGAGAAGCTGCCCTCGCTGGGGCTGCTCTACCAAAGGCCGCGCTACCACGACATGGTGGTTTTCGACAAGAATTACGGCACGAACAACAGCTATTACACCGTCGGATTGACAAATGTCTACAACGAACTGCTCAATCCGCAGCTCGAATGGTCGCGCAGCCGCAACGCCGAGTTGGGACTGAGCGCCAATCTCGGGGGCGTATCGGTGTCGGTGGCCTATTTCAACAACAGGGCCAAGAACCCGTATATCTCCGAAACCGTGTGGGAGGCCTTTGCCTATCGCCGGTCGGACGGACAGTTCGCCGTGCCGAACAACCCGGGCTTCCGTGTGGACAGGAACAGCGGCGAGGTGTGGGTGCGCGACCTCGACAACCCATCCTCGGGCGAGACGCTGATCCCCGCGCTGGTCAACGACACACTGTTCCTTAGCAACTCGCGCCCGAACAACGGGGCCCCATACACCACGCAGGGAGTGGAACTGACGCTCGATTTCGGTCGGATAAAGGCCATCCGCACATCATTCCGCCTCGACGCCGCCTATTTCAGCTCCAAACGCATAGACGAACGGCTGGCGGCGAGCTATACCGCGAATACCTCCTATGCCGGGCTGCCCGTGGGACGCTCTTACAACTATGTGCTTTTCTATCCCGGCAGCGTGACGACCGAGAACGGTTCACGAACGAGCTCCGTCAACGCCAACCTCACCGCCACCACCCATATTCCGGAGGTGCGGATGACCGTCTCGCTGCGCCTCGAGTCGAACGTCATAAGCCGCAGCCAGGCGCTCACACAGTACAACGGGGCAGAGTGGGCCTTCATGGTCGACGAGCATGGTAATCGCCTGCCGAGCGTCTACGGCCAGCGGTACACCGCCCACCAGTATCCGGTGGCCTACATGGGCTTCGACGGGGTCATGCACCCCTTCACCGAGGTCAACGTATCCGACCCGCGCTTCTGGAATGCCGACCGGACGTCGAACACGGACGCCCATTTTCTCGAGGACGGCAACAACCTCTACGTTTCGACGGTCAACCTGAGCATAACCAAAGAGATCGGCGACATGTTCTCGCTGTCATTCTACGCCAACAACTTCATCAACAGCGATCCGCCGGTGCGGAGCATTGCCAGCGGGCTCCGTTCGCCGCGCGGCGGGGCCCTCTCATACGGGGCCACGCTGAGGATCAGGATCAAATAACAGTTGCTGCCATGAAAAAATTACTTGTCATATCGGCTGTCCTCTCCGCATGGGTTTCCTGCGGACGGCTCGACGACGTGCTGTCGCACAACCCATACGGGACGGGCGTCCGCACGATAAATTTGCAGTTGACATACCCCGACGCATACGAAAGCGAGCTGGGGGCAGGGGCTACGGTGGTCATACAGAACCCTTCGGCCAAAACCGAGTTCCGTGTGCAGACCGACGGCAACGGCAGGGCCTCGGTGAAGTTGCAGTACGGCGTTTACCGTATAAGCGTTTCGCACAGGGGCGCCTCGGTGGCGGGGGCGGTGCCGCTGTTCAACCGCAACGTAGACCAGTTGAAGGTGACCGACGGGTCGAGCACCACGATCGACGTTGTCATCGACATGATAGTCTCCTATGCCGGCCAGCTGGTGATAGGGGAGGTCTACTACCGCGGCTGTTCGAGGCCGGGCCCGCCTGTGGCCAACAACCAGTACGACAAATACATCGCCATATACAACAACAGCGATCAGGTGGCCTACCTCGACAGCGTGTGCCTCGGTACGGTGGGGGCATACAACGCCCCGACCAGCGCAAGCAAGTGGATCAGGCCGGACGGCTCGCTCATGGATACCATCCCGATCAACAGCGCCGTATGGCAGTTCCCGAGTTCAACACAGAACCCGGGCAGGACGTTCCCACTTCAACCGGGAGAGAAGGCCGTGGTGGCTCTGTGCGCAGCAATCGACCATACGCTGCTGTGGCCCAATTCGGTCAACCTGAACGTCTCGGGCTACTGGGTGACATATGACAACAGGTATTACACCAATGTGAACTACCACCCTGCCCCGGGCGTCAACCTCGCAGGCCACTATCTGAGCGTGCTGAAAAAGATAGACGCAGCCAACGCATACGCATTCTCCGTCACCAGCCCCGCGCCGGTGATATTCCGCATTCCGGCAGAGGTATCCACGGCATACGAATATGTGAACGATCCCGCCAATCTCCGTCGCGAACCGGGGGCCACTTCGGGCAATTACTACGCCATGATACCTGGCGAGTGGGTGCTCGACGGTGTGGAGTGCTTCGACGCCGTGACCAAGCACAAGCGCGTTCCGGCCATCATCGACGTTTCATACGTGCTGCTGACCGACTCGTACATGGGCAAAACGGTGCACCGCAAGGTGGATGACGCCGCCTCGGCAGAGATGTCGGCCACACTGGGCCGTCCGACAACCGTATACAGGGACACGAACAACTCGAGCGAGGATTTCGAGGTTCGCGACACACAGTCTATCAAACAATAGCCCATAACGATATGAACAAGATCGCATACATGCTGTTGTCGGGCCTGTGTCTGCTCATCGCCCCTGCCATGATGGCGCAGGAGGACGGCGAGGCGAAAGCGCAATACCGCATGGAAGACCTCAAACGGACACTTCTGTGGTCGGAAAGCTACAATGCCGCCGGATTGCGGTTCGTCGATTTTCAGAACTACTCCTTCGCCGAGGCCTGTCTCGGCAAAAACGACGGCGGGTTTGTCAGGTACTATCAGTCGGACAACTCGCTCGACTACGGCCTGCGCACCGAGTCGTACACCCGCGTGAGGAGGGTGACGATGTACGGCTCGCTCGAATACAACAATCTGCTGGGCAGGAATATGACCAACACCGGCTTCGTCCGCCCCGACCGTTATGCGGCGGGGCTCGGCGACAGCATTCCGGCCGAAAAGCGGCGCGAGACCTACACCCTGCGCGGGGCGGTGGCGGCCCCGATATACAAAAACCTCTCGGTGGGGCTGTCGATCGACTACAACGCAGGCAACGAGGCCAAAATGAAAGACCTGCGCACCGCCAATACTTCATTCGACCTGCTGGCGACCGGCAGCCTGCTATATTCCAACCGCCTGCTGAGCGTCGGAGGATCATATTTGTACCGGAAATTCCACGAGCGGCTGACGTTCGCCCAGGTCAGCCCCGACTACAACGTCGTTGGCGGATACTACTACACCGGCCTCTGGTTCGGCATCTTCGACAAGTGGCAAAACACCCCTCTCGGCAACGGCACGCACTTCTTCAACGACGTGCTCAAAGGCCTGTCGTTGCAGGCGGGGCTCACTCTGGGACAGCTGAAACTGATGGGCGAGGCGACATACAATACCCGCGACGGCTACTGGGGTCGCGACCGCGACAACGCCTTGACGATCAACACGGGCGACATATACGAATATTCCGGACGCGCGGCCTGCTCCACCCCGCACGGCACACATTACCTCAATATCCGTACACGCTTCGAGGCGGAAGACAACGCCATACAGAACATTTTCCAGGAGAAGATCGGCGGCGTCACCTATCCCACCTTTCTCGGCAGCAACTCGATGTTTCGGCGCAACACATTCAACATCGGCGTAGAGTATCTCGTCGCCTTCGGCAAGGCGGAGCATCCATCCATGACGTTCAGGGCGGGGTATGTCAACATGGTGCGCAACTCGTCGGCAGCGGTGGTCAACCCGTATGTCTACACGCAGTCGATCCGGCGTAACGACCTGTATGTCGAGGCGATGAAGAGTTTCGACCTGCGGCGCAGCATGATCGACGTATCGTTACGGCTCGGAGGAGGCAAGGGTTACGGCGACGTGTTGACACGTACACGTATTGACATAAACCCCAACATGGAGGTCACCGCAGGGTTCGGGCAGCAGCGTGTCGATTTGTTGCATCGCGAATATGAATACTATACGGCTGCGAGCGTAGACAGCATGATAGGCGCGAGGTACACATATTTTCTGAGAGCTAAAAAGCAGGGGCAGAGCCTTTACGGCGACATTCGCTACGACGCCCGCGTCGCGTTGGGCATAAGCAGGGTGCCCGACGATTTCGCCGGAGCGTTGCGTCTGGCCGTCGGGTACGGATTCTGACTGGTTCGACTGAAATTGATCCCCGTTGTGTGTTATGGAGTTTTCGTTCTTGTACGACTGCTTTTGGCTGTTATTATTCAATTATAACAAGCTGATGAGCTGCATGAAATCCGGAAAATCAAGGCAACCAAATAACAATCCGAGCTATGAGCGAGAATAAAACGGCATCGATAAAAGAGATCAGAGTGAAGCTTTACTATGTAGATATCGGCAATTGCGTCGAGATATGGGCGGAGCGGAAAATCGAAAGTCGCAGGAGGTATTTTGGTCGCGACAGATGTGGAGACAGATTGTGGAGCCTTGTGGTCGACGCGCCATGGTATCTACGAGAAAAATTTCTATGTGGATAAGTACGTGGTCTTTATCCTCTGCGACGAAAACACATACAAGATAACGCTCGCAGCGACACTGAGTTCCGACAAGCGACCAGTGACCAACAACAATTATTCGAAGTGAAACAAATAATAATAACCGACCAGAGCAATTTGATTGCCAAAGGGTGGCACAATTGCCCATGCGGTGACGAGTAAACCGACGAACGAGATAGGACATAGGCCGTTTGCGGACAATGCCGCGATAATCAGAGGAAGCCGAACGCAACACAGAAGGGCAATTTGGAAAGAACCACGCAAAGCGCAGGTAATTCTGCCTATTACGTCATTGCGAGGGCGAGTATGTGCGGTTAGGGAAACAATCCCCATTTCCGCCGTCATTGCAAGCGGAGCAATCCAGTGCAAGGATACTTCGTTGAAAACTTCGCCCGAAGCATCCAGCCTTTCCGTCATTGCGAGAGTTCTCCGCCTGCATGCCCTTTCCGTCATTGCAAGCGGAGCAATCCAGTGAGGCGGAACCTATGGATTTCCCCGCTCGCAAGTTCGCGGTCGCCAACGACGGAAAGAACCGGATCATTTCGGTTTTTTGCGTCCCTCTCGTCCTCCCGTCCTTCAACCATCTCTCCCTCAACTCCCTCTCCCTCTCAACCCTCGCCAACTCGCCACTTCGCAATAACGAAAAGTAAAGCACATGAATGACGAAGATCAGACCTTTGAAGCGACCTATTTCTGTTGCAATGCGCAACCTACCAGATCCTTGCGCGCTTGTCGACAGGGACGAACATCGGGTCGCTCTCAACGACGCCGAAGGCTTCGTACCAGGCGTCGATGTTGGGCAGCGCGCCGTCGACACGCCACTTGCCGAGCGAGTGAGGGTCGGCAATGGTCAGCCTGCGGGCCTCCTCGTCACGGATATGGCCGGCCCAAACCCCTGCGTATGAGAGGAAAAAACGCTGTTCGGGAGTGAAACCGCCGACAGTCTCCAGCGGAGCGTCCGCCGTGGCTTTTTTGAATGCCTGATAGGATACCTGCAACCCGCCGTTGTCGGCAATGTTCTCGCCGAGTGTCAACTGGCCATTGGCGTTCAGCCCGGGCAACACCTCGATAGCGTCGAACTGGTCGGCAAGAACTTTGGCCCTGGACTCGAACTTGGCTGCGTCGTCGGCCGTCCACCAGTCGCGCAGATTGCCATCCTTGTCGTACTGCCGCCCGCTGTCGTCGAAGCCGTGGGTCATCTCGTGGCCAATCACCACGCCGATAGCGCCGTAATTGGCCGCATCGTCGGCCTTCATGTCGAAGAACGGCGGCTGAAGAATACCGGCAGGGAAGCAGATCTCGTTGGTGCCGGGGTTGTAGTAGGCGTTGACCGTCTGCGGCGCCATGTGCCACTCGGAGCGATCGACAGGCTTGCCCAGCTTGGCCAGCCGGTAGTCCGACTCGAAGCGGCGGGCGCGCATGATGTTGGCCCAGAACGAGTCGTCCCTGATTTCGAGGGCCGAGTAGTCGCGCCACTTGTCGGGGTAGCCTACCTTGACGATGAATGTCGAGAGTTTCTCGTGCGCGAGTCGTTTGGTCTGCTCGCCCATCCATTCGAGGGCGTCGATGCGCTCGGCGAGCGACGTGCGCAGCCCCTCGACCAGCGTCAACATGCGAGTCTTGGCCTTGGGCGGGAAATATTTCTTGACGTAGAGTTCGCCGAGGGCCTCGCTCAACACGCCGTCGACGGCGTCCACGGCACGTTTCCAGCGCGGACGCAACTCCTTCTTGCCGGAGAACGTGCGGCCGTAGAAGTCGAAGTTCTGCGCCACGATAGCGTCGCTCAAATAGCTCGCTGCCTCGTTGATGACGACCCAGCGCAGGTAGTTCTTCTGTTTGGCAACGTCGAGGGATGAGATAATCCTGCCGCACTCTTGCAGAGGTGCTATCTGGCTGACGTTCAAGCTGTTGATAGTCCCGATGCCGTTGTTTTCGAGCATCGCGGCCCAGTCGATCCCGGGTATGGTCTTGCCCAGTTGTTCGATGGTCATTTTATGGTAGTTGGCCTGCGGGTCGCGCAATTCGACCATCGACGACGAGGCCACGGCGATGCGGGTTTCGATCTCCAGCACGTCGGCCACCGCCTGCGCCGCCTGCTGCTCGTCGAAGCCGCACAGGGTGAACATCTTACCGATATGTTCGCGATATTTGGCCATGATCTCCCGCGTGTCGGGGTCGTCGTCGACATAGTAGTCGCGCTGGCCGAGACCGAGGCCGCCCTGATAGGTATGGAGGATGTTCATGGCGCTGTTGCGGTCGTCGGCCCCGACGTAAAATGCAAAGTAACAGTCGAATGAGTTGCGCTGCATGTCGGCTGCAACCTTTTGGAGATCCTCTTTTGTCGTGATCTTGTCGATGGTTTCGAGCATCGGGACGATCGGTAGGTAGCCGTCGGAGTTAAGTTTGGCGCTGTCCATCGCCACGTTGAACATGTCGCCTATCTTGCGTCCGAGCGTGGTATTGTCGCCCTTTGCGAGCTCCTCGATGAGTTGGCGTACTTGGTTGCGGGCCATCTCGCGCACGCGGTCGAACGACCCGAAACGCGAATATTCGTCGGTCATCGGATGGGTTTCGAGCCATCCTCCGCAGGCGAAACGATAGAAGTCGACCCCCGGAGCGACGGTCGTGTCGAGATTGGCAGGGTCGATAGCCGAGCTTCGCCCCGCGCCACAATTGCATGATGTCATAACGGCGATACCGAACAATGCGGTTAACAATAAATTGGTTTTAAGCATAACGTTTAGTTTTTACAGCGACATTGATATTTGACGGCAAAGGTACAAAATATTTTTCTGAAATCCTCTGAAAAACAACATCTTGTGCCAAAGAGTATACTCAATGGGTAACGATTTGAAAAATAGCGGTTTCCCTCGCTATACTTCGTTTTTCCATTGTTTCAAATAACTCAATGCAAAGATAAAGATATTTTTTCATTTATCCTGAATCTTATCGTATATGCCACTTTTTTGATTCAACAAAACATCATTAGATATGCCTAATTGATAGGATGCTTGATGATTAAGTGTGTGGAATAACTCTGTTGTATCCTCGTCTTGATTTAGCGTTTCAAGCAAAACGCCTAAAAAAACGATTGTCGCCTGATTATATTTCAAAACCAACTGTTTTAATAGGCTACTTGTTTATTAGTCAGTTTTTTGAATATAAATAATAGTCTTGAACAAGCATCGTTTGGCATCATATTGGAAATATCCTTAAAATAGCGCAAGCAATCCAATAGTTGTAATAACGGAACATTCTCTTTGGTAATTGTATTCGGTTGAATAACAAAATTAATATTGTAATTTCCGCGTGTAATGGATTTCTTTGATTTATTCAATGCTATTTGCAACCTAATAGGCGTTTGCATTGTTAATCCTAATTTCAAAAACAGCGAAGCACCGGTCAGATAGCCTGTTGGCTTTCCGTCTTTCTCTATCAAATCTTTGATTGTTTGAAATATATCAGGCGATTGTTCACCGAATTTAGATATTCTCGGTTTGTAAAACCGCCCTTTCGATAAACGGCGTATCTGCCCGACAGCAACAAAATTATCCAATAACTTATTGACTGTCCTTTGTTTTTCCACCGGCAATGGGAAATCTCTTGCAGTAAATACATATCCGCAAGCAAACTTTTTTATTGTATCTTTAACTGTATCAGTAATATTTGCCACAGGTTGTCAAATAATCACGTTTTACCAAACAAAAAACAAAATAAGAATAATCATTTTTTAAGCATTATTTTGAATCAACTACATCGTTCAACCATTCTTGGGGAACTAATTTTTGCCCATTTCACCATTCTTCTCTAATACATTGATCGAATTTTTCGCATGGTCGGTTATTATCACTTGAAAATTTGATTCTAAATTTATTTGTAGTATCAATAATAAAATCAAAGATTTTCTTTACTGCGATTTTGTCGGAACTCTCCTGAATTGTTCCATCGTTGTTTATGTCTTTTTCCGGCGGGAAATATACTTGAGTTGGTTGGACTATCATCAAAAAGCGGGGAACAGGGCGATTTCTTGTTTCAGTTTTAATCCGTCTTCTCTAATCGCACCTAAAAAATATGGCAAACTGTCTTTTATTGCTTGTAACACAAATTGTTCCGCCTGATTATAGAATAAGATCTCTCGTCGTGCGATTAAAGTCTGAGGTTGAAAACCATACAAACGCGCATGCTTAAAGTTTACTTCCAACGGTTCTCGTGTATATCCTTCCGATATTTGTAAATTTTCCGCAATACCCAATTTTCTTGCCAGAAACTCCTTTAAGCCTGCGATATTACTGTTGTTATGAATTTCATTGAAAGGATGACTCTCATTATCTGTCTTTTCAATGAATTTTTCAGGAACGCTGCTAACTTTCTTGGTATTAGTATTAAATCTTGCAATGATATATTCTTCGTTATCATTAATACGAAACAACCGTTCTGCGGATAACTTCACCACAGAAAACAGGATTAAACAAATTAGCCGTGATAATATTTTGTTCTTCCCAATTTTTCATTGTTCTAAAAGTGTTTCAAATTTTGGATGCCAGCCTATTTTTTTATCATCGGCAAGTATATGACAACTTCCTCTTGTAAGATAGTCGGATTGGAAATTATAATACGTTGTTGAAACCACTATCCCTCAAGTCTTTCGAGGAATATATCTATCTTACCTACGGGTACGGAAAATATCAATTCATTGTTAATCGCACCTTAGATTCGCCCCCGAATTGATAAACATTCGGGAAAATGGATAAGAGAGGTGATTTTCGGCAGTATTTGCACCTGCATGCAGGTGGCTGCTGTGAGGTTCGGGATAGCGGGTCCGTACTGTCCCGAACGTCGAGGGTAAAGTTGGGCCAGCCTTACCGGATTTGCAGCGTCGTTACGACGACCTTACCGGTGATTTTATTTTTATCCTTGTGGCTTTCGGAACGCCGGATTACCCCGACGGCGCTTCGTATTGGGCAAAGGCCAGCGACCTTTCCCCCGTCGGCAACAGATTCGGACTTTATGAAAGTGTTGTCGAGACTAACCGAATGAAAAGAGCTGAATTTATCCGCAATTTATTTTACCGCATAATATGCTGTTTATTAGTGGTATATCCTTGCTTTTGATGGCGATTGTTCGAGTCGTGTTTTGAGGCATTTTTGGTATTTGGCGTCCAAATGGTGTCCGGCAGTCTTGGAAATAAAAATCATCGTGCCTACTTTTGTGAGAGGATTTTTAACGACGATCACAATGGCGCACATCGTATTATCCGGACAACGTGACCGACAGCGCATCGGAACTGCAAGTCTATATGCGGATCTATGTGCGGTATGGTTATGTGATGAAAATCCCGAGCGGCATTTGGGTGAACCCGAAACGGTGGAGCAAAAAATACTGGATAACGATCCCCGCCATACCCGGCGACGAGCAACCCCAACTGATAAACAAAAAAGAGAAACTGACTCAACTGACCCGATTCATCGACGACGAACTTAAGAAAGTCGAGGATAGATCGGTCATATATCAAGATTGGGGAGTTGGCAAGGTCAAGGAATTCAACAAGCCTCCGAAGGCGACGAAGCAGGAAGACCCGGCCAATTTCTTCGCGTTGATAGAGAGGTACAAGGCCGAACACCGATTCTCCAAATACCGGCTCAAGCATTTGAGCGTCATTGTCCGTTGTCTGATGCGGTTTGAGTTGTATAAACGCGCGAAAGACAAATCGACTTTCCGGCTCAACATCCATAAGATAACCCCCGACCTGATCGGAGCGATGAGCGGCCACAAAGAAGGCTCGAAAGTTTTTGCCCAATACCGCTACATCGACGAAGACATCAAGCGGGAAGTAGTCAATCTGTTGGAATAAAGGATTATCTTTGTATAAATTTTACGAGCCGCCATGATAACACACGATCATATAAAAACACTCCTCACCGACATTGAGAACGAACGTGTCGAGCGTACCACATTCACCAAGGATACAGACAAATTCGCCATAGCCGTATGTGCTTTCGCGAACGATTTGCACGGCAAGGGTACACAGGGATATTTGTTGGTCGGTGCGGAGGATGATGGGGCTCTGTGCGGTTTGAAAGTAGCGGACGAGTTGTTGCGCAATCTGGCCGGCTTGCGTTCCGACGGCAATATCCTGCCCCAACCCGCTCTGATGGCAGGGAAAGTTTCGTTCCCCGAGGGTGATTTGGCGGTGGTCGAGGTGCAGCCGAGCAGGAATACCCCTGTCAGATACAAGGGTGTGCCGTGGATCCGTGTGTCGGGGCCAGACGCGGCGAGGCGAACGAAGAAGAGTTGCGCATCATGCGTGAAAAGAGCGAAGTCAAATCGCCGACATTCGACACGACGGCCCTGCCTGCACAGCACTATCTTGGAACTGTTCAAAACGGAATACCTGCCTAAATTTGTCAAACCCTGCGTTTTGAAAAACGAAAAGCGAACGGTCAAGCAACAGTTGGCGTCGTTGCAACTGTTCGATTTGGGCCACGATTGCCCCACCGTCGCCGGAGTGCTGTTGCTTGGGAAAAACCCTAAACAACTCCTTTTCGGCGCATATATTCATTGTGAGGAATGCCGATCCCGATGAAGAAAGTGAGGCAGAAATGGCGTCCGACATAGGAACAACACGGTAACAACACGGTAACAACACAGAAATGACGCAGAAAATATATCCGTGAACGAGCGTAAAATCCTTGAAAACATTTCGGCTGACCAATATATAACTTCTGACAAATTATCGAAGATTGTAGGGATAACGGCGGGTAACATAATGGTCAATCTCTCTAAACTTAAATCCAAAGGGTTGCTTGAACGTGTGGGAGGCGACAGAGGCGGCTATTGGAAAATAAAACGATAAACCGATGGATTTTAACAAGGTTTCGGCGCATACGATTTTGTACACTGTTACGGCGATAGCGGCGGTTATCATTGCCGTTGCGGTACGGTACGCCGGTCTTGCAAGTGGTCTCGATGCGGGAACTGCGAACCTTGTTTTTGTTGTCGTGCTGGCTGTCGAGGCGGTGTTGTATCTACTCTTGGTAAAAAGCATAGCCCGTTGATTGGCAAAACGTGCCAAGCGAAAAACAGGGAACGGCAAAGTGGCAATCCCTGCAGAGGAGAGTGTACATGACCGTATCGTGCGGGAGGGGAGAGTATTGCCCTGTTTTGCGAATACACCGCGAAGGTTCCGGGGCGGTATATTTCGGCTGACGAACTCGGGCTACTCGATGGCTATATAAAATGCTATGCCTATGAGCAACCATTAGACAAGGTTCGACCTATAAAAATCCCGTTGCACAAAATCAGCAACAACGACTTGTACCATTACGGATGGAACCTGTGGAATCATTTTTGGGCCGACCGTATCGACAAGCGGCAGGAGTGTGTTGTCGAATGGTTGAAAGCGGTGTTTGTAAATCTTGAGAACGTCGAGGTCGCCACGATAAAGGGCAAACTTACGATCCACGACCCAAAAGGTCGCATCTCCCGTCAAAAAAGCATTCCCGATTTCCTCCGGTTCTTGAAAGAATAGCCATATCATTCGATTGCGGGACGCCTCATTCCATCGCGGAATGGGGCTTTTTTTATGTCCCGACGGTGATTTATCGGAGTCGTTTCGGAGATTTTGCCGCTCGTTGGTTTTCATCCAATATATTGAAAATCAACGAATAGTTATTTATATCTCTCGGAGATTTTCGGGAGATGGTTTGCCTTTTTGTGCAATAAATCATCTCCGAAAAATCACTCGGTTTTTTAGCGGTCGGACTCGTGTAAAGCGCACGGGCAAAACTGTTTAATAAATATGATTGTATGAATTTGAAGGATTTAATGTCGCTTGACGGTAACGTGACCGTTTCCGTGAGCCTCGAAGAACTCCGCGTGTGGCACGACGAACTTGTCGCGTCCGGAGAAACGCCCGCCGCCCCGAAGCCTCCGGCCAAAGAAGAATTGCTGACCCGCGCGGAAGCGTTGCAAATGTTGGGCATCGATGCCTTGACCTTGTGGCGATGGGCGAAGACGGGCTACCTCGTTCCGGTGGGTTCCGGCGGACGCAAACGCTATCGCGCCACCGAAGTCCGCGCCATCGCCGAAAGCAAGAAATAGCGCGTGGCAAAATGAAACAGTCGGCTGTGTCCGTGAAGTGGATGCGGTGTGTTCACCGGACGGACACAGCCGATTAATTACCGCCAGTGAGGGTGAGGATTTTAATGAGGTTAAAGAGGCAAGTTTGTGTTAATGCAAACATTAACCTGTTTCGGTAGCCGAAACCTATCCCGTTGGTCTGAATCAATGATTTTTTTACAATTTAAATTATGCCAAAGCATATAAAGAACAGGGGCGGTCGGCCAAGGGTCGAGGATGCCCGATACAAGGAACACGTCGTCAGTACACGGCTCAACGCCGTCGAGCACCTGCGGCTTGAGGAGTTGAAACTGCGCTCGGAGAAATCGGCGGCACAGGTGATTCGCGAGCTGATAACTCGCGGCTATGTTCGTGAGAGGATGCGTCGCGCCTACCTCGAATTGATGGCGCAACTCAAAGGCATCGCCCGGAACCTTAACCAACTTACCCGATTGGCTAATGCGGTCGGATTCGGGGCCGCTATCAAACAAAAGCTACAACCGATAGTCGCAGAAATCGAGAACCTGTTAAAACAATTTCGCGATGACAGGTAAGGTAATAGGCGGTAAATCATTCACAGGAAGCGTCGGATATGTGATGAAACAGGACGCTACCGTTCTGGATTCGGAGGGCATAACCCCGCCGAATGTGCGCGATATGTATGGTGCAGGATTTTAACGAACAAGCGTTGCTAAATCCGAGAGTTAAGAACAACGTCGGGCATATATCGCTGTCGTTTTCGGAACGCGATAAGGACAAACTGACCGACAAAAAGATGACCGAAATAGCGCGGGAGTATATGCAGAAGATGGGTATCACCGACACCCAGTATCTGATCGTGCGGCATCATGACGCGCCCCGTCCGCATTGCCTATCGGTTATAACAGAGTGAAGAACGACGGTTCGATCGTTCCCGACAGTAACATCAGATTAAGGAATGTCGCTGTTTGCAGGGAACTGAACAAGAAGCACTGGCTGTATTTCGCCAATGGCAAGGAGCTGGTTCGGGAGCATCGACTACGAGAGCCGGACAAGACGAAGTACGAGATTTATCACGCCATCAAAACCATCTTGCCGCGCTGTAAGTCATGGAGCGACCTTGAACGTAACCTGTCACGGCAAGGCATTGGGCTGGAGTTTAAGTATAAGGGCAGTACCGACATAAAAGAGGGTATCCGGTTCACGAAAGGCCAATACACCTTCTCCGGCTCGAAGATCGACCAAAGTTTCAGCTATTCGAAGCTAAACGCCCACTTCAACCGCATATAGAGAGCTGAAGCGCCCAAATACTCCCAACAGTCGAAAGCCAACCTCCAGACGGCTGCGAGGAATTACCGCAACGCATTCGCCAAGTGCTTCCCATCGGCATCGTCCGGCGGGAGTACAAGCGGCGGCGAAATCGACCTCTCTCCCTTTGGCGGCGGCACTCTGCCCTTGCCGAAGAACGATTTGGGTATAGGTATATCGGCGGCGCAGATGCAACGGCAACCAGGCGAATTGCCCGAAGAACACATAGCCCGTATCACGGCACTCATCAACTCGGTCGCGGCGGCAATGATTGCCCACGCCGAGGGACAGAAACGAAAGCTAAATGAAGTCAAACGTCCTAAAATAAAATTCTAATGGAAACGAATCAAAAAAATCAAGGTGAGAGCGCATTGGCCCTCATCCTTGCCGAAGTGAAGAAACTCACCAAGCATTTCAGAATCGACCGCAAGTCGAAAAGCAATCCCGACGACCCTGATGGGGTCGAAAACCCCGACGAGGGCGACAGGCTACTTCGGGAGGTATTGGAACTGATTAAGGAAATCTGCAAAAGCACGGATTGCAAAGGGTTTACGCCGGAGCAAAAAAGCATCCTTGAAAAGCGTCGAGGACACCGTAAACAAGGCATTGCGCGAATATCGCAACACCGAGCATCGGGAACTTAAATCGGAACTCGAAAAGATCGGGCAGGCACTGGAAGAACTCAAAGCCACAAAACAAGATAGCACTGTCCATCACCGCCACTCGATAGACATAGCTTCGAGCAAGGTGTTTATTTCGATGGTTGTCATGGGGCTAATTATTTTGGTGTTGTCATTCGTCGTCGGAAACCAACGTCGGACTCTCGCCCAATTTCGCGATAACGACCTGATGTATCGGTATATCCGTATGAAAGGCGAGGCAGGGCCGAGAGATGTCTTAATGCTCCGCGAGGTGTTCGAGTTTCATCTCAATCCCGACAGCATCCGCTCCATTCGCCGCCAAGTCGTGGAATACGAACAACTTGTGCGCGAACAGGCGGCACAGGCAAAACTCAACGCTGCCGAAGCCGAACGCCTGAAAAACCAAGCCGAAACAGTGAAAGATGTAAGGAAGTAGCCATCGCATGCCCTGCGCAAAGGTAACGATGTCCGGCGAGCGGTGCAAGGCTATACGGAGCGCACTTCGTGCGGCCTTGCACCGCTCGCCGGACATCCTTTGCTGGTCGCTACGTTAAGGCAATGGCAAACTGTGCATCGGTAGCCGGGGGGGGCCGTTATTCGCAAAAAAAGAACGAGGACACATCATAGATGTCTCCCCGCTCTGAATGTTTTCACAACGGAATAATCCTTATTGTGATTTGCTTCAAAATTGTTTTGCAAACGTAGTGATTATTTTATTCATAAACAAATTTTGTTGACAAATATAAAATAATTTTGTACTTTTGGGAAACTAAATTGTAGATTTATGAAGAAAATATTAGGCCTCGACATTGGCACGAACAGCATAGGATGGGCATTGGTTAATGAAGCTGAAAACAGCGAAGAAAAATCTTCAATTATTCGACTCGGGGTTCGAGTGAATCCGCTGACCGTCGATGAGCAGCAAAATTTTGAAAATGGAAGAAGCATTACCACTAACGCCGATCGTACGCTCAAGCGCAGTATGCGCCGCAATTTGCAACGGTATAAACTCCGTCGTGAAAATCTTATAGATATATTAAAGATAAACGGTTTCATCTCGGATGAAGCAATCTTGTCGGAGGCAGGTAATCATACGACCTTCGAGACCTATCACTTGCGGGCAAAAGCGGTGACAGAACAGATTTCGCTTGAAGAATTTTCCCGCGTTTTGTTGATGATCAATAAATAACGCGGTTACAAAAGCTCTCGTAAGGCGAAAGGCTCCGAAGAAGGCA